>JBKHJA010000029.1:0-23471 GCA_046538375.1 Candidatus Aminicenantota bacterium
GGAACCGTGCCCGCTCAGTCCTCATAGGGGCTTCCTCACCCCCCATCCCTCACCCTTTTCAATCAGATATTTATGCTCATCACGGTTTTGGAAATGCTTAAAGCGGGTGATTTAAGGGAGAAGGATTAGGATGACCGGGATTGATTTTTTTCAGGAAAAATCTTCACTCTTTTCAGAAAGCCGTCGCCCATGCTTTGGGTGGTGATTCCGGGAATTTGGTTAACAGCGATATGGATAATCCGCCTTTCATAGGGATTCATCAAATCCAAAATTTCATTCTTCCCTGTTTCATGAACCTGGTGAGCCATTTTCTGGGCGAACTGCTGGAGTTCTCTCTCTTTCCTCTTTTTGTAGAAATCACAATCGGTTTGCACTTTATGGGATGAGATTTTATTGAGTATGTGCTGCAGGGCCAACAACAAAGATCCGTCTTTGCGCAGCAGCAGATGCTTATCCCGGCCATTGAAAATAAGATAAAGCATTTTGTTTTTTCTTTTGATTTGATACTTGACATCCAGCTGGATGAAAGAGAGAAGCTTATCCAGAAATTCAACCACAGTGTTTTCTTCTTCTCCCTTTTTTGGCCAGGCCCGGATGACAATCTCTTTGCTTTTTATCCCGAAAAGCTTGGTTTTTTCAGCCACAATCTCGTAGTTGAATTGAGAACGCGGAAGTCTGAGGCTGTGTTCAGCAGTCTTTATAACCTCTTCCAGATTCCTTCCTTTGAATTCTTGTTTTTGATTGTTATTTTCTTCTTTTTTTACTTCCATGGGATTCTCTTTTTTTCTTTTTCATCAGTCGGTTCATGATCACCTGCTGTCCGATTTGAAGAATATTGTTGGTTAACCAGTAGAGGACCAAACCGCTCTGGAAATTCATAAAAAAGATGACCATGATGACCGGCATGATGAGCATCATTTTCTGTTGAGTGGGATCGGCAGAGGTGGGAGTGAGCTTTTGGCTTATGTACTGGCTGATGCCCATCAGAATGGGAGTGACGTAATAAGGATCCTTTAAGGAGAGATCGTTTATCCACAGAATGAAGGGGCTGTGTCTGAACTCGATAGATACCACCAGCAGCCGGAAAAATCCCCAGAAAATAGGAATCTGGATGAGCATAGGCAGGCAGCCTCCAGCAGGATTGATGCCATGTTCCTTGTAGAGTTTCATCATTTCTTCGTTCATCTTGCGCCTTTGGGCAATATCCTTTTTTGCCTTCTTGTACTTGGCTCTTAAGGCTTTTATTTTAGGCTGCAGCTCCTGCATCTTGGCCATGGAGCGGGTACTGCTGTAGGTTAGAGGGAAAAACAGGATTTTTATGATCAGGGTGAGGATGATGATGGAAAAACCCCAGTTGGGAATGAAACTGTGGACAAATTTTATAGCCTTGAGGAGGATTTGAGCGATCCATCCGAAAAATCCGAATTTGATCAGGTCTTTGGCCTTGGGGGCAAACTCTTCAAGGGCATCATAGTCTTTTGGCCCCAGAAAGGCTTTCTGGGGATGAGTCAGTGCCAGGAAGAAAGAAGGAGCCTGTTCGCTTTCTTCTTTCAGGAAGAAAGCTGTTGATTTTTGTGTAGAGGTCAGGAATAGAGCCGTGAAATAGTTGTCTTCGTAGGCAGCCCAGGTGACAAAATGGAATACACTCTCTTCGGGTTTGTATTTTATCTCCTTTTGACGGTAAATTTTGGAACCGGCTAAGACGGCCACACCGCTGTCTGCGCCGAACCGCCTCTCTTTTTCTTCAGGGGTGGGATTCCTGAGGCTGGGGCCCCAGAGGAGCTGATGATCGATTCTCTGGTTGTTTTTCCAGACATTGATTTTGACATCGAAGGTGTACTTTCCATCCTGAAAAATGAAGACTTTTTCCACCCGGGTTCCCTCTCCGTCTGCATACTGAAAACGAAGCTCGCCTTTTTGGCCGTCCCATAACTCCAGTTTTCGATCAGAGAATTGGTAAAGAGCGTTGTTGATAGTCCGGTCAAAGGCAGAGTCTTCTGTTTTCAAACAGAAAGGATATCTGTCAATTTCCTGAGATCGGCGGGAGACCAGTTCTAGATTTTCTCCTTCATCGTCCTTATGTTTTTTCAGCCTCCAGTTTTCCAGCACAGCTCCTTTATTGTTCCAAACCGCTTGGTAAAGAGAAGTTTCGATGAGGATGTGCTGTTCGGATTCTTCCGAAAGAGGCTTCTCCATTTTCTTTTCTGCTGGCAGCTCTGTCTCTGGGGAGGGTTCAGGGGGTGGAGGTTGAGGGGAGACTTCCTTTTTGGGTCTGGTCTCTGCTGGAGAAGGTATTTCTGGAGGTGTTTCCTGAGGTTGGGGCTTTTTGACGAAGATAGCTTGATACAGGACCAGCACCAGGAAAGAGAGGACAATAGCCAGTAAAATTCTTTTTTCCATCGGTTAATCGGCTAAGGCACCGGATCAATCCCTCCGGGATGGAAGGGGTGACAGCGGAGAAATCTTTTTCCTCCCAGAAATATACCTTTCATCAGCCCATATTTCGCTACGGCTTGATGTGTGTAAGTTGAGCAGGAAGGGTGGAATCGGCATTGGTTACCGAGGAGGGGTGAGATGAACAGCTGGTAGATTCTTATCAAAATCAATGTGACGTGTTTCATCTAGATTGAATTTTGGGAACTGATGTGGGCTATGGCTTCCAGATATTCTTTTTGGAGAGCGGACCAGGATAGATCCGCTATATCTTTTTTAGGAATGATAACAATATCCATGGGTTTATTCAGAAGATTTTTGTTCCTTCGAAAAAGTTCTCTCATCCATCTTTTTATTTTGTTTCTCTTAACGGCGTTGCCCACTTTCTTACTGGCCACGATGGCAATTCTGGAAGAGCTTAAATTGTTGGCAAGATAGATGAGACTGAAATATTTTCCTCTGTAACGTTTTCCTTTTCTGTACAGAAATAAAAAATCTTTTTTCTTTCTAATCCTCTGTTGAGGACTGAATTTTTCGTCCATTAAGCAGAGAGTTTTTTTCTGCCTTTTTGGCGGCGGTTCTTGATGATGCGCTGACCGCCTTTGGTTCTCATCCGAACCAGAAAGCCGTGTGTTTTTTTCCTTTTTCTTTTGTTGGGCTGAAATGTTCTTTTCATGGCTTCTCTAAGTACTGAATCAGAAAAAGTATGTTAATAAACCTGTGATTGTCTGTCAAGAGCCCTTCCTCGCTCACCTCAGCGAAAAAAAATAATGCTAAACAATATTTGACTCCTTTCCCCTTATGGATTATAATTACAAACAATGGATATGTTCAAGATTGGGGATAAAGTCCTTTATCCCAATCAAGGCCTTGGGGTGATCGAAGATATCCAGGAAGAAAAACATTACGGGGAAAGTTTCAAGATATACAGAGTAAGAATCCTGGCCAATAACACTCTGGTACTGGTTCCCTCCGCCAATGCAAGTGAAATTGGCATCCGCAAGCCCATTGCTGAAGACAGGCTGGATAAAATATACAAATTCATGAGAAACGGCCACGTGGATGTGACCATGAACTGGAAGGGCCGGTACAAGGAACACCTGGATTTGATGAAGACTGGATCGATCCTGGATACGGCTCTAGTTCTCAAGAGCCTCTACTACCTCAACTTGATCAAGCCCCTGTCTTTCCGCGAGAAAAAAATGATGGAGAAGGCAAAGAACCTGATGGTATCCGAAATGTCTGAAGTTTCCTCTCTTTCTTCTTCCGAAGTCGAGGAGAAATTACTGCAAACTCTAGCCCTTTGCTTTAAAAATATGCAGTCTCAAATAGATTCCTGATTATTTAAGGAATGTTCCTTCCAGCTCTTATCCTTTTCTTTCTTTTTTTGGTGTTCAGTGCTTTTTTTTCTTCTTCGGAGACAGCCTTTATAGCTGCCAGCCCTTATAAGCTTGATTATCTGGAAAAGAAAGGTTCCAGAAGGGCGAGATTGGTTCAGAGACTGCTGAAAAGAGTGGATAACCTCCTGGCCACCATCTTGATCGGCAACACTTTGGTCAACACAGCCGCTGCTTCGATGGCCACTTTTATTTTTGTTTCTTTCCTCCCTGATAAGAATCAGGCTGTTCTATGGGCCACTCTGGTCACCACATTTTTAATTCTCCTGCTATCAGAGATAACTCCCAAGACTTACACCGCCTATAATCCTCTCAAAGTCTCCTTCCTGTTCGTCCGGCCTCTGAGGATCTTTGTCTTTCTCTTCTATCCCTTGGTCCAATTTTTTACCTTCTTTTCCCGCCTGATTTTCCCTGATTCCAAGAGGAAAATGTTGGGTGTTTCTTCCCTCAATGAGGAAGAGATGAAAGTTTTGCTGGCTATGGGAATAAAAGGGATGTCCTCTTTAAGGAAAAAAATGATCTCAGGCACTCTAGAGATCGGGACTCGACCCATAAGAGAAATCATGATCCCCCGCCCCCAGGTGAAAGCTTTGGAGAAGAGTTCTTCTTTAAAAGAGATCTTGGAAATTGTGCTTTCCTCGGGGTTTTCACGATATCCTGTGTACAGGCATCGACTGGATAACATCGAAGGCTTTATCCACGCCAAAGACATTATTCCCTATCTTACTGATAATAAAGAATTTAAGATAGAAGACATCATAAGAAAGCCATTTTTTGTCCCTGAATCTGCTTCCCTGGAGAAAGTGTTGATCCAGATGCAGGAGAAGGTCATACATTTTGCTTTTGTGGTGGATGAATTCGGCAATATGGAGGGTATCGTAACCCTGGAAGATATCATGGAGGAGATTGTGGGAGAAATCCAGGATGAGTATGATGTGGAGGCAGAGGAGTGGATCAACCAGGTTGAACACAATATTTATCTGGTGAAGGGTATCGCTTCGGTTAAAGAGGTGAACCGGACGCTTCCTTTGAGGCTTCCCGAGAAAACAGAATACACCACCATAGCCGGATTTTTCCTGTATGAGTTCGGGAGAATTCCCAAGGAAGGAGACACACTGGATTATGGAGGCCACAGACTTAATGTAGAGAAAATGGGTAAACGCCATATCAATCTGCTGCGAATCGAACTATCCCAGAGTCAAAAGAAGGGCTACGATGAAAGTCATCGCTAAGAACAAAAAGGCTTATTTCAACTATGAAATTATAGAAAGCATGGAAGCGGGCATCTCTTTGCTGGGAACAGAGGTCAAATCCATAAGAGATGGAAAGGTTAGCTTGAAAGAGAGCTATGCGGAGATAAAAGACGGACAGGTTTTTTTAATAAATTGTCATATCAGTCCTTACCCCCCGGCCAACAGGTTCAATCATGAGCCGCGGAGAGAGAAAAAGCTGCTTCTTCACCGCCAGGAGATCAAGCGTCTGACCGGAAAGATAAAAGAGAAAGGTCTCACCCTCATCCCCACCAAGATTCTGATCAACCATAAGGGCAAAATCAAGGTGGAGATTTCATTGGGTAAGGGAAAGAAGGAATACCAGAAGAGGGAGGCCATAAGAGAAAGGGACCGGGAGAGGGAGATGAGAGCCGAACTGAAGAGGTGGAAGAAGGACCGAGGCCGCTTTTAAGGCCTGCCGATTTTTAACTTAAAAGAGTGCTTGCTCTTTTATTTAATCCAGCTGTTATTTTCTTTATCCAGCTCGAATTCGATGATACCCTGTGGATCGATCTTGATGTATTCGATCTCAGCTGCGTGGCTGAAATCAAACATCACAGAATTCTGGATGTTGTCCCATTCCCGGACCTCTTCGCTGTCATCCACAAAGTGGACCAAAATCTTTACCGGGAACCGGAGGCATCCCTCTCTCTTTATCCAGACCTGATTTCCTTCCACCTTCTCCACTTTAAAATCTACGGTATGAGTTGTGTTCATATACTCATCGAAGAATCGTTTCCAATTCTTACCGGTGACCTCATAGACCACCTCAAAGAAATCTTCAGTTTCAGGATGCTTGAATTTCCATCTCTGGAAGAAAGTCTTCATCACCTTGCCCCAGAGTTCTTCCCCAAAGTGATTGTTCAGGGTATGGAGCATCATCTCTGGCTTGCAGTAGGTGAGGGTGAAATACTCGTCGCCAGGACGGTAGAGCCAGGAGGGCTGGAGCACAGTGGCTGCCTTTGCCATCTTAAGATAAAAATTCCTCTCATGCTCTCTGGCTGTTTCTTTGATCCCTTTGTAGTCCTTTAAAAGATATTTCCCGTATCCGTATTCAAGCGCCTTGGTGGAGGCATAGGAGTTGATCCCTTCATCCACCCACACATGATCAGTTTCATTGTTGGCCACAATTCCCATCCACCAGTTATGGCCGAATTCATGGATGGTCAGCCACTCAATGTACCGGTCGGATTCTGGAAGAGGGTCAGACTGGTAGACCTCGATCTCATAGTTAGAATCAAAATTCCCGGTGAGAAAAAGAGTGGGATACTCCATCTCTCCTGTATCCCGGTGCTTGGTGTCCACCATGGTCACCACAGGATAGGGATACTTTCCGTAGCGGCTTCCGTAATATTCAAAGCAGACTTTGACAGCCCTGAGGAAGCGGTCTGCCATAGCCACATGGTCGGGCTGGCACATGAATCGAATCTCTGTATCTTCAAATCGGTCCATGATTTCAACAAAGTCCGGGTCTGCACACCATGCAAAATCGTGGATATCCTCGCAGTAGTGTCGAAGCCTCTTCCACCCGTTTCCGAGGTTTTTTTCCTCAATACGCACCCCTGTCGCCCCCACCATGTACTCTTCTGGAATGATAATGGTCACATCATAGACCCCGAAATCCGAATAGAACTCGCCGTTGCTGTGATACTGGTGGCAGACCCAGTGCCCGTCCTCAAATACTCCTAACTTTGGAAACCACTGTGTCACACTGAAGAAATTTTTCTCATAGCCTGATCGGGATACAACAGGGGGAAGCTTGGTTTCAAACTCAAGGAATAGCCTCAGTTCCTCACCGGGCCCCACAGGCCGGGGAAGCTTTACAGCGCAGACAGTCCGGTCATGCGGATTGCCGTCATCAGGCTGGATGAAGGCTAAACGAGGAGCCAGGTCTGTGCCGTCGGGGAGAGCCATCTTCAAAACCCTGCAGTAACCCCAATGTCCGATGAGCTCCTCCGGGAACTCGGGCATTTCCAAAAGCAGAGAGCTTTTTTCATGGCTGAAGGCATTCTGGTAGAGATGAAACCGAAGCTCATGGACAGGGATGCGTGAAGTGTTTTTCCAGGTCAGTATTTCCTCGCCGGCCACTGTCTTTGTGTTTGGGTCGAGTTTGCAGGTTATGGTGTAGTTAGCGATGCGTTCACTCAGAGGTTCATAGAACATATTCTGTTGTCCGAAGGTAACCATGGGAAGAATAAGTATCACCACCAACACTCTTTTCATTTTATGCCTCCTCTCGAGAGTTAAACGGATATCAATTGCCTGGATAGTGTGTCATCATAACAATCTGAAAATAGAAGGTCAATCAGACCTTTTGACGGAGTCCTCTTATTTTTATGTGTCCAACCCAATTCCCTATGAAGGGATTGCTTAACTGGCCGTATAAAAATGGGGGAATTGTTTGATCTCTTAAGATTATAGTCTTGGTTAAGGAGAGGAAAGAAGCATTGAGGCCAGTTTTAGGGCTTGGATCATGCTTTGAGGATTGGCTTTTCCTTTCCCGGCAATATCAAAAGCTGTGCCGTGGTCGGGTGAGGTCCGGATAAAAGGAAGGCCCAGAGTCAGGTTGACTCCCTGGTGGAAGGATTCCAGTTTAAAGGGGATGAGGCCTTGGTCGTGGTAAAGGGCTATGGCCATTTTGTCAGGCTGATTCAGTGCACAGCGGAAAACAGTATCCGGGGGGAAAGGCCCCCTGATATCCACACCTTTTTTTTGGGCTTTCTTGATGGCCGGGACAATGTCCTTTTCTTCTTCTGAGCCTAAAAGGCCACCTTCGCCAGCATGAGGATTCAACCCTGCCACCAGCAGATGGAAAGAAGGAGAATGGATATTTTTTAGGTTCTGGTCAAGCTGGAGGAAGAAATCAAGGAGAGCTTCTTTTTTTATCTTGTTCACGGCCCTTTTTAGGGGCAGGTGATGAGTGAAGAGGGCCACCTTTAATTTTTCTGACCAAAAGGTCATGATGGCCCGGGGATAGAACCGGCTGAGATAGTGAGTGTGGCCCGACCATTTGAGGCCGGCCATTTCCCAGGATTTTTTGGAGACGGGAGCTGTGACCAGGGCCTGGATAGTTCCTTTCCTGGCCTGTTCCACTGCTTTCTGGAAATAAGAAAAAGATGCCCGGCCATTGGCTGGCGAAGGGGAACCTCTCTTTACCGTTTTGAGTGGAGAGTTGACTTCCCAAACGCTCAGATGGGGAAGGGAATCCAGGCTTTTTTTTTGCAGGCGGGGTATCTCCAGTTTGATGCCCAGTTTTTCTTTTTCTTCTTCTAGGATAAGAGTGGAACCAAAGATGATGTGGTGAGCAGGAGGAAAGGATTCTATGGAAGTCAGAGCTTTGAGAATGATTTCAGGCCCAATTCCGCCGGGATCCCCAAGAGTTATCCCGATCTTGGGAGGGATCATTTTTTTATCTGGAGGGTGATTTTGAAGTTTTCTTGGACGCTTTTTTGTCGTTGAGTTTATACAGATATTTAATGCTGTTTTTAAAGACCAATAAATTGGGAGCATCATTCCGGTTAAGTTTTATACAGTTTCTGTCATACCATTCGATATAACCTTCCGCTTTTTCTCCATCGGCGAAAACCACCACCATGGGAGTTTTTTTATTCATCTGTTTCAAATAATAGTAATTCTCGGCATGAGTCTCAGAAGGAGGATGAGACTTTTTTTTCGCCTGTTCGCGATTCATTTTTTCTTTGATTTCAGCGAAATTAGGTCTGATTAGTTTTCTAGCCATGCTTTGTTTCTCCTAGATAAATGTCCGATGAGAAATCGAGATTTTATGGTTAGATTTAATATATCACTTTTCCGGCAAAATATCAAATCAATTTTATGGAATGCGGAGCCCCCAATTTTATATGGTCAGTAAAGAAATCCCTATTAGAGTATTCCCCTTTTCCAGAGGGGAAAACTCAAAATAGGATTCAGAATGTTAGAATACTGAGGAAAAATGGAAAGGAAAAACAATCTCTTTCATTACTTCCTGTAGACAAATACTGTTTTGCCCACTCTGACCCGGTCTCCGTCCTTAAGCTCTGCCTCGGTAATGGCCCTGTCGTTCACATAAGTAGGATTGGTGGCACTTAAATTTTTTATCCGGATAGACTTGGAGCCGGATTGTGGCTCAATAAGAGCGTGTTCTCTGGATACAGTATCTCCTGTTAACACAATTTGACATCTGGAGGAGTCTCTTCCAATGCGGAGGCCAGTTTTCTCAACATCAAACTTGTTACCAGACAAAGGCCCCGCTTGGCTGACCAGGTATCCAAAACCCTTTTTACTCGGTTTGGAGCTCAGAGTTCTGCTTATGAGGAAAATAATGAATCCCAGCACCACTATCCCCAGAACTGTGATGAAGATCCATTTGAGCCACGATGGAAATGCCCTTGCTCCCCCGGTATCTCCCTGCACAATTTTCTCGCTGCACGCAAGGATATATTTCTGAGCGGTAGGATGGTGGGGATAAAACTCTTCAACGGTCTTGAACTCCTGGAGAGCTTTCTTGTATTTACCCTCCCAGAAATATCCCAATGCTCGGCTGTAAACCCGGTCGGTCAATCCATTCTGAGGAATAAATCCAGCTTGGTTGATAAACACTTTCGCTTGATTGATGGGGACAAACATTCCATAGCTTCCCCCTTCTCTGTGGGCGGTCCGTCCTGCCATCCAGCTAGCGATCCCTACTACTTCGCCTTTGGTGTTGACTGCCGGACCTCCGCTGTTTCCTCCAGCGATGGTGGCGTCAGTTTGAATTACCTGACTTCCTGCAAAGTCAATTTTTACCGCACTCACGATTCCCTTGCTTACGGTGGGAATAAGCAGGCTGACCACACTTAATGCCCGTCCAGAAGTCAGGTCCTGAACGATCCCGGGGTATCCGATGACCATAAGATCATCCCCTTCTTTGACTTCATCTGAATCGCCCAGAGGGATGGTGGGGAAATTTTTACCTGTGATCTTGACAATTCCCACATCTTTTCCTTTCTTAAATTCACTCACCACCAGGACATCCGCCTTGTAGGCACTCCAGTTTCCGGTCCGGATATAAATTTCCTTCTTCAAGTCCACCACCTGAGCGCCTTCCTTTATGACTTGATTGAAAAGATTTTTTAACTCTTCTTTATTGGGGGACCGTCCCACCTGTTGTATAAAGGAAGGAATCTTATAATCCCTCAAGAAGGCATTCAGAATCAACATCCGGCCCTCATCTGGATAATCCTGAACACAGTGTCCTGCCGTTAGGATGTATCCATCAGGATGGACAAGAAATCCTGAGGCTCCGTTTCCTTCCTCAAAGGGTCCAGCTTTCACCGTCCCAAAAAACGACTCAAAGAAAGGCTGTCCTGGATCCTGGATGGAGCCAAACTGCTGGTCCTTGTAAATGACCCATCCTTTGTAGAAGTATTCAACGAACACCACCGCGGGTTTAACCAATTCAAGCATCTGCTGGGGAGTCGATTTTTCCTGCTGGGATATGGCTGCAGAAGAAAGGCACATCAGGCAGAAAGCAAAAAAAGTGACCGCACCTATTGATTTTTTTAGGCTTTTCATGTTTACCTCCTTTTTTCCAAAGGCACACCTAAGACCTGAGGCCATCACGGTCTCTCAGCTTTGGTCAAAGCACCAAATACTTAAAAACGTAATTGGTATCGCCTATTCTTACCCTGTCTCCGTCCTCCAATCCTCTCTTGGTAATTTTTCTTTCATTCACAAAAGTTCCGTTAGCGCTGTCAAGGTCTGAAATATAGTACTTCCCCTTATCAAAATGGATGCTTGCATGGCGCGATGAAACAAAATCGTTTTCAAGCTGAATATCGTTCTCCAGGGAACTTCCCACCACGGTTTTCTTTTTTATGAGCTGGTACACAGAAGCTCGTGTGGGTCCATCCACGGCAATAAGCCATGCCAGGGCTGGAATGTCAGGCTTTTTCTCTATTAAAATTTTTGTCTTGGGGGTATCTTCTGTCTCTTTTTCTTGTCTTCCCAGGTCTACTTCCTCTCTGACAGTCTTTTTCAATTCAGGTCTGATCTCTTCTGTGGCCGTCTCATCCCTTCCTGATGGAGTGTCTTGAAAAGATTCTCCGCAGTAAGGACAGATCTTCCAAGAGGGATCCAGAGAATGACCCCTGGAACAAGTTTTTGATGGAGAATTTTGCTTACTCATTTTTGACCTCCTTGTTATATTTTTTGAGAAGCTTTTGAGCGGTTTTATTGTTTTTGTCTATCTCCAAAAGAGAACGGACAGCAAGAAAGGCCTTTTGGTGATTTCCCTGGTTGAAATCTTCCTCAATTTGGACCAGAAGCCTGTTTATCTTCTTTGTCATCCTGTATTTTTGATGCCAGGATCCAAGAAGAAAAACCCCCATCGAAATAACCAGAATCAGAATTCCGAGGAGAATTTTACTGATTGTGGAGTATTTTTTCTTCCCCTGCTGGCGCCATTCTCTGATTTCATCTTCACGAGTAGCCAGAAGATCGGGGTTGACATAGCCAATGACGGCTGTGATATTGTCCTGGCCGCCTCTTTGATTGGCCAGGTCAATGAGAGCCTCACAGGCTCTCTGCGGGTGGGAGTTTTTGTTGACAATTTCAAGAATCTCTTCATCGCTCACGTGACGGGTAAGCCCATCGCTGCAGAACACATACCGATCTCCTGCTTTCACTTCTCTTCTCAGCATTTGGGGTTCGATGTTGGGGTCAAAACCCACGGCTTGAGTTATCACATTATTTTTTGGGTGATTTAGGGCTTCTTTTTCGGATAAGACACCTGAACTCACCTGCTCCGCCACCCAGGAGTGGTCTTTGGTCAACTGATCCAGGTGTCCGTTTCTTATACAGTAGCAGCGGCTGTCTCCGATGTGCACCAGATAAAGAACCGCATTCTTGATGATCCCGAAGGTTAAAGTGCTCCCTATCTCTCCCAGATTTTTGTTTCTTTTTGAAAGGGAGTATACTTTTCTGTTGATCTCACGGATGACATTCTTTAATACAAGGGAGAAGTCATTCAGTCCGGCGAATTCCTGCTCATACCCGCCCCGGATAAAAGCCGCGTTCAATCTCTGGGTAATGATCCTGCTGGCCAGATCTCCAGCCTTATGGCCGCCCATGCCATCCGCTACTCCTAAAATCGCCTGAAACTCTGAATCTTGTTGGGAACCGGGATAGGGAACAAAAACACATAGACTGTCCTCATTCATTTTCCGAACACGTCCTCTGGTGGTGTCAAATCCAACTTTGACTTCAATCTCTCTGGTTTCTCTCATTTAAAACTCTGCTATTTTCCAATCGGGCCCCATTTTTTTCAGATGCCACAAAACAGACATGTTCTGGCTTTCTGGCTCCTTTTTCTCATCGGGGATGAAGACAATGCTGCTGATAAAGGTTACCTCAGCACTCCTGGGCTCCACTATGTCTATTTTTATGTTGTCAAAGGAAACCCTCAGAATATCATTCTGAGCGAAGAATTGTTCCGCATCCCGCCGCATCGAGGCGGTAAGTTCTGGCATCATATCCTGAAGGAGAAGGTTGATATCTTCGGTTTCCATAGCTCTCCTCTGCCGATCAACGACAGCTCGGATTTTTCTCAGATCTTGACCATACTGGGAGGGTTCCTCTTTTCTATGTTTCTCTTCTGACCTAACTTCGCTTTTTTCTGCGGTGAGGATGGATTGATCTGGAACTTGAGCTCTGGCCATGCTCATCAACTCCAGGGCGTCAGGATGCTTAGGGCTGATGGCAAGAATTTTCTCGCATTCCACCATACATTCATGGTATTTTCTTTCCCCAAGAGCTTCCCTTGCTCCGCGGAGATAGGATTCCACCTTTGGTTTTGCCTGTTTAGCCTTTAAAATGTAATCCCGGGCTTTGACGTTCCGGGATTCCCATTTCAATACCTTTTCCATCTGGGCCACACACAGATCATAGGCCCCTCTCTCGAAATAGTCTTGAGCCAGGGAAATCATTTCTTCAAGTTTATCTGGTTCCATCTTTTCCTGACCAAGACCTTCTCCTCTTGACTGAGATTGGGAGGACCCCGGTGTGGATACTTCAGATGAGGATGAAGAGGTGGAATCGGAGGAAGGAAGAATCTCTTTATCAGAGGACGATCCATTCCTTCCAGGGATAATAACAGTGAACAGTATGGCTAAAGATATCCCCATCGCAAGGATGACTGCGGTTTTGGGGCCTTTCAGGATTTCCAGAATCTGGCGGGGTCTCTTGTCCTTTATCTTTGAGCGGGCAAAAGGAAATTTTAATCCAGGAAGAAAAGCTTTTTTCTTTCCTTTCTCCACAACAGTTTGCGGCACTTCTTGGGGCTTGAGAACAGGAAGTTCCTGGGAACAATAGGGGCATCTGTTATAAACAGCATCAAAAATATTGCGGCAGTGGGGACACTGGCGTCTCACCACTGATCCACACTGGGGGCATCTGAGAAAATCTTCTTTCAGGCCTGATCCACAATCCGGACAGTAAACAAATGTCAGAAGCTTTTCCTGTGATTTTTCTTTTTCCTCAACGCCCCTTATTTCTTCCAGAGCCTGGATGACTTGGGCAGGGCTCTTGACACGGCGGTTTTTGTCCTTTTCCAGCATGTTCAGGATTATGTGTTCCAAATTTTCGGGGATATGGGAGTTGATCATGGAAGGAGGCTTTACAGGTTCATGAATATGCTTCAAAGCGGTAGCAATTGAATCTTCTCCTGTAAAAGGGGCCCTGCTGGTTGCCATTTCATAGAGGACAATTCCTAGAGAATAGATATCTGATTGGGCATCAACAGCCAGGCCCTTGGCTTGTTCTGGCGACATGTATTCGGGAGTGCCCAGCTTGACTCCTGCTCTGGTCTTGAAACTTTCGTCGGCAGCACGGGCTATTCCAAAATCCATGACTTTGGTGGCGCCGTGCTTATCTATCATGATATTCTCTGGCTTTATATCACGATGGATGATGCCAGATTTGTGAGCAGCGGAAAGAGCAGAAGCCACTCCAATTCCCACCTTTTTGGTTAAGTTTACGGGGAGGGGAGCTTGGCGGGCAATGATTTCTGCGAGACTCTGGCCTTCCACATATTCCATGATGATGAAATATGTTCCTTCCAGTTCTTCCAGGTCGTAAATATGGACGATATTTTGGTGAGCCAAACGGGCTAATATTCTTGCTTCTCTTTGAAACCTTTCTAAGAATTCTTTTGACAGGGCCATTTGTGCAGGCAGCATCTTCAAAGCCACCATGCGGTTTAATGAAATTTGAATGGCCTTGTAAACGACTCCCATCCCTCCCCTTCCGATTTCTTGAAGAATTTTAAATTTTCCTACTGTCTTTCCGATCATGGATATCTCTCTGAACAGAAGCTCTATTCTTCTGGGGCAGGAATCAGGAGGTCTCTCCATGGGAAGCGATATATCTTTCGCTTTTCCCCAGGTGTAAGATGATTATCCACTGTCTTTTCTGTCAATTTTTCTCAAAATATTGGCAGACACACAGGGATAAATCAATCCTCCTTTAGGATGAGATGAGAGGTGAATTCTTCCCCTTTTGCTTCATCTCAAGAGATGATGTTTGAAATGAGCGGAGGGGAATTTTGGATTTTTATCTGCTCAGATTTTGACTCAAATATTCAAAAAAACGTCTCAGATTTTTTTTGGTTTCCCCGTAGTCAATCATTTGTCTGGGTTGTGTTGCCTGACAATCGACTTCAATTCTTCCTCCTTTTTCCCTGAGAGTGACGTACAGTTGGGGCGGCTTGACCTGGGTCAGTGCATTCTTCTCCCCTTCGGCACTGATAACGCCTTTCCATTCGCTGAAAGCAGGAAGTTTTATTTCTTCTTTGTTCGCTTCTTTTATGGTGAAACCCATGTCTTCAACAGATTTCAGAGCTGCCTCCCAGACTTGACTGAAAGATATATTTTCATAAGAAGAAGAGCGCTGTTTTTTAACCTGAAGAGATGCCAGGCAGCTTGAGAACAAAAAAGACGCTGCAATCAATATTGATATTTTGCTTTTCAATCGTTTTCCCCTTAGTCTGGATATTTTTCTACTCAAGCATATTATCAGGCTTCTCACTTGTCAAGCCGGACATTATGGAGAAATCTTCTCTGAGCTTTGAAGCCATCAAGGAGCTTGTTTAGCTCATAATCATTCTGCTCGCTTGTGGTTATCTTTGCAGGGAGGAGTCTTTCACTCATTGTTTTTTTAATGATTGATACACAAGGGGAAGCACGAACAGGGTCACTAACGTTGATGTCAGCAGCCCTCCCACCACCACGGCGGCCAGGGGCCTCTGGATTTCTGCCCCCGGACCTCGTGCGATCAAGAGGGGAAGGAGGCCAAACATGGTGGTGAAAGCTGTCATCAGCACCGGTCTGATTCTCAGGCTCACTCCGGTGATCAATACCTCTTTCATGTTCAAGCCCCGGTTTAACAGTCTATGGAAATAAGAAAACAGCACCAATCCGTTTTCCAAAGCGATTCCAAAAAGAGCTATGAATCCTATAGAGGCGGGAACACTCAAGTATTGACCGGAGATCTTTAAAGCCATCACTCCCCCCGACAAGGCCAGAGGAATATTGAGAAAAATGATCAGTACGTCTTTTAGAGAGTAGAACACAGTGAAAAGAATGAGGCCGATGGCCACCAGAGTCAAAGGAATGATCAGCATCAGCCTTCTGTTGGCCTGCTTTTGAAGTTCAAACTGTCCGCCCCAGTTGATGGTGTATCCCGGAGGAAACGGGACGCTCTCTTCGATTTTTCTTTGAGCTTCTTTCACAAAACTTCCCATGTCTCTTCCTCGGATATTGCATTGAGTGGTCACATAGCGGTTGTTGTTTTCGCGATTGATATGGCGCGAGCCGATGACTTCTTTTATTTCAGCCAAGAATTTGAGCGGAATGGTCCCGCCTGAAGGCAGAGGGATCAGTAAATTTTCCATTTCAGGGATGTCTTTTCTAAACTGCGGCTGGAACCTCAAGAAAATATCGAAATTTTTGTTCCCTTCATAGATTTTACCTAGAGTCAGCCCTCCCACTGCTGCTTCCACTGTTTCCTGGACATCCTTGATATGGACTCCGTAGCGGGAAAGGTTCTTCCTGCTCAGTATGATCTGGAGTTGATTCTGGCCTGTGAATTGCTCTATCTGAACATCAGTGGCTCCCCTGATTTCAGAGATAATGTTTTTTATTTCACTGCTCTTTTTTTGAAGCACAGCATAGTCTTCACCATAAAGCTTGATGGCCAGTTGAGCCTTTACTCCGGATATAAGCTCGTCCAGATTGTGGGCGATGGGCTGGGTGAAGTTGAAAAGAACACCTGGAAATTTTTCCAGCTTCCCTTCCAGAGCCTGTATGAGCTGGTTTTTTGAATGAAAATTTTTCCATTGGCTGAACGGCTTTAAAGCGATCAGAATTTCAGCATTGTTGACAAAGTGAGCATGACTTCCGATTTCTCCTCTGCCGATCCGGCTTAAAACTCCTTGAACTTCTGAGAAGCCTTTTATTTCCTTCTCCATGGCGGTGGTCATCTCCACAGCTTCCCCCAGGCTGATATTGGGATCCATGGTTGCCCTCAGATGGATAGTGCCTTCTTCTAATTGGGGGATGAATTCTGTCCCCAGGAAGGGAATAAGGGCAACAGATGTGAAAAACAGGATGATGGTCACCAGGAAAACGGTCTTCTTTCTCCTGACAGCTCTTTTAAACAACGGCAGATAAAATTTTTTAATATTTTGAATCATAAAGGATTCTTTATGCGGCCTTTTTCCTTTCCGGATGATCAAGCTGGAGACAGCGGGCACAAAAGTGAACGAAAATATAAGAGAGCCCAATAAAGCAAAGGTGATAGAGTAGGCTAAGGGGCGAAACATGATCCCTTCCACTCCCTGCAGGGTATAGATGGGAAGGAAGACCAGGATGATAATGATTATGGCATAGAATATGGGGCGGGTCACTTCATTGGCTGCTCTTATGATGGAATGGTCAATGGGTTCCTGGGTCCCCTGAACATGTCTGTAGATGTTTTCCACCATAACAATGGAGGCATCCACAAAGATTCCGATTCCTATGGCCAGACCTCCGAAGGACATCAAATCCGCTGATAGGTTTGCTCTATGCATCAATATAAACGAAAAGAGAATGGAAAAAGGAAGAGAGAATGTGGCGATCAAAGCCGATCTGAAATCTCCCATAAAAAGGAAAAGGATGAACATCACCAGAATTATTCCCAGCAGCAGACTGAAGGAAACGGTGGAGACACATTTTTTTACCAGCGACGCTTGATTATAAAATGGAATGATTTTTATTCCAGGGGGAAGCGATGTGTTGATTTTTTGGATTCTTTTTTCAATATTTTTTATCACCTGAACAGTGTTAGAGCCAAACAACTTAAGAATCATACCGGCCACCACTTCCCCCTTGCCTTCAGCCAAGGCGGTTCCTCTTTTTATGGCCGGCCCCACTTTGACTTCAGCCAGGTCTTTTAAATACACAGCCGTTCCATCGGTATGGGCTACGGGAATGTTTCTGAGGTGATGGATTGTTTTGGCCAGTCCAATGCTTCTGACGATGTATTCTTCTTTTCCCTTGGTGATGAAACTGGCTCCCACGTTTTGATTGTTGCTTCTCACCATCTCCATGATCTCTTTCAGGGTCAAATCGAACTTGATCAGTTTGTTGGGATCCACAAGAATCTGGAACTGCTTTATATCTCCACCAATGCTGAGGACTTGGGTAACTTGAGGGACAGACTGAAGTTCAAATTTGATGATCCAGTCCTGGATGGTTCTCAGCTCCAGAGGAGAAAAATTCTCTCCTTCCAGATAATAAAGATAGACTAATCCCAATCCCGTGGAGATGGGACCGAGAACAGGATTTTCTGCTTGGATGGGAAGCTTTTCCCCCACTTTGGGCAGTCTTTGGGAGACCAGCTGCCTGGCAAAATAGATGTCGGTTCCATCCTGGAAGTAGACACTCACCATGGACAGGGCAAAAGTGGAGAAGGACCGGATGTTTTTCACTCGGGGAAGGCCGAACATGGCGGCTTCGATGGGGTAAGATATCAATCTTTCCACTTCTTCAGGAGCCATTCCTTCCGCTTCTGTGTAGATTTGAACCAGACAGGGAGAAGGATCAGGGAAGGCATCGATGGGGAGCTTCCGGTAAGAAAATACTCCCAGTAAAAGGATGATCAGGGTGGATGCCAAGATAAATAATTTTTGCTTTACAGAGAATTCGACTATCTTATCAAGCATTTTAGAAAGAAAAAAAGCCTGTTTCGAAAACTAACATAGATGCATGAAATGAATGAAATGTCATAACCAGGAACGAGTGGACGCTGTCATCTCCAAGTCATTTTTTTATGTGAGAGTGTCTGCTTGGTGTCAATGCACGTGTGCTTCCCCGAAGGCTTCCTTGTTCAATTCCGCCTTAAGATAGAATGCTCCCTTGACCACTATGTGCTGGCCGGACTTCAAGCCTTCGGTTATGATGAAATCACCGTTGACTTTTTCCTTTATGTTGACCTGTTGAGGGACAAATATCTCCTCTTCCTCCTGGAGGAAAACGACCTTCTCTCCGTTCAGATTCTGGACAGCTTCTTCAGGGACACAAAGTTCCTTATTCCTTTCATTCTCATTTTCAATGGTTCCGGTTATAAACATATGGGGCTTTAATAGATTCTCCTCATTGTTCAATTCTACTCTGATTTTTGTGGTCCTCAATTTCTCATCGATCATATCACTGATGTGGGTTATTTTTCCTTCGAATTCCTTATCTGGATAAAGGGAAGATTTTATCCTGGCTTTACTCTCTTTTCGGATGTAAGGCAGATCTTTTTCATAGGCATCAAGGAGGGCCCACAGGGAAGACAACTCAGAAACGGTGAACAGAATCTTTTGGGGCTCAATATGTTCTCCGATGATGGCATCCCTGAATATGATTTTTCCAGAAAGAGGGGTGATAATGGCTAAATACGGATCATTCAATTTGATAGACCCAGAGCTGCGGTTCAGAGTATCATGCTTTTTCTCCAGGGATTCTATCTGTGAGGGGAGGAATCCTAGAGAGTGAAGGTTGGATCTGGCCGTATCGTACTGAATGATGGCCTTGGAGTATTCCGCTTCTCTTCTTAAGAATTCCTTCTTTTCTATAGCCTTTCGTTCGAACAGGGTCTCAGACCTTTCAAATTCTCTCTTTTTTAGATTCAGATTGGTCTTGGCCCTAAAAAATTCCGCTTTGGCTTGCGAAAACTGGGGGGAGTTAAGAGTAAGAAGAGTCTGTCCTTTTTTCACCCGATCCCCAAGATCAACGGACAGAGAAACAATTTTCCCCTCCACAAGGGAAGAGATGTGGGCGGTTCTGTTCTGGTTTAAAGTGATGATGCCGGGGAGACTAATTTTGGAGGAGACATTTATTTCTGATACTTTCCCCACCTCTATTCCCCATTGTTTCTGTTTTTCCAGGGGCACTTTAAGATCCTTGTGTTCTTCATGCTGGTGCTCTTTGTGCCCTTGAGTCAGGGTTTCATTCACTGCTTTTTCCCCTTTACAGAAAACGAAACTCAACATCATCAGGAGTAAAAAAAGTTTTCTCATTTTATTTCTATCCCCAGCGATTTTTCCAATGAGGCTGTGTTTGTATTCCATTCATACAATGCTAAATAATAATCTTTCATCACTCCATTGTATGTTCTTTGTGAGTCTAAATAATCTATCAGAGATATTTCTCCTTGTTCATAGCTGATCCTGGCTATTTGTAGGCTTTCTTCTGCTTGGGCTAATAGACCTGTACGAAAGAGTTTTATTTTCTGTTCCGATAGTTTCAGCTGATTGAATTTGGATTTAATCTCGGTGGAGAGTTCCATCTGTAAAGCCTTCAGCTCTTCTCTCTCTTTCAAGTACAGGCTCTGTGCCTCTGCGATTTCTTTGGATTTAAAATTCCAAAGCGGTATCTCCATGCTGATTCCTAGACCTTTGTTCTTGCCGTCTATTTCATTTTCCATGAATGCCTTTATTTTTGGGTCAGGGAGTCTCTGCCATTTTATAAAACTTATTTTATCTTGAGTTAAGGCCACCTCTTTTTTCTTCTTTTTCACAAGAGGGTGAACAGCGAATACTTTATCCAGCAGAGATTTTTGGTTTATTTCTAATTCCTGGTATTCCAATTTTCCTTGAATTGAAAAATCTGAAGGAAGAGCTTTCCCCATTAATTTATTGAGGTTGTCTTTGGCAAGGCTCATTTCCGTTTTTATTTTTTCCGCATCATTTTGGGTTTTAAGGATCTCCACATTCAGTTTTATGACTTCCAGTTGTTTAACTTCTCCCAATCTGGCTCTTTCTTGGATGAGTTCATGTATTTCTTGGATAGATTCAAGGTTTTTGGCGGTGATTTCTTTCTGATTTTTTAAAAGCAAGATGTTGAAGTAAAGGTCTTTTATTTTGTAGATTATTTCGAGTTTTATGAAATCCAGGAAGTGTCGGGAAGCCTGCCAGTCATTTTCAGACATGCTTATTCGATATTTTCTCTTGATGGGATTTTCTAAGGGCTGCTGGACAGAAATCCCCCCGGTGTCGACTTCCTGTTGAGTTTCGTAGCTTTCTCCGAGGCCTTTTTCAAATTCTATTTCAGGATTAAAAAAGAGCTTCGAAGATTCATAGAATGCTTTTTTGGCCTTCACCTTTTGTTTTGTGGCTAAAATTTGAGGATTATGCTGGAGGCCAATATTGATGATTTGGGGGAGGGAGTATTCTTTTTTGGGTTGAGAAAAATAAAAAGAAAACAACAGAAAAACACAGATGTGTACAGATAAGAATTTATTCTTCATTGTTTAAAGCAGTTTTTTTCCTCATAAATTCCTATAAAAATTATAAAGATTATAGCATGATAGAATCAAAACACAACCTTCCCTGAGCTTGAGATAAATTAAGAGCCGGGCACTGGCAGACTCTATACCTCCGGTAGGTTGAGCTGTTTTCTCCGGATTTTCCTATATCCGCCACCAGTAGGAAAATTTGAGGAAGTAATACCGGCCTTCTGAACGGAAAATCCCGGAGTCGTCTTTTTCTTGATTGTCGTCTATTCCCACATAAAACACTGTTCCTGGCCGGTATTCGTAGCTGAACAGGATGCTGTTGTACAGTGTTTTGTCATAGTCGTTGTAGTCAGTGATGAGACGCAGAGATAGGGTGCGGGAAAGCTGATAAGAAATTCGCTGACTGATGATATTGACAGTATAAACTTTTTCTCCTCCCTTGTTCTTGTAGAAATTGTCATTCTCGAACTGGTAGAAAAGGCGGAGATTGGAGAGAGGCTTCACCGTGAGGTTGGCTTCCCGCGACGTTTTGTAACCCAGGTAAGGGACTTCAGAGTAGTATATGCCATCTCCGAAGGAAAAGGTAAATCTTCCGCTCAACCAGGAAAAAGGCTCTGTTCTCAAACTGGCTCTGAATGTTTTCTTATGGAAATCTACGCCTTCGTATCTTTCCATCTGTTGAGAGTAAGAGGCCCAGATGTGGGATTGTCTCCAGCCGCTTATAAATCCAGACAATTGAAATTCTTCATCAGTGAGAGTGTTTTCAAAATCGTAGATTCTTTTGTATTCCAAAGAAGGGTTGATGGATATAATCCAGTCATTCTGAGGGAGGAAGGCATAGCTTATCCGGCTGTTGAAGGATTTGATGTCTTTACGGCGGAGAAATCCTAATGAAGCCTCGAAATCTGGAGGGATACTTCTCCAGTCCACACTGAAGTTCAGATGGCGGGCCGCCCGGCTGAAATGAAAATTTGTAGCCGGAACAAGACTGGTCTTTTCCTGTCCAGCTTTGCTTTTGGAGCCTAAGACTTGAAAAGAAAACCTGTAGCGGTTGTTGAATTTGAAATGTCCGTCCACCCCGGCCACTCTGTTGTAATCTGTGGTGATGGCATCCCACGAGCGTCCCATCTCTTTGTCGGTGAGGATAAACCCGATATGAGACTCTGGATAGAGGTCTCTTTTAAGGCGCAGGATATTGACCAAAGCTCTGGTGGAAGAAAGAGAGGCCTCGTCCTCTTCCTCCTCTTCTTCTTCCCAGAAGATCTCAATTTCAGGAGGGGTTTCATCATAGGCACTCAACAGGCCGATGGTGGTTCTGCCAACCTTGCCCGTCAATTTCATCCCCCAGACAGGATTGACGATTTTTCGGGAGTATGCCAGCTCCAAGGGAGTATCAAAGAAATCATTCCCTTCCAGGAAGAAAGGCCTTTGTTCTGGATAATAAAGGTCATACCTCTGGTTGACCTCTATCTGGGGCATGTCTGCTTCCACTTGACTGAAGTCAGGATTTAAAGTGAGGTCAGCCGTCAAATCGGAGGTTATTCCATACTTGAGGTTGAGCCCAGCCTCAGGAGTAAAATCTTCCTCAGGCTGTTTTCTGCCGGTCAGCACAGGCAGGATTTCAAAGTTCTTGCCTCTTTCGATGGGGCCGTCTATGAGCAGGGTTCCCGCCTGAATCAAGAAGCCGTTGACATCACGGGAACGGGGATACCAGTAGATCTCTTCGTTTTTTCGCCTGATGGTTCTCATGATCTGCATCCCCCAGAGTTGAGTATGGGCATTGGGAAACCTGAGGCTTTTGAAAGGAATGGCCAGCTCCACCGTGTAACCCAGCTCATCCAGGCGGCCGTTGGAGAGAAAAAAGGTATCCCAATTTCTATCGATCTTACGGAATCCCATTCCCCTCCGCCGCCGGCGGGTCTCGTTGTAGATGCCGTCTGTCTGGATGCCGCAGGGATTGACCTGGAAAACAAAGGCTCTTTTTTTATCATTAAAGGTGTCCAGATAGATGACCACTTCATCGTCACCGTGGACCTTGTCTCTTTTGGTCAGAGAGGCTCTTATGGCTTTAGGTTTGGAGTCAAAGCAGCGGAGGGCAATATACAGATTTTTTTCATCGTATCCCAGGTAGGCCACTGTTTTTTCTGAAGGCTGAGCTCCTTCCTGAGGCTCATACTGAGTGAAAGAGTTGATGACAGCTCCTTTTTCCCAGAGAGGATTTTCCAAATGGCCGTCTATTTGGGGAGGGGAAGTGAATTTGGGTAGTGTGATATAGTAATCATCGTTTTGCTGCTGGGAGAAAGCGGTTAGAGAGAAAGTAAAGATGAACAGGAAAACGATGGTTATTTTTTTTATAAGAATAGTCATTATAAGGTATTATATTATATTCCAATCCTCCCTGACTTGGAAGTTTATTTCAATCTATCCTGCATTATTCATGAATTCGCTGGAAACAATGTATATGAGGCAGGAAATCAGGGACATGACCAGGAAATCAGGGACATGACCCGGAAATTGGGGACATGACCCGGAAATTGGGGACATGACCCGGAAATTGGGGACATGACCCAAT
>JBKHJA010000131.1:0-5359 GCA_046538375.1 Candidatus Aminicenantota bacterium
ACAGCCATTATGTCTTCCTACAAAACAATACAATAAAACCCTGCTCTACTAAAGGGAATTATATATTTTGCTTTTTTCCGATTTTCTCCCATATATCGACTGAAGTAAACTGAAGCAAGAAGATTGGTCTATCTACTTTTCATAACCAAAAGGAATAATGTAAATGGGATCGACATTTTTTGGAAGATCCAAAACCCGCTTGACCTGTTCATCACGAAAAGCTCCCACCGGAACGGATCCCAATCCTAAAGCCACTGCCTCCAATTCCATATTCTGCGCACAATGTCCCACTTCTATGTACACATATCTTTCTCCTCTTTTTCCGTAATACAGGCAGGTTCTTTCAAAATCAGCACAGACGATGACATTCAAGGGGGCCTCAAAAATAAACATCTGGTTTAGAGAGGCTTTGGCTAAATCTCTGCCCGATTCGCCTTCTTTTACCCTCTCTAATACATGTTTATCCGGATTATAACGGAAAACTCCTTTCCTTTTTAAAACCGCATAAATCTCCAGCGGATAGGTGGCCCCGGCGGAAGGAACTGTTTTTCTGCTGCCTTTTTTGCCTTGTCCGGCCCACAATATTTGTGAAATTTTTTCTATTTCTATCTCCTTATCCATAAAACTTCTCACACTTTGTCTCTCCAGTATGCACTCCTGGAGGGTTTTGGTTCCTTTCGATTTTGGCTCAGGAAGATCAATTTCCATACACATCACTCCTCCAAAATGTATGACCTAACGGAATTTCATCTTTTTGGTTAAATCAAAATATTCTGCCAAAAAAACTAAACCCTGAATCAGAGAAGATTCTTATTTTCCAGTTCTTCCATGGACCTTTGGCAGGATGTGGTGATGGCGGACAGGGCTTCTGAAATAGATAGGCTTATTTCTGAAAATTCATATATCTTTCCTATAGCTTCTATAACTTTTTCCTCAGCCTTCAATAAGCTGTCTGATTTCTCTGTTCCCTGGGCAATTCTGATCTCACCCAATAATCCCTCCAGGAATGAATGCATCAATTCTTCAGCACCCTTTCTTTCCGCACCTTTAAAAGTGTTCATCTTCGCCAGAAGCTTAAAAGCAATGATGAGTTCTGACTTGATCTTTTCTGAGTATTGATAAACGAGAATTGCTTTTCGAGTGTTCATCCTTTCCATCCTTTCTATTCAGCTTTTGACTGAACAAGAATTTTACTTCAGATGTTAAGAATTTACAAACAGACGAAAAATTCTTTGGCCCCTGTTTATTGACGGCAAAAGGATCTGTTTGTATAATCCCTCTGTTGCTGAATGAAGTATTCCCTTACATCCATGAATAATACAGATCAAAAAAACACTGAGCAATAATTATTGAAATGAGTCAAGAATACGATCCGCTGGCCTCGGTACAGGCTGCCGGCCCGCCGGGAACCATTTCATTCATCTATGGCCTTCCTGACCCATCCACATTTCCTGTGGACGAGCTGCGGGATGCTTTTGATCAGGTATTCGGAAAAAGCTCCGCTTTAGCCCTACAATATGGCCCTGAACAAGGGTACGGCCCCTTGATCGATTACCTGCGAGAAAAAATTCGGCGGGAGGAAGGCATCTCTCTGGAAAGACCTCAAATCATGCTGTCTGGCGGAGCCTCACAAGCTCTGGACCATATCTGTTCGTTGTTTACCCGGCCAGGGGATTACGTGCTGGTGGAAGCCCCCACCTATCATGAATCCCTTCAGCTCTTCCGCGATCACCGTCTCCAGCCCTTGCAAATTCCCATCGATGAACAAGGATTGAAGGCGGAAGAGCTGGCCTCCTGTTTGAATTCACTCAGAAAAAAAGGAGAGGAAGCGCGTCTGCTTTATGTTATTCCCAATTTCCAGAATCCCAGCGGAATCACTCTTTCTGAAAAAAGAAGAAAGGCTGTTCTTGATGTTGTTAAAGAAACAAATATATTGGTGGTGGAAGATGATGTTTACTTCGACCTCTCTTTTGAGGAGTCAAAACTGCCTTCGCTTTTTTCCCTGGAGCATAGAGAGGGTGTGATTCGGCTGGGGAGTTTTTCCAAAATCATAGCCCCTGGATTGAGGCTGGGCTGGATCATGGGTCCTTCTAAATCCATTGAGCTGTTGACCGAAAGCGGCCTGCGGCGTATGGGCGGAGGTCCCAACCCCCTGGCGGCCAATGCCATCTCTCTCTACTGCCAGAAAGGACATCTCGAATCCCACATCGATTCTGTCCGCTCGGTGTACAGGAAAAGACGGGATATCATGCTGGAGACTTTACAATCAGACATGCCCGAAGGAGTTCACTGGACAAAACCTCAGGGCGGTTTTTTTGTGTGGCTCACTCTCCCTCATCATCTTCGAGCAGAAAAAGTGGTAAAACAGGCGAAGTCAAACCGGCTGTTGATTCTGGCAGGTGATCCTTTCTTTGCCCAATCCGTTCCCGGTCAGCACTTGAGGCTTGCCTTCAGCTACCTGGCCGCAGAGAAAATCCGAGAAGGAATCGAAAAGCTAGCTCATATTTTGAGATCTTCAGAATTTTAAACCTGAGTTCGATCCTAGAATCTGAGGAACTACATGAATTATGAGTTATCAGCGAATTTCCCTTATTTTCTGGCGAAGCGCCGTAAGCCTCTCCACTCGGTTCCGGAGCGCTGAAATATAAATATCAGCTTCCTCCTTGGCCTCTTTTAGCTCTCCCTTGTCCAGGGCGAAACGGATTCCGGGTAAAGTGCTTCCAGAGACACCCTCGAATTCATAACTGCTGCCTGCAAAAAGATTACGATCCGTGGGCATATCCTTTCGACCTCGGCTTCGGAAAAAATCCACAAATCCTTGGCGTATCATTTGATTGATCTCTTTAAGCTCTGATACCGAGGCTTTGATTCTTGATTCTTCAACCAGAAGCGAAGCAGATTCTTTCTCCAAAGCTTCGGCCTCCTTCTCCCATCGTTCGATGAGCTGGAAGGCCTCATCCAGCCTGGGTACTGACTGTCCTCTTTTCTCTGCCACCCTTTCTAGATCTTCATACACTTTTCTCCAAAACCATGCCTCTTCCACAAAATCGACGGGAAGCAGGTCAGCGTTAGCCAGCCGGAGTGCCATCATGCCTTGAAGCTTGGACATCAGGATATGATACTCAAAGGTGGGATCAGCCACTGTTTTCATCCAATGAAAATTATCATAGATGGAGTGGTACATTCCGTAGTCAGCGCCGTAATACATGTCTGAAGAAGGAAGAGCCAGGTAATAATAGAATGGAGCGGCATCATCCCACGGTATCTCAAAAACGTAGGGCTGGGAGAGTCTTTTGTCAGGATCAAAGAACAATCCCCACCCATCCACACTGGGCACCTGCCTGAATTGATTTTGAAGGTCCCGCCAGACATTAAACAGGCTCCGGTGAGTTCTGGGGTCATCAATGTCGCGGGCAACGGCTCTGAAGAGCTTATGAAGTCCGGTATGAGAGCGCACAGAAAGGGGCCTTTCTGTATTGAACACAGAAGAGTCCATGTTGATATAGGCCACTGCTTTTTTTGAAAGTTCCTGAGCATGTTCTTCCACCCATTCTGTACTCCCACCTAGAAACATCTCTTCAGCGTCCCAGAAGCATATTATGATGGTTCTTTTGGGCCGAAAACCCTGCTCAGCCAGCTCGCCAAATGCCCTGGCTAGCTCCAGCTGCGAGGCGGTGCCGCTGGAGGGATCCCCACCTCCGTAAATTATAGCATCATGGTGATTCCCGATGAGCACCCACTGATCTGGATGCTCACTGCCCTCCAGTCGTCCTATGACATTGAACATGTGTCTATCACGGTTATCCATTTCGGTCTGGATGTGCAGCTTCGCCGGTCCGGGTCCCAGCTTATAAGTCACCCCTAGCGCACCCTGCCAGTTTCGAGGTGCAGTGGGTCCTTCCATAAGTTTAAGAATATGTTCAGCACTTCGATAAGAAATGGCCAGGGCCGGGATTTGAGGAAACGCGACTTCCTCTATCTTCAACCGCCTTGCATCCTTGACCGAAGCCCAACCCGGCGACAACGGGTCACCAGTGCTAGGGACATAATCAAAGATAACGGATCGCCGCATGATCGATCCAGGGGGACGCCAGTTGCCCTTGGGATAAACATCACCATACGGGTAGCCGTCCTCCTGAGGATCGGCATAGAGCACCACCCCGGCTGCGCCAAACTTCTCAGCATTGCGAATCTTTCTCCCGTCGCTGGTCCTGAAATAGCGTATAAGCAGGATTTTCCCCTTAAGATTGATGCCCATCTCCTCCAGAGTGCGAAGATCTCTCTCAGATCCATGATGGGCATAGACCACATGTCCCCTGGCTTCTCCTGACGGCGAGAAAAGGATCCAGCCTGGATGTTCTTCAACATTATCAGTGAAAGGATCTCCTTCGATGTGGTCTTCTATTGTGGGAATAGCCTCTTGAACAGGCTCAACCAGCCTTGCGGAAACGGATACTGGAGCGGAAAGATATCCGTCGTAGCAGGCGGTCTCTGTCTTGAAGCCATACTCCTCCATATACTTGTGGAGGGACTCCGCGATGACACGGGTTCTTTCCGATCCGGCAAGATGAGGCTTACTGGTTATCCAACGAAGATGTTCCTCTGCCCTCTGAGAAGAAAGCAGTTCCTTAAGACGGTTTTCATACTCTATCTCCCAAGCTGCCGACAGAGCTGAAAATCTCCACAAATCATCCGGCTGCTCTTCTTTTGCCAAGAAGATGTTCGAACCCAACCATATCATGGATATGGCTATGGGAATGAGAATTTTGGCTTTGTTCATTTTTAACTCCCTTCATTTAACTTGGCTGGCATGGCTTCTCAATTCTTTAACCGAGCCTTTTCCCGATAAAAAAGCCGCTTGACTTCTCGCCCAAGAATAATGTTATATTGAAGCCCTGTATTATAATACAGATTCCTCCCTAGAATGAACATAAGATTGCTGAATGGTATCATCAATAAAATAATTTTTAGTCGATAGTATGAAGGAAGACAGTAGGTTTCCATCTTCCTTTCTTGGAATGTCAAATGTTAATATGCGACCCCTTTTTTATTTTATTTTTTTATTTTTATTGAGGAGGTAAATATGTTAGCAACAACCAAGTCCATCCCGTTTTTCCTTTTTTTCGCAGTCCTTTTAACAGTCTTTGGCTGCCAGCAGCAGGCCCCTGCAGAAAAAGTGGATCTCGTTTTATTGAACGGAAATATAGTCACCATGAGTGACGAACTTCCCGGGGCACAGGCATTAGCCATAAAAGGAAACAAAATTATCAGTGTGGGCACAAAAAAAGACGTTGACCCTTTTATTGGAGAAGAAACAAAAATCATCGACCTGGATCAAAAGACAGTCATACCAGGTCTT
>JBKHJA010000030.1:0-23240 GCA_046538375.1 Candidatus Aminicenantota bacterium
CAAAAAAATGGGGAAACGGGTAACATGTCCCCATTTTATTTAAATCTCTTCTTTAACCAGACCCGATAATCTCTTGATTCCTTCTTCGATCTGCTCTTCACTGGGATAAGAAAAATTCAATCTCATGGTATTCTTGCCGCTGCGGTCACAATGAAAGGCTGATCCCATAACGTAGGCTACTTTCTTTTCCACAGCTTTGGCCAGCAGTGTTTCAGTATTTATTTCCTCTGGCAGAGTGACCCACAGAAAAAGCCCTCCCTGGGGATGAGTCCAATCCAGGCCCCCATCCTGGGGCATGTGTTTTTGGAGGGCAGCCAGCATGATGTCACGTTTTTTCCGGTACAGATTCACGATTTTCTGGATATAGGGCTTCAGAAGACCCCGCCGGCAAAACTCATAGATGACAGCTTGGGAAAAAGGGGAGGAACATAAATCTGTGGGCTGTTTAGCCATGATGAATTTATCCATGATGGCTGGATTGGCGATGATCCATCCCATCCGGAAGCCAGGAAACAATATTTTGGAAAAAGTATGAAGAGAAAAGGCATAACCTCTTTTATCCATAGCTCCAACCATAGGAACATCCTGACCTTCAAATCTCAACTCCCGGTAGGGGCTGTCTTCCACCACAATGGTTCCGTATTCATAACACAAATCCAAAAGCTTCTCTCTTCGTTCCAGGGTCATGGTCACACCAGAGGGATTTTGAAAATCTGGTACCACGTAGATGAACTTTATCTTTTGGCCTTTTTGGTTATATTCATTTAATATTTCCTCCACCCTATCCACATCCATCCCTTGTTTGTTCACAGGAACTCCTATCAATCTGGCTCGGTAGCTGTCAAAAACCTGCAAAGCCCCGAGGTAAGAAGGAAGCCCCACAATGACCGGATCTCCTGGATTGAGAAAGATCTTTCCTATCAAATCCAAGGCCTGCTGGGAGCCAGAGACAATCAAAATATAGTTTTTATCGATCTCCGCTCCTTCATCCTCTCTCATCCATTTGACTATATAATCAATCAATCTTCCATCTCCCTCGGTGGGGCCGTACTGCAAGGCAGATCCTCCCTCCCGTTCCAACACAGTGGTGACCACGTCCTTCATTTCCTGGGTAGGAAAAAGCCCTGGATAAGGCAAGCCTCCGGCGAATGAGATGACTCCTGGAAGCCGGGTGAATTTTAGAAGCTCCCGGATTTCAGAACGCCTCAACATCTGCGTTGTTTCAGATAATAATCCGGGCAGAATATCTGCTATTTTTTTCATGATAAGATTCCTCCTTGTCCATATGAATGATGATCAGAAATAAACTCCAAATTGATGATGAAAGTCAACGGCAGCAATCCCCCCGCTCATGAATTGCAGGATTGAATTCCCCCCTGTTTTAAAAGAAAATTTTCCAAACTCAGATTCATTCATGTTTGGTGGGGTGGAATATTTTCTATATCACAGCCAAAAGTATAGGTCAATCATAAACTCAATGTTTGTAAGCAAATCCATTTCCGTGCTGACGATTCCCATCCCTCCCCCTTTCAAGATTTCCTATGTCTTCCTCCCCTTCTCTCGAGGATGCCCCTGCTTAAGAAAAGGCCGGCCAAGTTTGGTTTAAACTCCAAGGTTTCTTTTATTATCAATCACCCTGAAATAAAAATTTATCCATCTTTCTATGCCCTCTTCACCTCACTCTTCTCTATGGTGCTTGATCACCCTGCCCTCCACCATGTAGATAACATCTTCACAGATGTTGGTGGAGAGGTCAGCTATCCGCTCCAGACTGTTTGAAATTCGGATAACATGCAAACAGCGCTCGATGGTGGCTGGGTCAGATATCATATGAGTGATGAGTTCCCTGTAAACTTGATCCCTTAAAGCATCTATATCATTGTCTCTTTCACACACTCTTTTGGCTAACACGGCATCTTCTTTGGTGAACGAATCCAAACTGTCTTTCAACATCCCTACAGCGATATTGGACATATGGGGAATATCGATAAAAGGCTTAACAAACGGTTTCTCAATCAAAAAAAGACTGCTCTCCACCATATTGACAGCGAGATCAGCCATCCTTTCCAGGTCATTATTCATTTTGTAAATCATCAGAATGGTTCTTAAATTTTTGGCCGTGGGCTGGTATTTGGCGATCAAAGTGGTGCAAATATCGTCTAACCCAATCTCCAACTCATTGGCCCTGGGTTCTTCTTCTTCAGCAACGTGACAAAGGATTTCTCTGTCTTTGTTCAGCAATCCCTTGATGGCTTGTTTAATCATTCCTTCCACCAGGGCGGCATATTCAATAAGATCTTTTTTCAGGGAAGTGATCTCTTTTTCTAACACTTTCTCCTCCCGTTTTTTCTTTCCGGTTAAACGGATTATCTTTGTTTAGCCTGAAGCCGATTAAACCGGCTTAAGCCGGTCCTCCTTTTTTCAGCGATTCTTCAATCCAATTTCTTATCTCATCTCTTACCTTCCGAAACACAATCAGCTTTTCCTGTTCAGTGCCCCTGACCGCGGATGGATCTTGAAATCCCTTATGAATAGAGTGCTTTGCTCCCGGAAAAAAAGGGCAGCCTTCTTTCGCCCGGTCACATACTGTCACCACATAATCAAATTTTCGTTCTAAAAACTCACCCACATTCTTGGAGTGCTGTGTGGAGATATCGATCCCAATTTCTTTCATCACTTTTATGGCTAAAGGATTTACGGAGGAAGGCTGGGTACCGGCACTATAAACTTCATAACGGTTGCCGTATAATTTTTTCAATATTCCTTCGGCCATTTGGGAGCGGGCAGAATTATGGGTGCAGATGAACAGGATTTTTTTCTTCTCATGATTCTCGGCCATTCCATTACCAGCTTACTGGAATTTTATATGTTTATCCAAATTTCCCGGTTAAATAATCCTCGGTCATCTTGTTCTTGGGGACTGTGAAAAGATCATCGGTAGGTGCGTATTCGATCAATTTCCCCAGATAAAGAAAGGCAGTGTATCGGGATACCCGGGCTGCCTGCTGCATGTTGTGGGTGACGATGACAATGGTGTAATCTTTCTTCAATTCTTCTATGAGCTCTTCAATTTTCTTGGTGGAAATAGGATCCAAACTGGCACAGGGCTCATCGAACAGGATGACCTCAGGCTCTACCGCGATACAACGGGCGATGCACAGGCGCTGCTGCTGTCCCCCGGAAAGTTCCAAGGCACTATCCTGCAGCCGATCCTTGACTTCATTCCATAAGGCCGCCTTTTTGAGTGATCCCACAACTTTGTTCTTGATGATATTTTTGTTTTTTATGCCGTTAACCTTGAGTCCGTAACTGAGGTTATCAAAAATACTCTTGGGAAAAGGATTGGGTTTTTGGAATACCATGCCCACCCGTCTTCTGATATCTACCACATCCACCTTTGGGTCATAGATGTTTTGGCCGTCAAAAAAAATCTTTCCTTCAAAACGCGTTCTGGGGATAAGATCGTTCATCCGGTTTAAAAGACGGATAAAAGTGGACTTTCCACACCCAGAAGGGCCGATAAGAGCGGTCACCTGATTTCCATAGATATCCATGTTGATGTCTGTCAGAGCCTGAGTTTTTCCGTAGAAGAAATTCACATTCTCGACTTCTATCTTCACATCATTCATAGCTGCCTCTTTGTTTCTGACGCCAGATAATGGCCACTGCTGAGACAGATAAAACCAAGACCAGAAGAATAAGGGCACACCCGTAGGCAATCTGGGTTTGCTCCTGAGGATGCGTCCCTTCTGTCATCAAAGCATAGATATGATAAGGCAAAGCCATCACTTCTGAAAAGACCGATTTGGGAAAACCCCGGGTGTAGAAAGTGGCAGCCGTAAACAATATGGGAGCCGTTTCTCCGGCCACCCTTCCCATGCTCAAGATGATCCCGGTGAAGATTCCCGGTGAAGCTGTGGGAAGGACGATATTTTTGATGGTCTGCCAGTGGGTGGCCCCGACTGCCAGGGAAGCTTCTCTGTAGGACTGGGGCACGGCCATGAGAGCCTCCTGAGTGGCGGAGATAATCTGAGGGAGAACTAAAATACCTAGGGTCAGACACCCTGAGAGCACAGACACCCCAAAACCAAAAAACTTCACCAATATGCCGAAGCCGAAAAGCCCGAACACCACCGAGGGAACTCCGGCTAAATTGTTGATGCTCATCCGGATAATATTCACCACAAAGCTTCTGGGCGAGTATTCGGTCAGGTACACAGCGCAGGCCACTCCCAGGGGAAGGGCGAACAGAATGGCCCCCACCACCAAATAAAAAGTCCCCACTATGGCAGGTGCCACTCCTCCTGCGGTCATGGCTTCCCGGGGAACTTCTGTTAAAAATTCCCAAGATATAACCCTGACTCCTCTTACCAGTATAAAATAAATAATGGTACCCAGGAAAAAAAGGGTCACAGAAGTAAGCAGGAAAAGAGAGGCAAAACCGATATTCTGGGAAATTTTCCTGTTCATCTTCCCAAACCCAGCTTCAATCTGAACCTGCGGCTTATAAGTTCAGCAATGACATTGAACACCAGGGTGATGAAGAAAAGAATCAATCCAATGGCGAAAAGAGCATGATAATGGGTACTTCCCATGACCGTCTCCCCCATTTCTGCGGCTATGGTAGCGGTCATAGGTCTTACCGGCTGAAAAAAAGTGTGAGGAATGACCGCTGCTCCCCCGCAAACCATAAGCACGGTCATGGTCTCTCCCACCGCCCGACTCATTCCCAGAATAATGCCCGTGGAGATGCCGGAAGCTGAAGCCGGAATCACAACCCTGGTGAGTGTCTGCCAGCGGTTTGCTCCCACCGCAAAAGATGCTTCCCGGAAGCTCTTGGGAACAAAACTGAGTGCATCTTCGGAAATGCTGCACACCGTGGGTGTGGCCATCACTCCAAGAATCAGACTTCCGGTAAAAGCAGTAAGTCCTACCGGCAGATTGAGAAGCCTCTGGAGGAATGGGGCCACCATGACCATCCCAAAAAATCCGTAAACGATAGAAGGGATACCTGCCAGCAGCTCGATAGTGGGCTTAAGGAAGGCCCTCAGTCTTCTTCCCGCCAGTTCATGGATGAATAACGCGCTGCCCACCCCTAAAGGAACACAGACCAGAACAGCACCTGCGGTTACCCATAATGAGGCCAGAATCAAAGGAAAGATACCGAATTCAGCATCCTCATGGGTGGGGTACCAGTATTTTCCGAAGATGAAATCTAAGAAAGGAACTTCCTTGAAAACAGGCCCCCCTTCCATAAACAGGGTGATAGTGATACCCACCAGAAAAAGGAGCGATGCAAAGGCCAGAGCTGCGAAAATTCCCTTATAAATTCTCTCTTTTAATCGTCTGGCCTTTGCACCCAATGTTTCAACCCATATTACTTATTGGAGGGCCACGAATCCAGCCCTGTCCACCAGTTTTTGTCCATCTGAGCTCAGCACAAACTCGATGAAATCACCAACAACTCCTTTGGGCTTCCCATCCGTATACATGAACAGCTTTCTGGCCAAGCTGTAAGAACTATTGACCACATTCTCCTCAGTGGCTTCCACTCCGTTGACTTTCAAATCCTTCACAGAAGGACCAAGATAACCCAAACCCACGTACCCGATGGCTCCTGGAGTTTTTGCCACCGTCATGGCCACAGCTCGATTGGAAGCACTGAGCAGTGCATCTGGTCGAACCTTTGCTTTATCTAAAGCAAGCTGGTTGAAAGTCTCGAATGTGCCGCTGGCACTGTCACGGGAGACAATGACTATCTTTTGATCTCTACCTCCCACCTCAGACCAGTTGGAGATTTCTCCGGTGTAAACAGCCTTGATCTGTGCCTTGCTCAGTCCATCCACAGGATTGGTGGGGTGAACAATAACCGCTATTCCATCCATGGCTACCACGTTCTCATAGAGGTGGATACCTTTCTGTTTGGCCTTGGCTTTCTCCTTGTCCTTGGCCGTTCGGGAAGCATTCCCGATATCACAGGTTCCATCCATAAGGGATGCAATTCCTACTCCAGAACCACCGCCCTGAACAGAGATGTTGATATCAGGATGCTTGTTCATGAAAACCTCAGCACAAGATTGGGCTATGGGAAGAACGGTGGTCGACCCCTTGATGGTGATGGTTTTCTGGGCAGCAAAGGCATTGGCGCCTATGATGAGCCCTACACCTAAGACCGCTGTTAAAACCGCAAACATAAATCTGTTTCTCATGGCCTTTCCCTCCTTTTTTAGAATTTAAACCAAACTGTCATGTTGGTATAGATATCTTTGGAAGGCTTTTCCCCCACATCAGGATCATCGTAGAAGACATATTTGATGTTGGGGATGAGCCAAATATTCTTGGCCGCCTCCCAGCTGATCCCACCGATGAACAGATTAAAGGGCGCTCCGGGGCGGTTGGCAAACGGAACGTAAGAAACTCCATCCCCTTTGAAGTGATCCTCAAAGCCTTCTCCGAACATTCTATCACAGCGGGCAATGACATCCACATCCTTAGCCGCTTTGACCACCACAAATCCAGAAATAAGGTCAAAATCATACCCGGTTTCTTCCTGATCGAAATGTCTTCGGGCATACATGGCACCGATTCTACCCCAATTTCCCTGGAAGGCGCCGAAACCTTGAATCACATAGTAGCTTTTATGATCTTTCTGGTATTCATAGTCACCATAAGCTTCCAGGGTCAGTCCCCTGACCGGTTTGAAGGCCAGCGAACCATAAATCTTTTTGCCTTTGTCTGTCTCTCCTCTGTTGGAAGCTCCATTGCCGAACAGAATGTAATAGTTGACTGTTTTTCCTTCGTCAAGAGAGCCTTTAAGACCGATGCCGAAATCTCTGGAAGAAGCCATCTTCATCAGGTCCAGAGGAGTTTTTTCCAAGGATCTGTAGCCCCAAATATCCTCGATGTGGTGGCCGAATGTGGGAGTGGAAACGATTCCGAAAAACAATTCCTGCCTGCCTGTCTTGCAGCTCAGATAGGCATCTTTGACTACAGCGGATACTTTATCACTGGAGTCAAAGGGGAATTTTCCCGGCGAAGACATCTCCAGTCTGAGGCGAACTTTGATGTTATCAGCCAGCTTGTTTTCAGCGGTGAAGTATATTCTTCGGAGCCAAAAACCGTGACGGCCTTCAACCCCTCCCTCATCAGTGGGTCCAGAGTGATGGCTGGCCACATAGTAGTAGTCAGCAAACATGCAGCCTTTCAGTTTGACCTCTGAACGAGCTGCCTGGCTGATAAGGCCGGAAGCCAGCACAATCATCAATGCAATACTCCATTTTTTCATCAAATACCTCCTTTTGATTGATTTTGTTGAACCTGTCTTTCTCTCTCATGCACTTTACCTCTCATCGAACCTCCTCAATGAAATTTCACATCTATTTTCGATTTTATTTGTTAAAGAAAAATAAAAATTACGTTAATTTTCAGTTAATTTTTAACTTACGTTCAATGAGTAGGTTCTTTTTCAAAAAATCTAGTATTTTATTGTCTAGGAATAGGGGGAAGTTTTAATCCTGAAAAGACAGAAATTAAGGATGATTCATTGAATCCTCGGATTATGCACCAGTCCTAGCCAAAGGATAGACCTAATATGGGGTAAGGAAAGAAAATAGAAAGCTTTGAATGGATAAGAATGTTGGAAGTCAGAAGGCCGGGAGCAAGACAGTGAAGGTGGTTCCCTTTCCCGGAGTGCTCTTCACTTTGACTTCTCCGTTGTGAAGAAGGACGATATGTTTGACGATAGAAAGCCCCAATCCTGTGCCTCCCAGCCTTTTGGAACGGGACTTGTCCACTACGTAAAATCTTTCAAAGATACGCGGTAGATGCTCCTCTGGGATGCCCATTCCAGTATCTTGTATCTGGATAGATACATGGTCTTCCGATTTTTTGATAGAAATTGCTATTTTCCCATTTTCCGTATAATTAACTGCGTTATCAATGAGATTTATGAACACCTGTTCCAGTTTGAAATAATCTCCTTTAACGGGAGAAACACCTTGTTCTGCGAAGAGTTCAACTTCCAAATTTCTCTCTTTTATGCTCTGTTTGAATATGTTCAAAATATTCCCAATCACTTCTTTGGTATCCACTTTTTCAATTTCCAGCTCCATTTCTCTCTCTTCCAATTCTGCCAGCATGAGCAGATCTTTCACCATGTTGATGAGTCTGTCGGTATGCCTATGGATAATCTCTAAATAATTCCGGTTTTTCTCCTCTATTTCGCCCTCTAAAGTCTCCACGTATCCTTTTATAGCAGTCAAAGGAGTCCTTAACTCGTGGGAGACGTTGAGAATAAAATCTTTCTTTATTCTTTCCACCTTTTTGACTTCTGTAATATCTCGTAAAGTGACCACTATTTCTCCTCTGGGATCAACATAGGTGGCACTGCACAGAAACTCTTTTTCACTCAAGGCTATTTCCTGCGTCCAGTTTCTTTTCTCCTGTTGAACTTTTTTTATCAAATCAACAAATTGCGGTTCCCTCAAAACTTCCCAGTAGTGCTTGTCCTCCACCTGATCATTGTTCATTATTTTTTTTAAACTCCGGTTAGCAAACAAAATCTTTCCTTCTTTATCCAGTGCAAAAAGCCCTTCCTGTATAGATGAGAGGATGCTGTTCAGTTCTTCTTTCTGGCGTGATTGTTCCTGGAATAAATTTTTTATCTGTTCGGTCATGAAGTTGAAGCTTTCTGCCAGCTCTCTCAATTCATCCCGCCGCTTTAAGAACACTTTGGCATTGAAATTTCCAGAGGCGATTCTTCGGGAGGCTTCACTCATCTCTCTGACGGGTCTGGAAAGATGGCAAGAGAAGATAAAAGCGGCCAGCAAAGCCAGCAAGGTCATGACCAATACCAACAGTCCTATGTCTGTTTTAAGACTGGCCAGAAGACGATTGATATCTTTTATATAAAGGCTGACCCGCAGAACTCCGGCAATCTGATTATCCATCTCCAGAGGTACCCCGACATAAAGCATTTCCTCTTTCACCGTGCGGCTGAATCGCAGTGATTCTCCCACATGCCCCTCCAATGCCCTGTATATTTCAGGCCTGAATTTATGATTTTCCATCAGCGCCGGATTTTCATCTGAATCAGCCAGCACCACGCCCTCCAGATCCACCACTGTAATTCTGGTGTGGATGGATCTTCCCAATTCTTTAACAAAAGAATCCAATTCCTGTAATTGGTTTTCTTCAACCAGAGGGATAACCGTGTGGATTAAAGAACGACCGAGATTTTCCAGGCTTTGAGAGCGAGTATCAAGATAAAATTTTTTTATAACATGGAATGATACAATAAAGAGTAGAGCTGTAAAGATGATAATGATCAGGAAATATCCTCCAAAAACTTTAAAAAATATGGAGCGTCTCATTCTTCTAGCTTGTAACCCACTCCCCTGATATTTCTTATGAAGCTGGCAGCCTTCCCCAATTTTTCTCTTAAATGTTTGATGTGGACATCGATGGTTCTGTCCAGGACAGCTTTCTCCTGTCCCCAGAGATGATCCAATATCTGATCTCTGGAAAAAACCCATCCTTTTTTGGAAGCCAGAAGGTGCAGTATTCTAAATTCAGTGGACGTCAAATCCACCTTTTTATTCTCTATCTGAACTTCGTGTTTTCCTGAATCGATGGTCAGCACATTCCCCACATTGATTTTCTTTGCTGAATCTACCGGAGGAGGTCTCCGTAAAACGGCTTTAATCCTGGCCACCAATTCCTTTGGCGAGAAAGGCTTGGTCACATAATCATCAGCACCCAGCTCCAATCCTAAAATTTTATCTGTTTCTTCTCCTTTTGCAGTCAGCATGATGATGGGCATGGAGGAGAATTTCTCCTCTTTCTTTAAATATTTGCATATGTCCACGCCGTCAGCATCGGGCAGCATCAGATCAAGAATAAGCAGATCTGGAATTGTTTTCTGTATAAATCTATAAAGACTCTCCGCGTCCAGGAATGCTTCCACCTTGAAACCGGCTTTCTTCAGATGAAGGGAAACCAGCTCCAAGATATCTGGTTCATCATCAATGACAGCCACAAGTTTTCTCATTTTTCGCTCTTATTTTGGAATCAATTCTATGCTTAAGCTGATCGGACCCAAAGACTATCAGGCATTATACCTTCTTGTTTTCAAATATACAATCGATCCCCGATGCAATCTGCCAGCAATTACAGAAATTATATGTTGCAGCCAAAAGCAATATTTTTTAAAATATTCTCCACTTACCTATCCAGGAGGGTAAAATGGATCACCGCCCGTCATTCATTTATATAACCGGCCTTATGTTTCTTGCTTCTCTCTTCTTTCTTGCCTCCTCCCAGCCGGATATCTCTGTGCAGGAACTGGTTGAAAAAAACATCCAAACGGCAGGAGGGAATGATAAATTGGCCCGAGTGGAAAACTTCTCTTTTAAGGCAGGTTCTATGACTTTTTATATGTCTTCTGATGGAAGAATGAAAATCACTGAAGGCAGAGATCCGGTGATCACTGAAGTCATCCTGGTGGGGACAGAGAAAGTCAAAAGAAATTGTTTCAACAACCGTACCGAAATCAAAGAACCCTTAAAATCAACGTACCAGTGTCTGGCCAAGCTGCGCTGCGGCCTTTTCACCTTGGCCAGATTCAGGGACCAGTTAGAATTCCATGGTCTCAAAACCTTCGGACCGGAAAAGCACTACATACTTTCCACCAATGTCAATGATTTGGAAGTGAACTTTTACCTGGATCACCAGAAATTCATAATAAAGCGAGTGGTGTTTAAAGGATTCACCTCACCCGGCAACATCTATGAGGTCAATCATGACTTCGGTCCTCTTCAAGAAGTGGAAGGGATAAAAATTCCTTCTTCCTGGTTCAGCTCTCAAGTGGGGACTCGAGGCCTTCTGCATGAGATCTCTGATGTCAAGATCAATCAGCCTCTGGAGAAAGATTTCTTTTCCAACCTGGAGATCAATGCAGGAGAAGTTGAGATCTCTTCAGGCGCTTTAAGCGGAAACGTGGTCGAATTTGCCCTCAGACGCAGCCTTCTCACCCTCAGCACCAACTGGACAAATCAATGTATCATGAGAGCCGGATTTAAAAACAAAGATAAACTCATTCTCCAGATCCATGATAAGGAAATAGAGATTGATTTTTATGATTCCAGGCCACCAAGAAACGCTACCAGGCCGGGATCCAGATTCATGATGCCCGACAGCCGGAATAAGGAGAATTATCTCATCTATCTGTGGTCAGAGGAATTCAAGGACCTGGCAGAAAAGATGGAACCCTTGCTGCCTATTCATGTCAAAAAGAAGTCATAAAAAGGAGGACGCCATGTCCAATATAAGCCGGCGTAATTTTTTGAATGTGTTAAGTTCAGGCTTAATAGGTGCAGGTTTATCCAGAAATGTGGAAGCCTATTCCCGCCCTTCTGGCAGGGCCCAGGAAGAGTCTTCTTCTCCCAGAATTCAGAAATACAATCCTTTCGGGAACACCGGCCTCAAGGTCTCTGATGTCAGCTGCGGGGCCATCTCCCTTTTTGAGCCTAATGTGCTGAGATATGCCTATGACTGCGGCGTCAATTACTTCGATACAGCAGAGGGCTATTTGCGGACAAAGAGCGAAACATTTCTGGGCCAAGCGCTTAAAGGTGTCCGGGACAAAGTCATCATCACCACCAAGCACGGTTATTCTCCTGAGGCAGATATCAAAAAGGAAAATATCATCCAAAGAGTAGAGGCCAGCCTGAAGAGGATGCGGACAGACTATGTGGATGTGGCCATGGTCCATGGCCTCAATGATCTCAATTTCCTTAAAAATGAAGACCTTCAAGCTGGTTATGTTCAACTGAAAAAACAGGGTAAGATCCGCTGGACTGGATTCTCCACTCACAACCCCAGCCTCACTCTCAAGCAGGCCCTGGAGACCGATTTTGCTCAAGTGGTTCTGTTCATCTACAACCATATGCAGGGAAAAGAAATCGAACCTCTGGTGGAAAAAGTCCGCCGCAAAGGTATCGCCACTGTAGCCATGAAAGTCTTTGCTGGCGGAAAGCATGGAAACCTCAAGCCACTGATAAGCCGCGGTGTCAGCTACCCCCAGGCCGCCATCCGCTGGGTTTTAAGCAATGCTCATGTGGATTGTGCCATCGTGACCATGAGCAGTTATTCCCATGTGGAAGAATATGTGGCTGCCTCCGCAAAACCCTTAAACAGAACAGATATAAAAGCCCTGGCACAATACCGCCATCAGGTGGACAGGGATTACTGCCGGGTGGGCTGCAGCGAATGTCTTGACGCCTGTCCCCATCAGGTGGCCATCAATGACATCCTCCGCTACGGCATGTACTTTGAAGACTACGGGATGGAGAAAGAGGCCATGCGGCATTATGCAGAACTTCAACATGAGAAGAAGCCGCTTTCCTGTATTCAATGCCCGGCACCGTGCCAAACTGCCTGTCCTTTCGGACTGGCGGTCAAATCCAAGCTCCTGCATACCCATGAAATATTGACGGCTTAGCCAAAAAAACAGAGTTTATAATCTCTGGTAATAAGAATTAAAGGAGGTATGGGCATGATGAAAACATCAATTTTCGCATCCATATTTCTTGCCGTATTTCTTCTCGCCGCTCTGGCTCAACCAGAATTTGAAGAAGATACCATTCAAACTTCAGAGGGCCCGCTAAAATTCACCTTCATCGGCCACGGAACACTGATGGTCAGCTTTGCCCAGAAAATCATCCACATCGATCCAGTCAGCCGTTACGCCGACTACAGCCAGCTTCCTGAAGCGGACATCATCCTGATAACCCATCATCATGGTGACCACCTGGATCCAGAAGTGATGGAGATGTTGAGAAGCGAGAAAACAGACCTGGTTCTGACTGAAAAATGTGCTCAGGAAGTGGAGGGAGGCTTGATCATGAAAAACGGCGATATCAGGACTGTCCAGGGCTTAAAAATCGAAGCTGTCCCCGCCTACAACATTGTTCACATGAGAAGTCCCGATGTTCCTTACCATATCAAAGGCGAGGGAAACGGATACGTGATAACCTTCGGCGACAAAAGGGTTTATGTGGCCGGTGATACAGAAAACATTCCCGAAATGAAGGAGCTTGAACACATCGACATCGCTTTTCTACCCATGAATCTCCCCTACACCATGAGTCCAGAAATGGTGGCAGATGCAGCCAAAGCTTTCAGGCCAAAAATCCTTTATCCCTACCATTACGGTCAGACTGACCCTGCCAAGATCGTGGAACTGCTCGCCGGCGAGGAGGATATAGAAGTCAGAATTCGCCATATGAGATAAATTTCACACTATCCCGGGGAGCATTTACCTCCTTAACTTTTTTCTGATCATTTTTTTACGAACACAGAGGGGCTCTTCCCTGATTTTTTCAATAAATCAGAGAAGGATTCCTCACCTGAATGAATTGATCCAATTCCTGGCTGCAGCCATCCATAATTTTCTCAACAGCCCAGCCCTTTTCCAGTGCCTCTCTCACCCGGGATGTCCCCATGATTTTATCGAAATATTCCTGGTGGAAACGGAAGTCCCGGGGATAGAGATCCATGATGGTTTTCAGGATGTGGAGGGCGGCCTCAAAGGGCTGGTAAACGTTTCTGTCCAGGATATGGATCTGGGCTCCTCCACACAGCTTCCCCTGATATTTAGAAAAAGTGGGCACAAACCATGCTTCTCTGAACACCACTCCAGGAAGTTGCAGGCCATTCAGTTCTTCTGAAAGATCATGGCCATCAATCCAGGGAGCCCCGAAATACTCAAATGGCCTGGTGGTCCCCCTCCCCTCAGAGACGTTGGTCCCTTCTAAAAATACCTGTCCGGGATAGACGGTGGCTGTTTGAAGGGTGGGCATGTTGGGAGAAGGCATAATCCATGGAAGCGAGGTTTCATCGTACCACATCTCTCTTTCCCAGCCCTGCATGGGGATGACAGTAAGAGAGGCTTTTTCTTTCAGGAATCTATCATTGAAAAGCTTTGCTAACTCGCCCACAGTCATTCCATGTCGAACCGGTATGGGATACAGCCCCACAAAAGAGCTGTATTCAGGATACTGGAGAACAGGCCCCTCCAAATCAAGGCCATTTATGGGATTAGGCCGATCCAGGACTATAAATTCAATATTTTTCTCGGCACAGGCTTCCATGCAGTAGGCCATGGTAGCAATATAAGTGTAAATCCTCGTCCCCACATCCTGGATATCGAACACCAGCACTTCCATGTCTTCCACCATTGATTCTTCCGGTATTTTTCCCTCCATTTCAATATCGAAAGAGCGCATGTATTGATCGATGTCCTTGAGCATGCCTGGAACGGGCTTTTTGGACTGGCCGTAAAGGCTGAACACCGGAATATTGTATTTTTTATCCGCATAAAAGGGGACATATTCTCCTGGCTGGGCATTCCCTCTCACTCCGTGCTCAGGCCCGTAAAGGGCTTTCAGGTGAATCTCAGGGTTCTCATAGAAAAGCTGGACAGTGCTTCTCAACTGGCTGTCTGCACCGGTGGGATTGGTGATAAGCCCCACTCTTCTGTCTTTTACCAGATCAAGGCGGCTCTCAACAAACACTTCCACTCCTAATTTGACCTTCCTCTGCTGCGAAAGGGGAGCTTTTTCTTTCTCTCTTTCACATCCAGGAGAGAAAACAAGCCCTGCTCCCAACAAAACACAAAATATGGATTTCATTTCACTCTCCTCCCCCCCAAAACAGGGGCCGCATCTCAACATTTGACATTCTCTATCAAAGAGCCTTAAACAGGCTGGAGCCTGGATCGATGCTGTCGGCAAAACATCTCCGAACGGAAAGCCCATAAAATTCTGGATCGAAGAATAAAGTCATAAATGCAAAAATCGGGATTCAGCAAGAAAACAAACCAGGCATTTTTAATAAAGAGTTCGACTTTAAGGTACAATCTTTTTTGGCCTTGTTTCCTCTTTCCATCTGATAATAGATTTACTTATTTCCATGACCGGAAAGATAGTCCCGGCTAAAAATATCACCAGTATCCAGTCACCGAGACTTAAAGAAAAAGTCCGGAACGACTCCTGGAGAAATGGCATATAAATTATTATAAACAAAAGCATTATCTCCCAGCATACGGCGAGATTCAGCCATTTATTAGTGAAGAGGCCGATCTTGAATATGGAATGTTTGTCAGAACGGAAGTTGTAAGCTTTGAAGAACTGGATGATGATAAGGGTAAGGAAGCACAAACCCTGGGCCTCCCACATCCCTCTGCCTGCATCCAACGCCCACTTAAATATTCCTATATTCACCAGACATGACCATATTCCAGCAATAAACATGAGCATTACTACTGGCCGGGTAAAGATGCCTTGACCTCGTGGACGAGGCTTATGTCTCATGATATCCGGATCCGCCGGGTCAACGGAGAGGGCAATGGCGGGTAAACCATCAGTTGCCAGGTTAACCCACAAAATCTGGATGGCAACAAGAGGGATAGCTCCGTAGGGAAGTCCGATTAGAGGACCAAAAAGGATAGCCCCTGCCATTAATAATATTTCGCCGATATTGGACGAAAGTAAATACATAAGATACTTCTTAATATTGCCAAAAATGCCTCTTCCCTCCTCAACAGCAACCACGATGGAGGCAAAGTTATCATCTGTAAGAACCATATCAGCAGCTTCCTTTGTAACATCAGTGCCGGTTATACCCATAGCCACGCCGATATCAGCTTTTTTCAGCGCTGGAGCATCATTTATCCCGTCTCCGGTCATAGCCACTACATGACCTTTTTTAGCTAAGGCTTCGATTACTCGCAGTTTATGGTCTGGGGAAACGCGGGCGTAGACTTCTATTTTTTCAATCAGAGCTCCCAATTCCTCCTCGCTCATACTATCAATTTCAGCTCCGGTCAGGGCAATGCCTTCTTTGAGTATGCCTAATTCTCTGGCAACGGCAACTGCGGTTAGTTTATGATCGCCAGTTATCATAACTGACTTTATTCCCGCCTGGTCACAGAGTTTTACAGCCTCTTTAACCTCTTCCCGGGGTGGGTCAATCATCCCCACAAGACCAACAAAGACCAAGTCCTGCTCCACATTTTCTGTTTCTGTATCGCCAGAGCCGGAGGACAACCTTTTGTATGCCATTCCCAGAACGCGAAGAGCATCACCAGCCATGTTCTGAGCCGCAGAAAGGACATCTTCTTTGTCTCTTCCAGTTAATTGTCTTTCTTCACCTTCTGCATAGATATATTTACAAGAATTCAATATTATTTCTGGCGCCCCTTTAGAGTAAGCGATCTTTCCTTGAGATGTTTGATGGATAGTGGTCATCATCTTCTTCTCAGAAGAAAAGGGAATTTCGCCTACTCGTTGAAATTTTCCACTAAGGTCTTTTTGCCACAAATTGGATTTAGCCGCAGCCACTACTAAAGCGCTTTCGGTGGGATCGCCCTTAATATCCCAGCTGCCCTCAACCTTATCCAAAGAAGTATCATTGCAAAGAGTCCCTATGCGGAGAAGCGTTTGAAGAGCGATGTTTTGTTGTGGAACAATAACTTCATCATCAAGATGAAATTCCCCCTCAGGCTTGTACCCAATCCCGGTGACATCAATCAGTTTACCATCGACATAAATACGGCGTACCATCATCTGATCCTGGGTCATCGTGCCGGTCTTATCCGAGCAGATAAATGTGGTGCAGCCCAAAGTTTCCACAGCCGGGAGCCTTCGTATCAAAGCATGGCGCTTTACCATTCGTCGAACACCAAGAGCTAGACTGATAACAACCACCGCGGGCAAGGATTCAGGAACAGCAGCCACTGCCAAGGATACTCCCCATATAAACATCTCCAGGATCTTATGCCCTCTCATGACGCCCAAGAGGGCTAACACAAAACAAAGGACCAAGGCACCGACGCCAATCCATTTTCCCATACGGTCAAGATTAACCTGGAGTGGAGTGCGTTCTTTCTTGACTTCCTGCAGCATGCCGGCAATCTTACCAAACTCTGTGGCCATTCCCGTAGCTGTTACCATTGCTTTCCCCCTGCCATAGACAACCGCAGTTCCCATGAAAACCATGTTTCGCCTGTCTCCGATATCTATTTCACCATTCACAGGATAATCTATTTTCTCTACAGGAACAGATTCTCCGGTTAAAGAGGCTTCCTCTGTCTTCAGGTTCACAGCCTCAATAAGACGGCCATCAGCCGGGATTCGGTTGCCAGTGTTGAGGAGAATGATATCACCTGGAACAATCTCTCTGGCAGGTATTTCTGTCTCCCTGCCGCCTCTTATTATAGAGGCCGTGGGTGCTGCCATCCTCTTTAAGGCCTCCATAGCCCGCTCTGCTCTGTATTCCTGGATAAAGCCTAAGCCACAGGCAAAAAGGACAATAACAGCAATAATAACCGACTCTTTTACATCTCCCACAACAGCCGATAGGACTATAGCAGAAAGCAGGATGATAATGAGAACACTTTTGAACTGTTCCAGAAAGATTGTCCAAGGAGAAATTTTTTCTTTTTCTGCCAGTTCATTAGGACCGAATTGAGCCAGACGGCGTTTGGCTTCATCCTGGCTTAGGCCCTCAGGGCTTGACTTGAAGAAGGCTATAACCTCAGATGCTTTTTTGTTCCACCAGTTTCTTTTCATTATATCCTGAGACATTTCCTGAGACATTTTAACCTTCTGCCATGCTTTTTAAAACAAACTGAGCAGGCAGGTATTCTGCCAGCTCTGCATTTCATCTATCTTTAGATCATCCATATAAGCTAACATCCAATTTCAAGATTTGATGAAACATTGAACGGCTGACCGAAAATAACACATAAACTCTATTATGACAATTCTCTTGGGGGTAGAATACTCAATTTGTTCCAGGAGTGAAGTGATTTCCTCCCGCTTCTTACCTTTATGGAGGCTCCGCCTTCAATTGCTAATGGGCTTCACTCTTAAGGTAAGTCCCTCTACCGATTGGATAACTGCTTTGAAATACTACAAATCCAATGAGAAGAATTGTCAGAATTTCGAGCATTATTTCCTTAATCCGGGTTAGAGTAACCGACTTTCCTATTATAATTGAAAGCACCACCAGGGGAAATGAATTTTGAATATTAAAAAAAGCGTCCCCGTTTACAGATTTGGATAAATCTTATATAAATGGGGAGGGCATGGAAAAACTGAAACGGGTTCTAATCTCATTTATCTTCTTCTCCATCTCCCTGCCTCCTGCAAAAGCCCAGGAAGGACTGGTTCCCGCCTTCAACATGGAGCCCAATCCCCTCGCGCTGGAGCGTCTGGCCCAACCCGGGACACCGTTCGATAAGGTGGGAAGAAAGTTTGCCATCCTTGGCCAGGAGAGCGGCTCTTTTGAAGCCTGGGCCTATCCTCTGAAGCTGTTTCGTAATTTTGAATTTTCCTTTTTTACAGGAAGTTCCACCCGCCCTATAAGGGCTGAGGATATAGTCCGGCATATCTCTGTCACTCCCGAAGCCACCACCTTAACCTACACATATCCATCCTTCACTGTAAAGGCCATCTACATCACCCCGGTAGAAGAACCAGGAGCGATCATCCTCCTCAAGGTCGACTCCACCGAACCTTTGACTATCGTCTGCGGCTTTCTCCCTGTCCTTCAGCCAATGTGGCCGGCAGGCCTGGGCGGCCAGTATGCCTTCTGGCTGGACAAACTGAAGGCCTACATCATTTCTGAACCGACGGGGAAAAATCACGGCATGGTGGGCTCTCCGGCCGCCACTGGAATCTCCACCACCCCTGCCCATATGCTTTCCGGTACACCCCATGAATTTAGAATCGATATCCCCAATCCCGAAAAGGTCCTCCATACATATATTCCTATCTTCATGTCCGGAGGGAAAGGTCCAAGAGAAGAGATCATCAAGGCCTACCGTAAATTGAGGGATGATCCAGAAAAATTTTACAGAGAGAATGTCTCCCATTATAAACGCCTCAGCCAGAGCACCCTCCGAGTTCAAACCCCTGAGGAAAAGCTTAACCTTGCCTTTGAATGGGCAAAAGTGGCCTATGATAACCTTGTGGTGGAGAATCCAGATCTGGGAAAAGGGCTGGTTGCTGGTTTGGGCGCCTCGGGAACGAGCGGCCGTCCGGGATTCGGATGGTTCTTCGGGGGAGATTCGTTCATCAACTGTTTCAGTCTCTTGAGCTGCGGCGCCTTCTCCACTGTTCAGGAGGCTCTGGCTTTTAACCAAAAATGGCAGCGGGAGGATGGAAAAATGGCTCATGAACTCTCCCAGGGAGCCGCATACATCGATTGGTGGAATGACTATCATTACGGATATATTCACGCAGACACCACACCCTTTTATATCGCAGCCATGCACGACTACTTCAGAATGAGCGGCGACAAGAGATTCATCATAGAAAGCTGGGATTCGCTCAAGAGGGCTTATGACTGGTGCTTGAGTACAGATGCCAACAGAGACGGCCTGATGGACAACAGAAAAGCAGGTTTAGGGGCTCTGGAATACGGGGCTCTCACCGGGATGGAGACAGATGTCTACCTGGCTGCCGTATGGACTCAAGCTGCCCGTGCCATGAAGCACCTGGGCCGGGCTGCAGAAGATAAAGAGTATGAAGAAAAGGCCGCACAGGACTATGAGAAAGCCAAGAGAGTTTTGGACCAAAGGTTCTGGGATGAAGAGAAGCAGTTCTATGTTTATGCTTTCAACACAAAGGGGGAAACAGTCAAAGAAATCTCCCCCTGGAGTGCACCTGCACTGATGTGGGACTTGGGAACACCCCGGAGGACTCTTCTCACATTTGAAAAACTCAACTCATCTGTGCTCACCACAGATTGGGGAGTGCGGAGTCTTTCCTCAAAAAGCCACTATTATGAACCCCTGGGTTACAACTACGGCGCTGTGTGGCCTTTCCTCACCAGCTGGGTTTCCACAGCCCAGTTCAAACACCATCTTCATCTCCAGGGATACAGCTCGCTCATGGCCACTGCTCAGCATACCTTTGACTATGCGCTGGGCTGCATTGCCGAGGTCTTTTCAGGAAGCCACTATTTCTGGCCTCAGGAAACTGTCGCCCATCAGGGATTTTCTTCGGCCGGAGTGGTCCTCCCTTTTGTCCGGGGCCTTCTGGGTCTCGAGGGTGACGCACTGGCAAAAACCGTAACCTTCTCTCCCCATTTCCCTGCTGACTGGCAGGAAGTCTGTGTGGACAATTATAAAATTGGAAACGATTCTTTTTCATTCCATTACAAACGGACAAAAAATAAGATAGCTGTTTCTGTTCAAGCCAGCAGTGCCCCGGGCTATAAGCTTCGCTTCTCTCCCGCCCTGGGAACAGGAAGCAAGATTCAATCCCTCAGAGTGGATGAAGAGCCTCTCGCCTTCAAAGTTCACAACAAAGGACAGGTTGTTCTTCCAGAAGCAGATATTCCTCTATCCGGAAGGCCTCTTATTATTGAAATGGAGTTTGTGCCCACAGTGGAGATTCTGCCTCCCGCGGTGAAGACAAAACCAGGAGAGAGGAATAAAGGCCTGAAAATAATCTCCATACAGAAGCAGGGAAGCCTGCTAAAAGTCAGGGTAGAAGGCCTGGCTGATCAGCTCTATGAATTGAGAGTGGCTAACGAGGAGCTCATAGACAAAGTGGAAGGCGCTGAGCTTAAAGGAAGCAAACTCAAAATTCATATGCCGGAGGGAAAGCCAGGGACATTTCTCCCCCATCCTATCATGATTCATGTCAAAAAAATAGATAGCCCTATCACAGCGGCCAGCGGATCGTCATAATCATGGAGATTTACTCTTTAATTTGGCAGAATATCAATGTGAGTCAAGAGTTGAAAAAACTGAGCATTGAAGAAGCTGAACAAAAAGACGATACCATGGCCTGGCTGCCTTATTTCCAGTCTTATTTCCACAAAAGGTAATGATACTTCGGATGGATCACCGCCGCGACTTGCTCTTTATCAGAAAATTCCATTTACTCATATTTCCCTTTGTCTCTGGGAGCATAATCCATATATTCTCTAATACTATCAGATATAAACAAGAAACAATCTTTAGTCTTTGTGAGAATGCAGATTTGTGGTACCTTTATTCAGCATGGACCAAATCGTTGTTTTTATCACTCTTATCATCACCCTTTTTCTTTTTGCATGGGGAAAATACCGGCATGACATCGCAGCACTCATCTCCTTATTCATATTAGTGATTGCGGGTGTGATTCCGAAAGACCATGCTTTTTTTGGTTTTGCTCATCCTGCTGTAATCACAGTAGTTGCGGTGCTTGTTATCAGCCGTGCCCTTCAGAATTCAGGCCTTATCGATGTTATTGCTTCATTGCTGCTAAAAGTTGGGAAAAAACTGGTGGTCCAAATCATGGTGCTCACCATAGTGGTGGCTGTTTCTTCCGCTTTCATTAACAATATTGGAGCCCTGGCCATTCTTATGCCTGTTGGATTATATCTGGCAAGAAAAAGTGGGAATGCTCCCTCCTACATTCTAATGCCCTTAGCTTTTGGTTCTCTTTTGGGTGGGATGACCACCCTCATCGGAACTCCTCCCAATATCATCATTGCCACTTTCAGGGGAGAAGCTACAGGCAATCCCTTTAATATGTTCGATTTCAGCCCCGTTGGAATTGGAGTGGCTGTGGTGGGTATTGCCTTTATCTCCTTAGTCGGCTGGCGGTTCCTTCCCAAGAGACGGGGAGAAACCTCACCTGAAGACCTGTTTAAAATCGAAGACTATATCACAGAGGTAAAAATCACAAAAGAGTCCAAATTAAAAGACCGGGCTATGAAAGATGTTCAAAACCTTAAAGATACTGATATCAAGTTTCTGGGACTCATACGCAATAACCGCCGCATTCATACACCAGATCCAGAAGAAGAGTTGAAAACCAATGATATTCTCATTCTGGAGGGCGACCCAAAGGACTTGAAAGCATTTGTCAACAACCAGAAAGTCAAGCTGGTGGGCGGAAAACAATTTCGCAAAGATGCTGTGGGCTCAAAAGACATAACAACCCAGGAAGCAGTGGTGACCATTGACTCACCTCTTGTAGGGAAATCAGCCTCAAGCATTTCTATGCGCTCCAGATATGGGGTCAATCTTTTAGCTGTAGCAAGACAGGAGAAAAAAATCCGCCAGAGACTTTATAAAATTCGTTTCGAGCCAGGGGACGTTCTTCTTCTCCAGGGGCGGGTTAAGAATATCAATGAAGCCATTACTTCGATGGGCTGTCTCCCTCTAGCTGAACGTGGATTAAAGATTGGCCAGCCCCACAAGATCATTCTTGCTCTTGGAATATTCGGGGCTTCAATAATTTCAGTAGTCTCAGGATTTCTGCCTGTACAAATCGCATTCCCTCTGGCAGCTCTGCTTCTTGTTCTGACCAATGTCATATCTTTCCGGAATATATATCAGAGCGTGGACTGGCCTGTGATCATTCTGCTGGGAGCAATGATACCGGTTGGCGAAGCTCTTGAAAGAACTGGAGGAGCTCAGCTCATTGCTTCGCAAATCATGGCTATGGGATCACATTTTCCTGTGTGGGCTACACTCACCATTGTTCTCGTTGTTACCATGTTTCTTTCTGATCTGATCAACAATGCTGCTACTGTAGTGCTCATGGCTCCTATCGGAATCAGCATTGCCCAGGGATTAAATGTCTCAGTTGACCCTTTTCTGATGGCTATTGCTGTGGGAGGTTCCTGTGCCTTCCTCACTCCGATCGGCCATCAGTCCAACACCATTGTAATGGGTCCAGGGGGCTATAAATTCAGCGACTACTGGCGGATGGGCTTTCCTCTTGAAATCATTATCGTTATTGTCAGCATCCTCCTCATTCCTGTTTTCTGGCCGTTTTAATATCTCCTCTCGTCGCTGACAAACCCGACTTTCGCCATTAATTCTAAACACATATCATAACTTAAATATAGCCAATCAGCCTGCATTATTCATAAATTGAAGGTTTTCCCAGAAGAAGTCATGAATTTCAGGGGAAATCGGGACATGAATCGAATTCTCCTGAATTCGGTATCGTGTCCCTGATTTCCTTTTTCATGGAAATCAAAAACTTATGTGAATAATGCAGGCTTACCTGGATTATTCATAAATTATGGGAAATTAGGGACACGATCCCAATTTCAGAAAATTGGGTCATGTCCCCAATTTCCTGCCTCATATACATTGTTTCCAGCGAATTCATGAATAATCCAGGTTAGTTACAGCAAGTCTAAATGTACTACCTAACTGCTGACAT
>JBKHJA010000031.1:0-23152 GCA_046538375.1 Candidatus Aminicenantota bacterium
GGCTGAGGTTTGCCATAAGAGAGGGAGGACGGACAGTGGGAGCAGGAACAGTCACCGATATTATAGAGTAGGCAACACAAAAGAAGTTAGAATAGGAAAGAAGAAATTAATGATAAAAAACAGCAGAGGAGAACAGAGGAAAAGAAAAAAATGGAAAAAATAAGAATAAGACTTCAAGCTTTTGATCATCGTCTTTTGGATCAGTCTGTAAAGGACATTGTGGTCAAGGCTAAAAGGACAGGAGCAAACATATCTGGCCCTATACCTCTGCCCACACGTATTCATAGATTTTGTGTCCTCCGTTCTCCTCATGTGGATAAACGGTCTAGAGAACATTTTGAGATGAGGATCCACAAGAGACTGATAGATATCAGTGAATACAATAATGAAACCATCGAAGAGCTCCAAAAACTTGATTTGCCGGCAGGGATTGATGTGGAAATTCAGGCCTTTGGTGCTGGAGGTGAATAGATATGGTGGAAGGTCTGATCGGGAAGAAGGTGGGGATGACCCAAACTTTTGATGAGCAGGGCAATGTGGTGTCTGCAACAGTCATCAAGGCGGGTCCCTGCACTGTCATCCAGAAAAAAACAGAAGAAAAAGATGGTTATTCATCTGTTCAGCTCGGACTGATCGAAGAGAGGCCGGCTAAAAATATGTCCAAGCCTTTGTTGGGACATTTGAAAAACTCTAAAGCTCCCCCCACAAAGGTGTTAAGGGAGTTTCAATTCCAGGGCGAGGTGAAAGAGGGAGACCAGGTTTTTGTGGATATTTTCCAATCGGGAGAGAAAGTTCATGTATTGGGAACCAGCAAGGGGAAAGGCTTTGCGGGAGTGGTGAAACGGTGGGGTTTCAAAGGAGGAAAGGAAAGCCATGGTTCGATGATGCATAGAGCCCCTGGTTCTGTGGGGGCATCTGCCTTCCCTTCCCGGGTGTTCAAAGGGAAAAAGCTTCCTGGCCATATGGGCCAACAGAGAGTTACCGTAAGGAACTTGACTGTCATCCAGACTGATAAGGACAGTAACCTCCTGGTGGTCAAAGGATCTGTCCCTGGATCGAACGGAGGCTATGTTCTGGTTAAAAAGGCACATTTTCCGGTCAAAAAGAAGGAATAGAGAAGGAAAAAAGAAATGAATAAGGTTCAGGTTATTGACAACAGCGGCAAAAAAGTGAAGGAGATTTCTGTTCCTAAAGAAGTTTTTTCCTATCCAGTAAAGGAGCATCTATTGTATGAAGCCGCGGTCAATTTTAGAGCCAACCAAAGACGGGGCACAGCCTCCACCAAAACCCGGAGCGAAGCTAGAGGAGGTGGCCGTAAACCGTGGAGACAAAAAGGTACCGGGAGAGCCAGGGCTGGGAGCATCCGCTCTCCCATATGGCGGAAGGGAGGAATTGCTTTTGGTCCTAAACCAAAGGACTACTCCTACCCACTTCCCAAAAAAATGAAAAGAAACGCCTTGAAATCGGCTTTATCTTTGAAACACCAGCAGAAGCTGATGCTTATTTTGAAGAGTTTGGATGTAAAGGAGCCCAAGACAAAGGAAGGAGTAAAATTATTAGAAAAGTTAAACCTGGATTCAGCTTTGATCGTGGACAGCCGTGTCAATAAAAATTTGTTCCTCTGCTTGCGCAATATCCCTAAAATCAAGCCTGTTGACTCCCGTCAAGTCAATGTCTATGATGTTTTGAGCCATAAATGGCTGGTGTTTTCTCAACAGGCCTTTGAATCTTTGATGGAGAGGTTGAAGCCATGAAGGATCCTTATCAGATCATATTGAGACCTCTCATCACCGAAAAAAGCACCTGGTTGAAAGAGAAGAACAGGGAGATCTGTTTTGAAGTTCATCCCCAGGCCAACAAGATTGAAATCAAAGAAGCCGCCGAAAAACTTTTTAAAGTCAAGGTGCAGAGAGTCCGCATCCAGAAGATGCGAGGCAAGACAAGGCGAGTAGGGCGCAGTGAAGGGAAGAGGAAAGATTGGAAGAAAGCTTATGTGAAGCTCAAAGAAGGCGAAAAGATGATTGAATACTTCGAGGCTGTATAACCATGAGTATAAAGAAATACAAGCCAAAAACATCAAGCCTGCGGCACAGGACAGGTTTAAATTATGAAGAACTGACTGCGAACCGTCCTCATAAACCCCTCCTGGAGCCGCTTCCTCAATCAGGAGGAAGAAATTCTAAAGGTCAGATCGCGGTTCGTCGTCGTGGAGGCAGACACAAGAGGTTGTACCGGGTCATCGATTTTAAAAGGGATAAAATCGATGTTCCAGGTACAGTAGAGACCATCGAATATGATCCCAACCGTTCTTCTTTCATCTCCCTGGTAAGATACAGGGACGGGGAAAGGCGGTACATCCTCACTCCACTCAGGACCAAAGTAGGACAAACAGTTATTTCTTCTGAAAAACAAGTGGATATTCTTCCTGGAAACACTATGCCTCTCCGTTACATACCGCTGGGAATGCTCATTCACAACATAGAACTGCGGAAAAACAAAGGTGGTCAGGTGGCCAAATCAGCCGGTGCAGGAGCTCAAATATTAGCCAAGGAAGGAGATTATGCTCAGGTGAGACTGCCCTCCTCCGAGATCAGAAGAATTCATGTGGATTGTCGGGCCACTATCGGTCAAGTGAGCAATCTTGATCACCAGAATATCTCTTTAGGGAAGGCTGGAAGAAACAGATGGAAAGGCATAAGGCCTCACGTGAGAGGGACAGCCATGAATCCGGTGGATCACCCCCATGGCGGTGGCGAAGGAAAAGCCAAGGGTGGACGAAACCCTGTCTCTCCCACTGGAAAACCAACCAAAGGATACAAAACCAGGAAGAATAAAAGGACTCAAAAGTATATCGTCAGAAGAAGGAGCAAATAATCAATGGCCAGATCTTTAAAAAAGGGCCCATTTTTGAGCGGGAAACTGAAAAAAAAGGTCGATGCCGTGAGTACACAAAAAGGGAAAAAACAGGTCATTAAGACTTGGTCTCGCAGCTCCACGGTAGTACCAGAGATGGTGGGAATGACCATTGCTGTGCATAACGGGAAAAAATTTATTCCAGTCTTCATAACAGAGAATATGGTTGGACATAAACTAGGAGAATTTTCCCCCACCAGAACTTTTAAGGGACACACCACAAAAACAGCCAGGGCCATAAGGATAAAACCATAACATGAACGAACAAAATATTGTCTCTCGAGCAGCAGCTAAATACGTGAGGATTTCTCCCCAGAAGTGCCGGTTGATAGCTGATTTGATCAAAGACAGATACGTGGGAGAAGCACTCACTATTCTCCATTTCTCTAATAAGAAGAAGGCCAGTTTGATTGTGGAGAAGGTTCTGCGCTCAGCGATAGCCAATGCTCAACAAAAGGTTCCGGATATCGATGTGGATAATCTGTATATTTCAAGAGTATTTATTAACCGTGGTCCTCAGATGAAAAGATTCAGAGCCGCAGCCATGGGGAGGGTTTCTCGCATCCTGAAGAGGACCAGCCATGTGCACATTTTTTTAGAAGAAAAAAAAGGGAGATAAACAGTGGGACATAAGACGCATCCTCTTGGATTTAGATTAGGATTCAACAAGCAATGGAATTCTCGGTGGTTTTCCAAGGGAACCGAATACAGTCGGCTGGTTCATGAAGATTTAAAAATGAAAAAGTACATCAAAGGAAGATACAGCCATGCTGGAATTTCTAGAGTGGATGTGGAAAGGGTAGGCCCCAAAATAAGAATCATCATCCACACAGCACGACCTGGTATTGTTATCGGCCGGGGAGGTAAAGAGATAGAAAGCATCAAGTCTTACCTTCAGAGCATCGCTAAAAAAGAGGTGTATGTGGATATCAGAGAATTGGATAAACCCGAGCTCGATGCCCTGCTGGTGGCGGAAGGCATTGCTATCCAGCTGGAGAAAAGAATTGCTTACCGCAGGGCTATGAGGAGAGCTGTAGAATTTGCCATGAGGATGGGAGCCAAAGGAATAAAAGTGATGTGCTCCGGGAGATTAGGTGGGGTAGAGATAGCCCGGTCGGAATGGTATCTGAGAGGCCAATTGCCCCTCCAGACATTGCGGGCAGATATCGACTACGGGTTTACAGAAGCTTCCACCACCTATGGCCATATTGGCGTAAAAGTATGGGTTTACAGAAGTGATGTAGAAAAATCCAAGATGACCTCTCAGACTGCGGAGATAGAGGAGATTTAATCATGCTGTTGCCCAAAAAAGTCAAATACCGAAAGCATCAAAGAGGAAGGATGAAAGGGAAAGCCCAGCGCGGTTCAACTCTTTCTTTCGGCGAGTATGGACTCCAAGCTGTAGAGCCCTGCTGGATGACATCCCGTCAGATTGAGGCGGGCCGGGTAGCCATCACCCGGTACGCCAGAAAAAAAGGAAAGCTGTGGATCAGAGTCTTTCCTTGGAAGCCAGTCAGCAAAAAACCCACAGAAGTCAGGATGGGAAAAGGTAAAGGTGATCCCGAATTCTGGGTGGAGGTGGTTAAGCCCGGACGAATCATTTATGAACTGGAAGGAGTGGCTGAGGAGACAGCCAAAGAAGCCATGCGGCTGGCTGCTCATAAACTCCCCATAAAAACCAGATTCATTTCCAGAGAGGGTCGAGAACTGCGATGAAAGCAAGAGAATTGAGAGAATTATCAGACGATGAATTGTTGAGCAAAGAGGAAGAACTGAAAGATCAACTTTTCAAGTTGAAATTCCAGCATGCGCTCGGACAGCTGGAAAATGCCATGAAGATGAAAGAAATAAAAAAGGATATAGCCAGAATTAAAACCATATCGAATGAAAAAAGTAAAGGAACCGAACAAAAATGAATAAAGCCCAAGGTAAAAAGACAACAAAGATCGGTGTGGTGGTAGGAAAAAAGATGAAAAAAACGGTGAATGTTCAGGTTGAAAGGCCGGTGAAACACCCTCTCTACAAAAAATACGTCAGAAAAAAGAAGAAATTTTTGGTTCATGACGAGTATGAAAAATGCAAAGTGGGAGATATTGTCAGGATCATAGAGTCCAGACCCATCAGCAGGAGAAAGAGATGGCGTATTCTAGAGATTGTTGAACTCTCCCGGCCAGAGCCGAGTGTGGATATAGAGGAAAAGGTAGAATGATTCAGACAGAAACCATGCTCAGAGTGGCTGACAATTCAGGTGCCAAACGCATTCTGTGCATAAGTCCTTTGGGAGGAGGGGTGGGAAAGACAGCCGCCATCGGCGATGTCATCTCTGCCACAGTCAAAGAAGCTGATCCAGAGAGCAAAATTTCCAAGGGAAAAGTCATTCGGGCCGTGGTGGTCCGCACCAGGAAGGAAATTCGACGAAAAGATGGTTCCTATATTCGGTTCGATGATAACGCAGCGGTTATCATAGACCGGTTTGGAGAGCCGTTAGGGACTCGTGTTTTTGGGCCAGTAGCCAGAGAGTTAAGAGACAGAAAATTTATGAAGGTTGTTTCTCTGGCACCGGAGGTTCTTTGATGAACAGGATCAAATTGAAAAAAAATGACACCGTGATTGTCAGGAACGGAAAAGACAAAGGAAAAACAGGGAAAATACTGAAGATCAATCCTGAGAAAAGCCAGGCGGTGGTGGAAAAAATAAATTTTGTCAAAGAATTCATTCGTCGCGATCAGAGCAAGAACATCCAGGGAGGGATCATGGAGAAAGAAGCACCTATTCATGTTTCCAACCTGATGCTTTACTGTTCAGAGTGCGGACAGGGAGTCAGAGTGAAAAATACAAAGTTGGAAGATGGAACCAAAATCAGAGTCTGTGCCAAATGTGGGGCCAGCTTAGAAAGACAGAAATGAGGGAGCAAAAATGAGTCGCCTTCTTGAAAAATACAGAAAGGAGATTGTTCCTGAGCTTGAGAAGGAGTTATCCATAAAGAATAAGATGGCTGTCCCCAGGCTGGAAAGAATTGTGGTCAACATGGGCGTGGGGGAGGCCACCCAGAATATCAAGGCTTTGGATGCTGCCAAAACCCAGTTGAGTGTTATAACCGGACAGTGGCCGGCCGTGGCCAGAGCCAAGAAGTCCATTTCTGCCTTTAAGCTCCGCCAAGGACAGCCTATTGCCTGCTATGTGACCCTGCGGGGACGAAGAATGTACGAGTTCTATGATCGACTGGTCAATATTGTTCTTCCTCGAGTTAGAGATTTTAGAGGGCTGCCTCCTCATTCCTTCGATGGTCATGGAAATTATACCTTAGGGATGAAAGATCAACTTGTTTTCCCAGAGATAGATTACACAAAAGTGGAAAAAGCGAAGGGTATGAACATCACTGTGGTCACTTCAGCCCAGAGTGACCAGGAAGCCTTCGCCCTGTTAAAAAAATTAGGTATGCCTTTTAGTGAGGCTGAGAGGTAAGAAAAAAAGTGGCAAGAAAATCATCCATGGCAAAATTCAGAAAAGAGCCGAAATATTCGGTGAGAAAGAAAAGACGATGTCGAATTTGTGGGCGGTCCCGGGGATATCTGCGGAAGTTCGAAATGTGCCGGTTATGTTTCAGGGAGCTGGCTCTGAGGGGCGAAATTCCTGGAGTTACCAAGGCTTCATGGTGAAAGAGAGGATGAAAAATGAGCTTAAACGATCCCATCGCTGACATGCTGACCAGGATCAGGAATGCAGTCATGGTGAAGAAGAGAGAGGTGAGCATTCCCTCTTCCCGGATTAAGGTGGAAATCGCCAAGATCTTGAAGGAAGAAGGATACATCAAGAATTTTAAAGTGATCGATGATAATAAACAGGGAATTTTGAATATTATCCTCAAATACACCGAAAGCAATCAGAGTGTGATTTCAGAGCTTCAGAGAATCAGCCGTCCCGGCTGCCGCATCTATTGTAAAAGGGATTCCATTCCTAAGGTTCTTGAAGGATTAGGGATTGCCATCATTTCAACATCCAAAGGAATTGCTACCGGAAAGAGATGTGAAGAATTAGGAGTGGGAGGAGAAGTCTTGTGTTATATCTGGTGATACAAACAGAAGAGGTGTGAAATGTCACGAGTAGGAAGGTTACCCATCCACCTGCCCCAGGGAGTAGATGTGAATATTCTTCCCAGTAAAATTGAGGTGAAAGGGCCCAAAGGAAAGCTCTCTTCTCCTCTTCTTCCTGGAATCAGGGCAAAGGTGGAGGATAACAAGCTTATACTGACCAGGAGTGATGATTCCAAACAACAGAAGTCTGTTCATGGTTTAAATCGGAGCTTGGCTTATAATGCGGTGGTTGGTGTTTCTTCAGGATTTTCCAAGCAGTTGGAAATAGTAGGAGTGGGGTATAGAGCCAAATTGGATAAAGGAAGGTTGGAATTGCATCTGGGCTATTCAAAGCCCGTCATGTACAAGATTCCTGAGAACATCGAGATTGTTTTAGAAAGATCCACTCTCATCACGGTCAAAGGAATCGATAAGCAGAAAGTAGGCCATATCGCCGAAGAGATCAGAAGATTTCGTAAGCCCGATCCTTACAAACTGAAAGGGATCCGTTATGTGGGCGAGCGGTTAGTGAAGAAAGAGAGAAAAGTGGGGGTCATAAGTGGTGTATAAAAATAAAGTGACATTGAAGAAAAGAGCTAAACAGCGCCTTAGAAAAAGGATCAGAAAAAAATTGAGTGGAACTTCTGAACGGCCAAGAATTTATGTTTTTAAAAGCAATCGACACATTTACACTCAAGTGATCGATGATGAGAATAACCAGGTGCTGGCTTCAGCTTCCTCTTTAGAGAAAGAGTTCAGACAAAAATATAAAAATCATAAAAATAGGGAAGCTTCTAGACAGCTGGGAAAGACATTGGCCGAAAGATTAAAACAGAAAAAGGTCAAGAAAGTGGTATTCGATAGAGGCCGATACCCCTATCATGGCCGAGTAAAAGAGCTGGCTGAAACCCTGAGAAAGGAAGGTCTTTCTTTCTAGTGGAGGCAAGAGGATTAAATAAGGAGGCATGAATTGAAAGAAGAACAGGAAGAAGAGCGAAAGAAAGAACTCAAGGAAAAAGACCACATCCAGAAAACAGAAGAAGATCAAAAAGAGGATCGAATTGAAGAAGAAGAAGAAGAAATTGAATTAAAGGACCAGGTGATTTCGATCCGCAGGGTGACTAAAGTGGTGAAGGGAGGAAAAAATCTGAGCTTCACCGCTCTAGTGGCTGTAGGAAACGAGAACGGAATGGTGGGGGTGGGCAAAGGAAAGGCTCGAGAGGTCCCCCAGGCTATCGCTAAGGCCGTCCAGGACGGCAGGAAAAATCTGATGAAAGTGGTTCTGAATGGAACCACTATTCCCCACCCTATCAAGGGCGTGGCAGGAGGAGGGGTGGTGATTCTCCGTCCCGCCTCTAAAGGAACAGGAGTCATTGCCGGAGGTGCGGTGAGAGCTATCATGGAATTAGCCGGGATAAAGGATATTTTAACCAAATCAGTGCGCAGCAATAATCCCATAAGCGTGGCCAATGCCACTATGAAGGCATTGAAAAATTTAATGGATGCTGATAAAGCTTCAAAACTGCGGGGAATACCCAAGGAGGACGTGTGGCAGTAAGAAGAAAGACCAGAAAAGTCAAAAAATCCAAGACCAGACCGTCCAAAGGGCAAAAAGCAGCAGCGGAGAAGTTGTTGAGAGTGAAACTGGTCAGGAGCCTTGCTGGCCGTCCTCCAAAGCAGAGAGAAGTGGTCAAAGGCCTGGGCTTGAGAAAGATAAACTCAGAAGTGATGCGCAGAGATTCACCCGAAGTTTGGGGTATGATAAACAAAGTCCATCATTTGGTGAGTGTGGAGAAGGTGAGCGAGAAATGAAATTGAGTGATCTTCATCCGGCGAGAAAATCTCGTAAAAATAGACGTCGTGTGGGCCGAGGACCAGGTTCTGGTCGCGGCAAGACCGCTGGCCGGGGCACCAAGGGTCAAAAGTCTATCTCCGGTTACTCCCGGAAAAGAGGGTTCGAGGGGGGGCAGATGCCCCTTCACCGCCGAGTGCCCAAGAGAGGATTCACCAATATTTTCAGGAAAGAATATGGCGAGGTCAACTTGGATAGACTGGAAAAGATAGGGAAGAAAGTGGTAAAACCCAAAGATTTAGCAGAAGCCGGTCTCATCAGGAAAGAGACAGAAAGGGTAAAGATTCTGGGGAGAGGAGAGATTTCTTCCCCTATAAATATACATGCTCATAAGTTTTCCCGTTCAGCCCAAGAAAAAATCGCCAAGGCTGGAGGAAAAGCTGTCCTTATAGGAAAAGCGTAATGTTAGAAAGCATAAGGAACATTTTCAGCATTCCAGACTTGAGAAAGAGGGTCATTTTCACCTTGGCTATTCTGGCGGTGTACCGCATAGGAGCACAGATCCCTAATCCTGGCATAAGTGCTGCCGCCCTGGCTGAGTTCTGGGAAGCACAGAGGGGAACCATTCTCGGATTTGTTGATCTCTTTTCAGGCCAAAACATGTCCCGCATGACCATTTTCGCTTTGGGTATAATGCCTTATATCAGCGCCTCCATTATCCTGCAGTTGCTGCAGGTGGTCTGGCCTTATTTAGAAAGATTGTCCAAGGAGGGTGAATTGGGCAGGAAAAAAATCACCCAATACACCCGCTATGGTACCATCATTATCTGTGTTATCCAATCTTTTGGAATCAGCTTATTTTTGGAGCGGCTCACCAGTCCGGGAGGAGCTCCTATCGTCCCCCAGGGAGGCTGGGGATTTAGATTCATGACTGTGCTGACTCTCACCACAGGAACCGTTTTTATCATGTGGCTTGGAGAGCAGATATCAGAGCGGGGCATCGGCAATGGCATCTCTCTTATCATTTTTGCGGGCATCGTGGTCAATTTTCCTCGGGGGATCCAGAGTGTTTTATCCCAGCTGAGAACAGGAGAGATGTCTCCATTGAGGCTGATCTTTCTTCTGGTGCTGATGCTGGCTGTGGTGGCCATCATTGTGTTTGTGGAGAGAGGACAGCGACGGATTCCTGTCTCCTATGCCAAAAGAGTTATCGGAAGAAAAATCTACGGAGGACAAAGCACTCATCTGCCTCTAAGAGTGAATACCGGGGGGGTGATCCCCATCATCTTTGCCGCTTCGGTAATCACTATCCCTTCCACCTTGGCTCAGCTGGTCAAGCTTCCCGTTTTCCAGACCATTGCTCAACAGTTTGCCCTGGGAATGCCTCTGTATAATTTGCTGTATGTAGCCGCTATCATTTTCTTTACCTACTTCTATGTTTCTATCATCTTCAATCCTTCGGATGTGGCGGACAACCTGAGGAAATACGGCGGGTTTATTCCCGGCATAAGGCCTGGCAAAAACACCTCCGATTTCATTGACGGAGTGCTTTCCAGAATCACCCTGGTGGGAGCGATTTATCTGGCGGCTGTGGCTATATTACCGGAGTTTATGATCACCGGATTAAAAGTCCATACTCTTCCCGTTATCGGGGATTTCTTAGAAGCCAATTTGCCTCGGTGGATTACCCAGGGACTGAATGTCAATTTCTATTTTGGCGGGACTTCCATACTCATTGTGGTGGGAGTGGCTATGGATACTCTGCAGCAGGTCGAAGCTCAGCTGGTCATGCGTCACTATGATGGTTTTATGAGAAGAGGACGGATAAGAGGAAGAAGAGGATGAGAATTATCCTTTTGGGTCCTCCTGGCAGCGGAAAAGGAACTCAGTCCAGCCTTGTACAAAAAAAATACGGATTCCCCAAGATAAGCACAGGCGATCTTCTCCGCGACGAAGTTCAAAAGAAAACTCCCCTGGGGAAAAAAGCGGAGAACTTTATGAATCGGGGAGAATTGGTGAGCGATGAGATTGTGATAGAGATGGTCAAGGAAAGGATAAGAAAGAGGGATTGTCAACAAGGCTATGTTCTGGATGGTTTTCCCAGGAGCCTCGCTCAAGCCAAAGCTCTGCAGAAAATTGGCCCACTGACCCAGGAACTGGTGATAGATTTCAAAATGCATGAGAAGATACTGGTGGATCGACTTCAAGCTCGGAGGATTTGTTCCAGGTGCGGAGCCATATACAACCTTCTGGTTCATCCCCCCAGGAAGGAGGAAGTGTGTGATGTGTGTGGAGGCCGTCTAGGGCAAAGAGATGATGATAAACCCGAAGTGATCAAGGAGCGTCTGCGGGTCTACCATCAGAAAACATCCAAGCTTATCCATTATTATCAACAGAGGAATGTCTACCATCCCATAGACGGAGAGGGGAAGATCCTTACAGTCTTCCACCGGATATGTGTTATCATAGATAAAGAACTTGCTTCTTCAGCCAAGGATGAGGCTAGAAGATGATTGTTTATAAGAGTGAAAAAGAGATTCAGGCCATAAGATTGAGCAATCAGATTGTGGCTAAAGTTTTAACAGAATTAAAAGACATGATAAAACCAGGAGTTCAGACCAAAAAATTAGATGAATTTGCTGAAATGAGAGCGCGAGAAATGGGAGCTGTTCCCGCCTTTCAGGGTTACCGCGGCTACCCCGCCTCTCTTTGTACATCCATAAACGAAGAAATCGTGCATGGTATCCCTTCTTCTCGGACTCTGAGAGAAGGCGATATCATCAGTCTCGATTTTGGAGTGGCATTTAATGGTTTTTATGGTGATGCCGCTGTTACCTACCCCGTAGGAGAGATAAGTACAGAGGCCAGGAGACTTGTGGATGCCACCAGACAGGCTTTTTATAAAGGAATCGAACAGATGAGAGAAGGAAAAAGGATTTCCGATATATCTCATGCTATACAGGGCTATGCAGAGGCCCGGGGATTTTCGGTTATCCGGACTTTTGTGGGTCACGGAACTGGCCTTTCTCTTCATGAAGAGCCCCAAGTGCCCAATTTTGGCCAACCCGGACGGGGACCCAGGATAAAGCCAGGGCTGGTTTTGGCTATAGAACCCATGATCGCTGCTGGCGATTGGAGGGTGGAGATACTGGGGGATCACTGGACTGCTGTGACCAAAGATAGAAGTTTATCCTCCCATTTTGAGCATACTGTGGCCTTAAGCCCGAAGGGAGTGGAGATATTGAGTGCTCTGGATGAAAAAGGGATGGAGCCTGATGTGAAGGAGAGAGGTTATGCCTAAGAAAGACGTCATCGAAACAGAAGGCACAGTGATCGAGACCCTTCCCAATGCCATGTTTCGAGTGGAATTGGCTAACAAACATGTCATTTTGGCTCATATTTCAGGAAAGATGAGGAAATATTTTATCCGGATTCTTCCCGGAGATAGAGTGCTGGTGGAGCTCTCTCCTTATGATTTAACCAAGGGAAGGATCACATACAGATTTAAATAAGAGAGAGAAAAAATGAAAGTTAGAGCTTCGGTCAAGAGAATGTGCCGGAACTGCCGGATCATCAGAAGAAAAGGGACTCTGAGAGTGATTTGCTCCAACCCTAAACATAAACAAAGGCAAGGATAAGAGAGGTAACAATGGCAAGGATAGCAGGAATAACTCTTCCTCCCCAAAAGAGGGTGGAGATTGGATTGACTTATATATATGGAATTGGGCGGTCCAAGTCCAACAAAATTCTTGAGGAAGCCAAGATTGATAAAGACAAGAAGGTCAAGAGCTTAACTGAAGATGAGATTAACAAAATACGCCAGATCATCGAAAAGAGGGAAAAGATCGAAGGAGACCTCAGAAAAGAAGTCAACTTGAACATCAGAAGGCTCATGGATATCGGCTGTTATCGAGGTTTAAGGCACCGCCGCCGCCTGCCGGTGAGAGGGCAGCGGACCAAAACCAACTCCAGGACCAGGAAAGGTCCTCGAGGTCATTCCGTAAAAAAGCTCAAGAAACTCAAATAAAGGGAGACACTGATGCCCAGGCCAAAAAGGAAAACAGGAAAGAAAAAGGCGAAAAAAGATGTGGGTTTTGGGGTGGCCTATATCCGGTCCACCTTCAATAATACCGTGATTACCATAACCGACCAGCAGGGAAACACAGTCTGCTGGGCCAGCTCTGGAACCATTGGCTTTAAAGGAGCCCGTAAAGGAACTCCGTTTGCCGCTCAATTGGCCGCTAGAGAGGCTTCAGAGAAGGCCAAAGACTCCGGAGTGAGGTACGTGGATGTCAAAGTCAAGGGGCCAGGGGCAGGGAGAGAGTCTGCTATCAGGGCCCTCCAAGCCCGTGGCTTGGAAATAAAATCCATTCGGGATATCACTCCTATCCCCCATAACGGGTGCCGGGTCAGGAAGAGAAGAAGAGTTTAATAATGTCTGTAAGGAGCGAATGATGGCGAGATACAGGGATTCGGTCTGTCGTCTTTGTCGAGCAGAGAGAGTGAAACTCTTTCTAAAGGGAAGCAAATGTCTGAGCGAGAAATGTCCGGTGGAGAGAAGGTCTTATCCCCCGGGTGAGCATGGAAGGATGAGGAGAAGAATCCTGGGATATGGCATCCAGCTCAGAGAGAAGCAGAAAATGAAGAGGTACTACGGGATGTCCGAAAGACAATTTCATCTTTTCTTTCGGAGAGCAGAAAAGAAAAGGGGCATCACAGGAGAAAGCCTTTTAACCATGCTGGAGAGAAGACTGGAAAATGTGGTTTTTATTGCGGGATTCTCGCATTCCCGCAGCCATGCCCGCCAGCTCATCACTCACGGCCATATCCGAATTAACGGACACAAAGCCGATATTCCCTCCATGCTGGTGGATAAGGGAGATGTGGTCTCTTATCGGGAAAAAACAGCCAATCTGAAAGAAGTAGAGGCCCTAATGGAATACAACAAAAACAAAGCGGTTCCCAAGTGGATAGAAGTGGACAGAGAAAAGATGGAAGCGAAAGTTCTCTCCTTTCCTGCCCGAGAGGATGTGACCCTTCCGGTGGAAGAACATTTGATTGTTGAGCTTTATTCTAAATAGAGTTTTGGATGCCTTAGAAAAAGAAAAATCTTGAATCTTTGAGATTATGGACAAGGAGATGAACAAAAAAGAAGAGAAAAAAGGAGGCCCCATGATAGACATAGGATTTCAGAGGCCAAAATACCTTGAATGTGATTATGACACTTTGACAGAGACATACGGACGGTTCTCTGCCCAACCTTTTGAAAGGGGATACGGGATCACTGTGGGAAATGCTCTGCGGAGAATCCTCCTTTCCTCCATACCAGGTGCAGCTATCACCAATGTTCGTATTCAAGGCGTTCTTCATGAATTTTCCTCTCTGCCCGGAATAGTGGAAGATTTGACAGATATAATCCTCAATTTAAAGAGCATTCCATTGGATCTTAAAGGAGATCAACCCAAAACCATGACCCTGAAAAAGGAAGGTCCGGCTGAAGCTAAAGCGTCGGATATCGTACATGATTCTGACATCGAAATACTTGATCCAAAAGTCCATATTGCCTCCTTAGATAAAGATGGAAAATTGAATGTGGAGATGATAGTCAGGAATAACAAAGGATACATTCCTGCTGATCAAAATTTTGATGAGAATCTGAGCGTGGATTTTATTCCGGTAGATTCTTCTCATTCTCCTGTCAAGAGAGTGAATTACAAGGTCGATCCAGCCAGAGTGGGTAAGAGAATCGAGTATGAGAATCTCACTATGGAAGTGTGGACCAATGGGGCAATCACTCCTCAAGATGCCCTGGCCCAGACAGCCAAGATACTCAGAGATCATCTTGTCATTTTCCTGGATATCGTGGATGAGCCTTTAAAGATAGAAAAGACTCCGGAAAAGAAAGAGATCCCTTTTTTTTCGAAATTCGATATTTTATCAAAAACCATAGATCATCTTGAGCTTTCAGTGAGATCAAACAATTGTTTGAAAGCAGCGGGGATTGAAAAGATCTATGAATTGGTCCAGAAGACAGAAGATGATCTGTTGAAGACGAAGAATTTCGGCCGTAAATCACTGACAGAAATTAAAGAAACCCTTCAGCATTTGGGATTGGGCTTAAATTTGGATCTTCACCCTAAGTTATTGGAAAAATTAGAAGGAAAAGGGGAAGAAGAACAGGGAGCTGGTGAATGAGACACCGAGTTAGAGGGAAGAAATTAAGAAGAGACACCGCTCACCGGCGCACACTTTTGCGCAATCTGGTGACATCTCTGCTGGAGAAAGAGAGGGTGAAGACCACACTGGCTAAGGCTAGAGCCGCCAGGCCAATGGCTGAGAAGATGATCACCTTGGCCAAAAAAGATACTCTTCATGCCAGACGAAAGGCTTTAAGTTTCATTTTCAAGAAGGACACTGTCAAGAAGCTTTTTGATGAAATCGCCCCTCGTTTCTCTGAAAGGCCAGGGGGATACACCAGGATCGTGAAGTTAGATTCACGGGCCGGTGATGGAGCAGAACTGGCTATGATTGAACTTGTGGGTTCGGAGTTCAAAAAGAAAGAAAAGAAGAAAACAAAAGAGAAGCCCAAAGGCAAGAAATAAAAAAGAGAACAGGCAGCTTTTTGACACAAAAAAAGCTGCCTGTCTTTTTTTATTTTGAGATTACCCAGAGCTTTTGTCCCGGATAAATCTTTGATCGGGTGCTGAGCCCGTTGATGCGCAGCAAATAATTGAGGTTCATGTTGAATTTCTTGGCGATGTCGAAAGGAGTGTCACCTGGCCTCACTGTATAAACAACCGCTCCCTCTGGTTTACCTGATTGGATAACCAGCTTTTGCCCCACACGCAAAATATTGCTTCTGAGATTATTATCTCTTTTGATTGTATGGATAGTGGTGTTGAAGGCACGAGCGATGCGGTATAGGGAGTCACCCCGTCTGACGATGTACACCAGCTTTTCCCTATCTGCAGTGAGTTCAAGAGAGGGGCTGGAACGGTAATATGTTCCTCGAGAAGGAATCTTCAGCCTTTGACCTGGTCTTATGAGATGCACGCGCCGCAGTCCACTCAACCGGGCGATAGCTCCAACTGAAGTCCTGTATCGGCTGGCTATTCCTGAGAGGGTTTCACCTCTCCGCACATAATGGATTATATAAGTGGCTTCAGGAGGAATCCAGCGCTGAATGGAGTTTATGCAGGCCAGAGTCCTGTCGCCGTAGCCTTCGGGGACCTTAAGAAGGTAGCGGTGGTCAGGAGTAGCTCCGTGACGGAGGTCCGGATTGAAAGCGGCCAGTTGGTCTTCAGGTAAGCCCAACGCTTTGGAAAGCTCTGTGAGTTTCACCGGGCGATGGATGGAGATGGACTCATATTTAAGAGGAGGATAAGGAGGGGGAAGGTTAAAGTCGTATTTTTCAGGATGGTTGATGATCAGAAGAGCAGCAATAAACCGAGGGACAAAACGGGCTGTTTCTCGAGGCAGCATCACATACAAATCCCAAAAGTTGTCAAGATATTTTGCGCGCTGATTACGGATAGTCCTCTGGACTCTGATTTCTCCGCAGTTGTAAGCGGCTAAGGCAGTGGTCCAGTCGCCAAACAATGAATGGAGCTCTTTCAGATATTTGATAGCTGCCCGGGTGGATTTCTCCGGGTCCATTCTTTCATCAATCCACCGGTCTCTCTTCAAGCCGAAACGGTACCCGGTGGAGGAGATAAACTGCCACAGGCCCAAGGCCCGGGCTCGAGAAAAAGCTTTGACCTTAAACCAGCTTTCGATAAGAGGCAGCCAGGAAAGCTGTTCAGGGAGGCCGGACTTCTTCATTTCTGTAAGAATCATCTCCCGGTAAAGACCGGAACGCTGATAACCCTGTTCAAAGTATTTCCTCTCTTTGGTCTGGAAATTCTTGATTTCAGCTTTCACATGTTTGTTTTCCACCAGGGGTATGGTCTGATTATTGTCTCCGGCGGTAATCAGACGAGAAGCATAGATCTCCTGTATTCTCTGGGCGATGAGGAGTCTCAGGTCGTTTTTTTCCTGGATGAGAGGGGAATCAGGGGGCAGATCTAATTTAAGGATGAGGCTGTAGGCCTCATCAAGAGCAGCCAAAGCGGTTTCAAAGTCCCCTCTTTCCCAGGCTGAAACCGCATCCTGGTAGGCATACAGAGCTTCTTCGAGGAGAGAAGAAGGATATCTTTCCATCTTCTCAGAAGCTTCCTGTTGAGGAACGATTTCCGGTTCAGGTTGAACCTCTTCCACAGGGGGTGGCGATTCTGTTTTCTCGACCTGTGGAGTGGTTTTTTCCTCAGCAGATGCTGGAGGAGGGCTTTCCACCAGCTTTGGGGTTGGCTTTTTATGACAGGAGACATTCCACAGGAATATAGAGAATATCAACAGGATGATGGGATATTTAAGTTTTTCTGATCTCAATTTTTCTAAAAGATTAAACTTATATCATGGACTGTTCCCAGAGTCAAACGCTTTCCTGCTGTAGCATCAATTCCGCAACTTAGGATAAAGAGCAGTCAAGAATGTTATCAGAAATACTCGCTCCTCTCTTCGGCTGCCATCAAAAGCTCCACACTGAATCCTCGCAAACCCACACTTCGGGTTGCCGCAGTCCAGATACCTCTCCACAACCTCATGCACAATGTAACGAAGATAGCCATAATCTCTCTCCCATCGGTTCTCATATTCCAGGAGAAATCTATGGAAGTAATGGAAGAAGACTCGGTAGAAAATACTGCGTTCCGGATGATGCTGGTGATAAATCCCTGCCATGACAGGGACAGGGATTCAAGAAACGGGCCGGAACAGAACCTGCAGGATATACTGCCTCTGGAAAGGATCCTCTTTTATCAGTGCTTTCTTTCGAAAACGGTAAACAAAGGAAGATAGTGAAAGGATGGTCAAGTCAACAGATGTGGACTTAGACGAAGAGTCAGAATATCAGAAATTCTTTGTTTTATCCTTGACCTCATCTTTTTTCCTGCGATATTTTCATTCTGGGATGTCAGGGGATGTAAATTGAGGAAAATGGTGAGAGTTTTGCCGCAAGCACAAAAAAGAAATTCCTTTTATGGTGATGTGATGCAAGTAATTTCTTTAGCACCCTCTTTCTTTTCCTCTTTTTTATGATTATGGCGATGAATATGAGGGCAAGCAGGATGGGAATTCCTATCAGCCGGTGTTTTTTATGGTCTCTGCGGCTGGTGAGGCGCTTTTGCCCACCAGCAACGACTTGCCGATTGCCGATGCAGAAGATTGTGGCCACGGATAGCTTTGCCGATGAGCAAGGCAACAAAGTGCCAGCCACCCACTACGGCATGAGCAAAGATTTCCCGATGGAACTGCTGGTGACAGGCCGGTCCTTGTATGGTCTTTGTGCGCAGGACAGAGATCTCTTCTGGTGGTGCGAACCTTGTCCCGCATTTTCCGCAGAAAAGGGTGTCATCGGGATTCTCATGCAGGCAGTTAGGACAGGTATTGGACATTTTTATTTTTTTTACTTTGATAAAAGGTTAACAAGGAATCCCAGAGGTTTCAACAGCCTGAATAGGTCAAGATGAATGCGTTCAGCGTTTCCTTTTTTTCTCTTTTTCCCAGAATTCTCTTGGAGTCACAATGGAGGTTTTGTGGAATTGCTTAAGAACAAGAAGATCCCTGTCGCCCGTTACGATAAAATCAGGCCGCATTTTTTCTGCTACCCCAAGTATGTGAATATCTTTCTCATCTCGACAGGCGCTCTTTTCTACCAAAGCTTGTTCGCCAAGAAAACAGCTTTCTCTTAGATAATCGATGATCAATTGCACATTTTCAGCCGGCATCTTCAATTTTTTAAATAGATGAGCTGACAGCTCGGATAAAATGGCCTCGCTGATAAGGATGGTGTGTTTTTCCAGGCAAAGCTCGAACACAGCTTGAGCCAAGCCCCGGGCAGCAAAGGCAGAAAAAATAACATTCGTATCGAACAGGACTCTCATGAAATCAGTTTGTACACATCTTCATCCGTCAAAATGCCCTGCGCCTCAGCAAAAGGAAGAACCATTTCTCTCAGTTTACGGAATCGATAGAGCAAAACGTATTTTCTTAAGGATTCTCGAACTAAGTTGCTAAGGGGGATACCTTCCTTTTTGCTGATTTCCTTCAGGTCTTTCCTTAAATCGTCGGGGATCCTAACGGTCATGGTTTGACTCATTTGATATCTCCTCGTACTACAATGTAATGCATAATCCCTTATCTGTCAAGGTCATTCTTGCCCATCCTAGTCCATTGATGTTCTCCGCACTTTTTCCTGTCGGACTATCTCTCTGGTGGTTCGATGTCTTGGCGGAGAAGCCATGCGGCGCGAAATGATTATTCCAATCCCATCTTTGTTGGGTAGACTTTTCTCTCCAAATAGACAGAAAACAACCACAGAGGCTCTCAGAAATATTTCCCCATCTCCTCAGCTGCCATCAAAAGCCCCTTTCCTGTTCTGCTCTGAGGTTCCCGTACTGGTAAGAGACCTTGGCCTCGGACTCCCGCACAGGTCAGGCCCCTCCACCCTCACTGCATCATGGCCTCCAACCATCACAAGGCCTACGGCTTTGATCCCCACCAGCCCCATCTCTCATTCGGAAGGCCTGCCTCTTTCTCCTCCCGCTGGCGCTATGAGGCGGGTATGAACGAACTTGAAGCCTGGATACGCACAGGAAAATCTTTAGGACTTCCAGAGGCCAAGCGGCTGCTTCAAATCGTTTCCCACGCCAGCACTGAATATTCCGTTATCTTTTCAGCCAACCAGAAGCGTATTCTGGTGGCGGCGGACGACCTTAAAACCGATATGTGGGATGCTCCCTATCTGAGATGGAGGGAATACCGATTCCAGGAGCTTTTCCCCGCCTCTTATCACGCCGATCAGTAACTTGGAATCTGCTCCGGTCACTGGCTGTCCCGCAGTTTTTGACTTCAATTTTATCCCGTGCTATATATTTTAAGTCTTTAAATTCTTGATCCTAAACTGGAGATCTGCCATGAGAACATTCAAAAAGATTCCCGGCCGCCGTGCTGCTGCTTTAGGAATAGGTCTGTTTATAGCCGCCGGCTTAGTTTTTGGCCAGAATTTCGATATCCAGGCAAACTACACCAAGGCGGAGTATCTTATTCCTATGCGGGACGGCGTCAAACTCTATACCCAGGTTTATACCCCCAGGGATAAGAGTCATAACTATCCCATCCTTCTTTTTCGTACTCCCTATTCAGTGGGCTATTACGGGCCTGACAGATTTAGATCCTACCTGGGTCCGAACAGGGCTTATGCTGAGGAAGGATTCATCTTTGTTTACCAGGATGTAAGAGGAAAATTTAAATCCGAAGGGGAGTTTGTGGTGATGAGGCCTCACAAGTCAGTCAAGCGGAGCCCTCAGGATACTGATGAAAGCAGTGACACTTATGATACCATTGAATGGCTGCTTGAAAATATCCCCAATCATAACGGGCGCGTAGGGCAGTGGGGAATATCCTATCCTGCGTTTCAGACCGTCATGGGAATGATCGATGCCCACCCGGCACTTAAGGCTTCCTCCCCTCAAGCCTCTCCTTCTGATATGTGGATAGGAGATGATTTCCACCACAACGGTGCTTTCCGGCTGATGTATACCTTTGGATGGCTGGCGCACAACGCCCAGATAAGGTCAGAGACCAAAGAGAAGCGGGTGGCCAGATTCGATTACGGAACACCGGATGGATACAAATTCTTCCTGGAGCTTGGCCCTGTCTCTAATGTTGATAAAAAATATTTCAACGGCCGTGTTCCCACCTGGAATGAGTATATGGAGCACGGCGATTACGACCAGTACTGGAAGAAGCAGAATATGCTCCAGTATCTGGGGAACATCAAGCCCGCTGTTTTAAACGTTGCCGGGTGGTTCGATGCCGAAGATTTCTACGGCCCCATGAGTATCTACTATACTATCGAGAAGAAAAATCCAAAGAATAAAAGCACACTTGTGGTTGGTCCCTGGCTTCACGGCGGATGGGCGAGGATGGACGGAGATTCTCTTGGGAATATCCGGTTCGATTCAAAAACTGGAGTATACTTCAGGGAAAAAGTAGAGTATCCGTTTTTTAACTACTATTTGAAAGATAAAGGGCAGTTTAATCTGCCTGAAGCGCTGGTTTTTGTGACCGGCCTCAATGAATGGAAAGCGTATGAGCATTGGCCCCCCAGAGAAACTGAAGAGAAGAATCTCTACCTGCACGCTGACGGGAAGCTCTCCTTTGACCCTCCCTCTGAAAAAGACACCAACGATTCTTTCATCAGTGACCCCCATAAACCTGTTCCCTATACCTCGGAGATTCGGACCTCCCAGGGGCATTTGTGGATGGTCGAAGACCAGAGATTTGCAGCCCGAAGGCCTGATGTCCTGGTTTACCAGACAGATATCCTGAAAGAGGACATCACTGTTGCCGGACCTCTAATTGCCGCTCTTTATGTATCGACCACCGGAACCGATGCCGACTGGGTGGTTAAATTGATCGATGTTTATCCCGGTGATGCTCCTGACAACGAACACAATCCCTGCAACGTGAGAATGGGAGATTTCCAGATGCTGGTGGGTGCAGACGTCTTCAGGGGCAAGTACCGCAACAGCTTTGAACATCCCGAGCCTTTTGCGCCCGGCAAGATAGCTAAGATAGAGTACGACCTGAGGGACAAATGTCACTGTTTCCGCAAAGGACACAGAATCATGGTCCAGATCCAGAGCACCTGGTTTCCCCTTATCGACCGCAACCCGCAGAAGTTTGTGGATATCTACCATGCCCAGGAATCCGATTTCCAGAAGGCAACCCATAGAGTCTACCGGTCGTCAAAATTTCCTTCCCACCTCAAAATAAGAGTCTTGAAGTGAATATTTTGGGATCAGACTTTGTCATGAAAAGATGCTCCAGGGCAAGCGGTAACTGATATTCCCTCCTTTATCTGAATGATTGAAAGTTCGATTGGTCCTTGAAAGAAAAATTCTACTTTAAAAAGCAAGGGGGATGCAAAACAACACCTTTACCACTTTTACAAGAATATCGTTTGCCCATAGCCAATCCGATAATGAAAGTATATTATGATAAAAGCAAGATGAAAGGCAAAAAAGAAAGATGTTGAAATTACCGTTTGATCCTCTTCAGCGTTCCAAAGAGGTAGAATCTTTAGTCATGCAAGAGGATAAGAGGTTATATCACAGGTTTAGGCCTGCTCCTTATTATGGAGGAATTGCGACAGCAGATGCAGTGGGATGCTCTTTCCTTTGTGCCTATTGCTGGAACTACTTCAGGAATTTAAATCCAACCCGTTTCAAGAATTTCTATTCTCCACAAGCTGTGGCTTCAAGGTTTCTCAACATTGCTGGAAAGAAGTCCTTTCATCTCTTCAGGATAAGCGGAGCTGAGCCGATTTTGGGCGAAAAATCTCTTGGCCACCTGGTCAAGGTGATCAGAATCATATTCGAAAGCAGACCCCGCTCCAGATTTATCCTGGAGACAAATGGTTTTTTTCTTGGCTATAAAGTCGGCCTGGCTGAGAGACTGAGATTTAAAAATCTATATATCCGAGTATGCTTGAAAGGTACGGATGAAGAATCCTTTGAGCTCATCACAGGAGCCAAGAGAGAATTTTTCGATTATCCTCTGAGAGCTCTCAAAGCGTTGGAGGATAAAGGTATAAAGGCTTGGCCTGCATTGATGAAAGATCTTTTTTCTACTAAAGAAATCAGCCAATTAGAAAATCTTCTGGGTGGATGGAATATAGACGCCGAACTCGAGCTCGAAGGACTGGAGGCCTATCCTTTTGTGGTAGAGAATATGAAGAAAAGAAAGGTTCAGGTCAAGTATTAATCCTTATTCCCTTTTCTTCTTTGTAAAACAGTTATACAGCAAGGCGAAGACAACACCCACGACCCAGCCATCGATAACAGCATACAGGGTGGCCACGGCGACTCCCCCAAAGCCCCATTGGCTAAAATGGTAGCCGGGATAGATGGAATCGACTATCTTCAGAAATTCCACGCCATATCCAGGCCAGATCAGATTGGCAATACAGACTAAGAGGACAATCAGTCCCCAAACTTCCGAAAGAGTACAGCCAAAAAGGTGGAAAGAGTAAAGCTGAGAATTTCATTTGGGATAGAAATAAGGTAAATAAGTTAACTGCCCCCGATTTTTTGGAGAAAAACATGAAAGTTAAGCCGCTCATAAGAAAGGAAACAAGATCAGATATTGAAGCAATTTGGAATGTTACCGCTGCTGCCTTCAAGAATCATCCATTCAGTGATATTACTGAACAACTCATAACCTGGATTATTCACATAGGTTTTTGATTTCCATGAAAAAGGAAATCAGGGAC
>JBKHJA010000032.1:0-23112 GCA_046538375.1 Candidatus Aminicenantota bacterium
AGAGATTGCGGGAAAGGGTTTTTATTGCATTTTCATGTCATGGCCGTGGGTTCTGCCCTTCATGCCATTCGAAGAGGCGGGAGCAATGGGGTGAGTGGATGCGGGAGGAACTCCTTCTCGACGGCCCCCACCGCCAGGTCGTCTTCACCATCCCCAAGATGCTGAGAATATTCTTCAAATACAACCGCTCGCTTCTCTCCGCTCTTTGTCTCTGCGGGAAAGAAGCAATTCTGAAATACTTCAAGGCCGCTGCAGGCAGAGAGCTTACCCCTGGGATTATTGCCGCCATACAGTCGTTTGGGGCCGGATAAATCTACACCCCCACCTCCATTACTCCAGATGGCAGCCGAGGAGATGGGCGAGTATTTCTGAGAGCACTCATGACTCCTTTTTGCCTATCCGAGAGGAGGAGTCTATTTTGAAGCTTATTTTTTTGCTTTTTTCCTGTGATATGTTCATTCCAGTATGTCAGTTGGTGGAAATTGAAGGAAAATTGTGAGGGATTTACCGCAAGCACAAAAAGGAAATTCCTTCTATTAAGACTGAATTTTGGACCTAGGTGATTATGCACAACCAATTCGGACAAAGGGTGCTAGGCCTGATACAGCGATTCTGGAAGAAACCGAAAAACTAAATATGGATTATCAGTCCGTAATCACTGTCATAAGAAAAATCTTCGAGCTTGCTATGAATAACTGGACTTGACATACGTTTCATACGATGTATAATGTATATGTATACATTACAGGAGGTGCGACATGGAACGAACACAGCTATACCTGACAGAACGTCAGAAAGAGGAATTGGCGGTTATAGCTAAAACTACCGGGAAAAAGCAGAGCGAGCTCATTCGAGAGGCTGTCGATCGCCTCATCGATGAAAGAGGCCTGAGCAGGCGCAAAGCTGCATTGCGTGAGGCTGCCGGGATCTGGAAAGACCGCACGGATCTTCCCGATTTCAGAGAAGTGCGTGCCGAATGGGATAGGAGCTGACCATGGCCAGGTTAATGCTTGTGGACACAGATGTTCTTGTCGATTTTTTCCGGGACTCTAGCAAAGCCGTCGCCTTCGTCAATGCCAACTCCACCCGGATTATCTTATCGTCCATCGTCGTAGCAGAGTTGTACGCCGGGATTAAAGGCGATGCAGAACAAGAAACTCTGGAAAACTTCATCTCTCTTTTTCGTGTAATTCCTGTTGATGTTAAGATCGCAAAGGCAGGGGGACTATACAAACGCGATTACGGCAAGTCACACAGCGTGGGGCTTGCAGACGCCCTACTGGCTGCTTCTGCTGAAGCCGAAAATGCTGAATTAAAGACGCTTAATATTAAACACTACCCGATGATAAAGGGCTTATCACCTGTCTATAAGAAATAGATGGCCAACGTGAAAAAAACCAATGGAATCCTTTGCCTTTCCTGCGAGGAATTCCTCTGCCAGCTCCGTCCAGAGAGATCTCTGGACGCTGGGATTTAGCGTAATAGGAGCCATCCTCAACCTGAATATAAGTGATCACCGACAACCAATTCAGGCTCTGGGTGGGGACGTTCCAACGCTTCAATAAAAAAATTGGGCCTGACTCTACAGCTCGGCCAGCCGCTTCTTGGCATCCTCAACTTCGGTGATGCCGGAGTCGGCGTCATTCCAGAGCTCGAGGAATTTGCGGTAGTTGGCCCTGGCTTTCCTTTTGTTCCCCTTTTGCTCGTACACTTTTCCAAGCCGGACCTTGGCAGACTCCAAATTCCCCTGCTTCAAATTGATCATCCCTAAAAGGAACTCATCCTGGATGTTCCTCACCGCCAGGTCGTCTTCACCATTCCCAAGATGCTGCGGATCTTTTTCAAGTACAACCGCTCGCTTCTCTCCGCTCTTTGTCTCTGCGGGAAAGAAGCAATTCTGAAATATTTTGTGAAATCAATCCATTGATCTGTCCTCAATGCGGCGGAGAGATGAAAGTGATCTCCTTTATCGAGGATCATAAAGTCATCGATAAGATCATCCGATACCTCAAGCTCACTTTCCATGCCGAACGGCCTCATCCCCCTCAGTTCGTCCAGAAGGAACTCCAGATGGCAGCCGAGGAGATGGGCGAGTATTTCTGAGAGCACTCATGACTCCTTTTTGCCTATCCGAGAGGAGGAGTCTATTTTGAAGCTTATTTTTTTGCTTTTTTCCTGTGATATGTTCATTCCAGTATGTCAGTTGGTGGAAATTGAAGGAAATTGTGAGGGATTTACCGCAAGCCCAAAAAGGAAATTCCTATCGTGTGGGAATTGACGCCCAGACGAACTTCCGTCTGGCCTCGGTCGCACGGCGTTCCACATGCGGCACCAAAATGTTTAGAATCGGAAAGCGTTGAACTTACATATTCACTTATGCATAGCTGAAAGGCTGGATATCCACGGGCAATAGGAGACCCCGCCTTCCGTTTGCTTCAGAGTTAACATCTAAAGTTGGTTTGAGACGTTCAGCTCAACGTCGAGATCCCGGATTATGTTTTTTCCAAAACCGCGTTAAGGGAATGAATGCGAAAGGTGCTCTATGCCGTCTTCGCCAGCTCCTGTTCTATCTCGGATTTTCGGGTGCAATAGTACCCGTTTTTGAGGCCCATCCTCTGGTAGACGGGGCAGGTTGGGCAGTTGCATCCTTTTTCTTCGGTGATGATCTTACTCTGGCCGACGAGAGCGTGACAGAAGCCGAATTCTGTCTCTTCAGAGATGTAGGTGGGACAGGTCTTGCAGACGCACATGTCTTTGACCATGGGAAGCTTTTCTTTGAACCCGGAGATCATGGCTGTGGCTTCCTCTTCGGTCTTGCCCATCTTTTCCACCAGCATCTTCTTGACCGTGTCCGTTCGGCTCAGTTGCTCGATTGGTGCTGGCTTTTCTTGAGCGCCGGCCGGTGTGATATCCTCGGCCGGAGCTTCCTCTTTTTTGCAGGAGACCATCCCCAGGTAGCTCAGGGCCAAACCACACAGCCCGCATCCGCTCTTCTCAAAGAATTTTCTTCTTCTCATAAACGCCTCCTTTCATCTTTAGTTACATATAAAAAATCTTCTCTGAAAATAAATGTTTCCCTCAAGGAGGAAACAATCTGGCTCATCCCCTTCTTATCGAGAAAAAAGTAGGACTTCTGGCTAAAGTCCTGTTATGAAAGCAAGTAGATCTGCCACCTCCTGCGCCGTGAGATAAGAAAAAGACGGCATTGACCGGAAAGGCTTCCGCAGCTGCGATACTATGTTTTCGGCGGTTGCCGGTTTGCCGCTGGCGGGAAGCTTGGGTTTTTTTAACACATTCTTGAGTCCTGGCCCGACTTTTGATTCTTTGCTCCGGTCGGTGTGATGGCAGCCAGCGCATTTGGCAGCGAAAAGGCTCCGTCCTTTTTCGGCGTCTCCCCGTATGTTAGCTGGTGTACCTGGCTCACCCGGTGCGATCTTTGGAATTTCGGGATTAGCCCAGGCTTCCTTCAAGAGGTAGAAGCCCGCTGATGTGCTGAAGACGAGAAAAGCCAGGGCAAACACGGTCAACCCCATGGCGGGGACGAAGCGGAGAAACTGCTTGTAGAACCGGACGATGGAAATTTTCAACAGGAATAGGATGATGAGCGCCAGGGCCAGGACGGCGTGAAAAGTCGCTCTGGTCGACACCTTGTCTCCTGCGGCGATCCAGTACTTGATACAGAAATAGCTGATCGCCAGCAGCAGGATTCCGAAAAAAAGCCCTGCGCTCCTGTGCAATCTCCGCAGCACGGACGTGCTTGTTTTTCTCTCCATCCTTCCCATCAGGGTGAGCATGCAGATGACGGCCGTCACTCCCGCGGCCAGGAACAGGATGCCCAGCAGGGACTTGACAATAAAGAACGACATCCCTCATTATCCTCCGGCTCTTGCCTTGCCCGTTTTGGCAGGCCGGGGCTACTCGGCAGCGCCGATTTCACAATAATACATCTTATCTAGCTTGAAATCCGAAGCCAGGGGACAGGAGCCGCATAAGCAGCCGTTTTTCGTGAGTTCGCAAGTGCTTTTCCCTTTCGCACAGAACATACCTTCCATCTTGTCTTTCATACACTGATTGTGTGTTGGACATCCTCCGCAGATGCATTTCTTCATGTTTTCGGGCGTGTCCGGAACTTTGGCCATAGTTATCCTCCTTTGTTTATATTTTGGTGACCTTCCAGATATTTCCTCCGGACCTTTCTCCCTTTTTGAAACCTTTATCGCCGTGCAAATCCGTGAAATAAAGCCCATCGGGACCAAACGCCAGGCCGCAGACACTCGCCGGACCGGCCCCCACGTACCTCAGAAAATCGTTGAGGCCGGTGACGTTGTCGCGTTTGTCGATGACCATTTCCACGATCTTCTTTCCCTTTTCGCCCTTCCCTTCCATGTAAGAGTGGCCGAAGAGACCCACAAAGAGATGATCCTTGTATTCTGGTCCGAACTGGTCCCTGGCGAAATCCAGCGCCGTAGGGGCCTGTGTGTACCACCAAACAAAGATCGAGTTGGATCGTATCGACTGGGGCCATCCATAATTTTCTCCCGGGAGAATTTTGGCGATTCTGTCATCCACCGCGGGACCGTTATCCGAGATATAGAGATGCTGATCCGATTCTCTCCAGGCGGCTCCGAAAGGATTCCTCAATCCTTTGGCATAAACATAACTGCCTGGTGTTGGGTTATCGGAAGGAATCGAGCCGTCGAGGTTTAGGCGGAGAATTTTCCCCCTGAGGTCCTCATCATCCTGGGCTACGTTGGGGTCAATCATCCCGTCACCGACGTTAACATAAAGAATCTCGTTATGGATGGTCACGGCTTGAACCTGGTGCGCGGCGTTGATCGAAGGGATATTGTCGATGATGGTTTCCACTCCTTCGGGCCTGAGTCCGTCCTTAGTCCTGAAGCGGACAACCTTGTTCTTGAATGTCCCCTCTTCTTTGTAGAGCATCGTGGCGAAGACATCCCCGGATTTATGAACTGCGGTCCCGATAACACCGGATTCGCCCGTTCCCGGCATTATGAAATCGGGCTCATAGTTGAGCAGGTCCTCGGCGAATGTATAGGTTTTTAGGTCCCGGGTGACGGCTTTGATCTTTCCGTAGAGTTCGGTCACATAAAAGAAGGGAGCCGTTTTTTGGGGTCTGGGGTCGGGGACAAAGGCCAGGTTGACCGGCAGGCTGAACCCCGAAGCGACCTTTTCGATCGTAAAGCCATCCAGGATTTCCCAGCCCAGCTTTTTGACCATGGGAAACCTTTCTTTGCGACGGTAAGTATGGGGAAAGCTATGAATACACATCCACGTGCTGTTTCTATGATAGCAAACGAAGATCTCAAGTCAAGATTTTTTTCGTGATGCGTAACATCGAAACCTGACATTTGGGAACGCAAAACCGGACATTAAAGAATTTACAAAAATACCCAGTTCGGGTTGAAATGCCTCCTTTTAAAAGGAGGTATTTCAATGACCAAACAGTTAGGCAAGCGAACATCCACCAGATGGATAGAGTATGTCTTAGAGCAATTTAATGATCATCATCTTTCTGAGGTCGAGGCCTGTCAGCTTCTCGAGATTAAAAGGAGCCAGCTTTATGAGTTGCGGCAAAGATGGCTTAAGGCTCAGATTAGCAAGCAGCCTTTTAGGCTATCCACCTCTGGAGAAAGCCAGAAACGTTCTCTGACAAAGGATATTGAAACTCTTTCCCGCAATCTGTGCATCGAATCCGGGCAAAGCCACACTTCGGGTTTCCACAGTCGAGGTGTTTCTCAACATGAACTGCCCCCCAAAACTTGTACCACCTATAGTGCGAGAGTCTCTGTGTTATAATAGGCATCATCAGAGGGCTCTGAGACCCTTGATGACCGCATGTGTGATATCGCAGGAAATCTTGGAATAAAGGTGGTGGAAGGCCTCTGAGCTTTTCCCGTAGAAGCGGGCAGAATACCTCGTGAGTGGAGAGATCGCAGAGAATGGCATCGTGTTGTTGCTCGTAGAGCCCAGTTGTAGCCCTTCTTTTATATTCATGTTAAGCATTACCAAGCAACTCTGGGACAAAGCCAAATTATTACTTTTCTTTTGGTAGATAAGAAAGGTCTTGGTGGAACCAGCCTTCCCCAGAAAAAAATGAAATCCTGGATCAACTCTATAAGGACGAAATCACTGTGGAGGAAGCCTTAGAAAAATTAGGAGATAAAAAATGATGCCGATAGCCGCCTTGATCTTCTCTCTCTCAGGTTACATCAAGAACCCATAGGGCAGAGGACATTCTCTTTTGAGAATTATGACCTTTTTGAGTCTAAACAAGCGGATTTTGAACAGGCCTAAAAAAGAGTGTATATAAAAGGAGCCACCGCAGAACTTTGAGTGAAGACCAGCAGCAGCCCGAACAGTATCAGCACCACGATCATCGGAATAAGCCACCACAGCTTTCTCAGCCAGAGAAAAACCAGAAGCTCCCCCATTATTCCCAGTTTGGAGATTAGATTCTTCATGGCTGCCGATTTAATTTTTTCTTGGATATTTCATTTATTTCTGTTTGGTTATCAAAAAATTTTCCATAACCAGCACATCTATTCCGCTCTTTGAGAAAGTGTTGAGGGCATGAGAAGGCGAGTTGACCATGGGTTCTCCCCTGAGATTGAACGAGGTGTTCAGCAGAACCGGCACTCCTGTGGCTTCACCGAATTTCTTGACAATCTGGTAATATCTCGGATTCCATTCTTTTCTTATGGTCTGTAATCTTCCTGTCCCCAGATGGTTGACCGCTCCTATTTCTCCTGCCTTGTTTTCGTTGAGAGGTAAGACCAGGAGCATGTATCTTGCAGGATACTGCTGGGCAATGTGGTCATAACTGAAAAAATCACCGATGTTCTCCTCCAATATGACGGGAGCAAAAGGTCTAAAGGGCTCGCGGAATTTGATCTTGGTGTTGACCAGATCCTTCATCTCCTCGCTGCGGGGATCGGCCAGGATGCTTCTGTTGCCCAGAGCCCGCGGCCCCCATTCAAACCTCCCTTGAAACCATCCCACCACTTTTCCCTCCAGAAGATGATGGACAACTCTGTCTATGAGTTTCTCACCTGAAGAGAAGCATTCATAGGAGATACTGTTTTGGTCTAGAAATCTCTTGATCTCAGGCTGGGCATATCCCTTTCCCCAATAGGCATGTTCCAGAACGAATGCCCTGGGTTTTCCCAGCAGCCCATGAAACACATACAGGGCCGCTCCTAATGCTCCGCCTCCATCTCCTGCTGAGGGCTGGATGAAGAGTTCTTCGAACGGAGTCTCCTGCAGAATCTTTCCGTTGGCCACCGAATTCAACCCCACTCCCCCGGCCAGACAGAGCTTCTTCAAGCCGGTCTCTTTGTGCAAATTATGGGCCAATTTGAGCAAAATGTCTTCTGTTACCCTCTGAATGCTGGCAGCCACGTCAGCATAGTGTTCATTCTGCCTGCAGAGCTCCTGATAACTTGAAGGTTTGGGGCCAAAATAGGAGGGAAATCTTGTCTTGGAGGTAAAAAAAGGCGTCTCTGGCTTTCTCGGCTTGCCGAAGAGGGCTTCAAATTTGCTGTTAAAAGTCCTCTCATCAGAGTAGTGGTATGAGAAGTAATCCATGTTGATCCAGAAAGAGCCGTCCTGGGCGACTCTTATCAGATTGTTATAAATTTCATCCACATACTTCGGCTGTCCGTAAGGGGCCATTCCCATGACTTTATACTCGCCGTTATTCACTTTGAAGCCCAGAAAGGCGGTGAAGGCGCTGTACAGGAGACCCAGAGAATGAGGGAATTTTATCTCCCGCAGCAGTTTTATCTCTGTTCCCTTCCCTATTCCCATAGCCGCTGTTGTCCATTCTCCCACTCCATCCACGGTGAGGATAGCTGCTTCCCGGAAAGGCGAAGGGTAAAAAGCACTGGCCGCATGGGAGAGATGATGCTCGCCAAAAAGAGTTTTTTTCTCTTCTACGCCAACACTGTTTTTTATGGTGTTCTTCACCCAGAGTTTATCTCCCAGCCAGGTTATCATCGCTTCCCGGAAGACTTTCCATGATCTGGGGAAGGACTGAAAAGTGGTCATCAGGATACGTTCAAACTTCTGGAAAGGCTTTTCGTAGAAGGCCACATAATCAAGGTCCTTTCCTGTGATTCCAGCAAACCGGAGACAGAAGCGGATGGCGTTTTCAGGAAAACCAAAGTCATGCTTGACTCTGGTGAACCTCTCCTCTTCAGCAGCGGCAACAAGGGTTCCATCTTTTATCAGAGCAGCGGCTGCATCATGATAAAAGCAGGAAATGCCCAGGATGTACATCAGAATTGTCTCCTGAAATGTTCAAGATCAGTGGGAATATGTTTCTTGGTCAACCAGTAAGAATTCTTGGCTTCAGGCTTTAACCTCAGAGGGTCAGAAAAGATCTTTACAGCCAGGGCAAAAGGAGTGACCACAAGGAAAAAAAACAGGGAGAGGAAAGTCTTACTCTGAAAGCTCCCTGCTCTCTTGGAAAAATTTTTCCAGTTCTGCCAGAATTTCTTGACCGGGTTTTGCCGAATTCTCTCTTTCCTCTCTCTTTTCGAAACCGGGGGGAAGCGGGCTTTTCTTAATAGAGTGATTGAGCTTCCTGTTAAAAAACCGATGATTATCCAGATGAGAATCAAAAGCCATTTGTTTAAATCCAGGATTACTCTAGAACAGATGGCTCCGGCCCAGATCATCAACACCAGCAGCAGGTCCAGAATGTGTGGCTTCAGGTCCTGGAGGCGGCCGGCTGGGCTCACCGCGCCAGCGGAATAGGCGAATAGAGACAACAGGATGAGGATGATAAACGATAATACTTCCATGGATATGTTTTTCTATCTCAAATAAAAGAGATTATCCTCGTATTTCTTGCGGCGATTTTAAGAAAGAATAGATTAAAGTCCATTGATTCAACATGTGTCACAAAACAGAATTATAGAATTTCTTTTGCTTTTTTCCAATGTTTTGCTTTAATCACTAAGTTCTTAAACAGGAGGACGACCAGGCAGGCGAGCACAGCTGTCTTGATGATGATCATGGTGCTCAGCAGGGATTTGCAGGAGTCAAATATGATGGGGAAATAGGCGTAAGTGACCAAATCGAAGATGACAACCCAGAATATATCCTTAACTTTTTGAATGCGCAGTATGAGAAACGGTAAAACCCACAAAATCCACTGGGGAGAATAGAATTTGGCAAAAAGCAGGAAAACGAGAAGAACAAGGGCAGACCAGTTCACCACTTTTGGCAGTGTGTTGATTTTCTTTATAAAGATTAGAGGTATGACCGAGAACTGCAGGGCAAAGAAAATAAAATATCCGACAGGCGCAGCTATGTTGATCTGCCACCTGTTTTGGAAAAAAGTTTTCACCAAATAGAATGTGCTGTCGGCATTGAATTCCCTCTCTATATGCATTTTATACGGGGACAAAAAAGCTTCCACTCCAGCGGTAAGAAGAGTGGGCAGCACACAGAGAATAATGGTGACACAAAACACGATGATCATCTTCCAATTGATTTTTTTGTGGCGGGAGTAATAGAAGTTCAGGAAAATAGGCAGTATCAGGATCAGGTACCACTTGGTCATCACTCCTAAAGCCAAAATAATGATGGATAAGTTGTATCTCTGTTTGGATAATAATTTGATACTCAAAATACTCAGGAAAGCTGGAATGATGTCATATCTGTTGTATGAAAAATAAACAGAGGCTGGCAAAAGCATCAGAAAGGCAAAGTGTTTATGCCTGGTTCTCAGGTGGTGCAGCAGCAGGATGGATGCCCATAAAAAAATCATCATAAAGGTGGAAAAAATAAAGTAATACGGATCTCTGCCGTAATTTGAGCCGCAGAAAGCAGAGAGGAGGACATGAGGAAGAGCAAAAAAATAGGTGGCGATCTGAGGATATTCACTGAATATATCCAGATAGGGGATTTTCTTTAGTGTATACCACTGTCCCCGGTCAAAATAGGCACTGCGGTCCCAGTAATCATTGAAAAACCTCACTTTAGAATGGAAATTGTCTTTCAAGAAAAAATGAGAGATGGCCGAAAAGCCTATAAGCCCTATCAACAACAGGAGGAATTTTGCGTTTTTCATGGTGTCAAAAGGGAAGAAGAGGGCGGGTTTCTCCAGTAAAGGGGCCACCATATCTTCAGGGAGACTATGGCGTTAGAAAGGAAGTCCAGATCCCGGTGCATAATCGTCTCTTTATATATATAAATTAAAGACTTAAAGTCAATTAGGTAAAGGTCCCATCTCTTGACATCCCCACCTGATCATCATAGAATCCTTTCTGAAAAAAATGGCGGCGGGCAGAGAAGAACAGAACAAACTCCATAGACTATGGAACGTTTATAAATCATACTGTCTTGCCTTGACACTTCTCATTTTATTTTATCCAAAGAGGCAGGAAAGACTATCTGCACCATTAATTCAGGAATGGCCTTTATTATCCGGGTTTCCTTTTTTTTTCGGTGTTAAAAAGCAAGCCCTATTCATTCAAGCCTGCGGATCAGCCTAAATACCAGTTCCAAATAATAAGGAATTAGTGCACTAATTCTCAACGGCGGTAGCTTATAATTTCGTATTCAAACATACCAGTGCAAAGCTTTTCTTAAAAAAGATATCATCTTTTTTCCCGTGTAGATCATGAATGCAGAACGAGTATAGAAAAGAAGATGCTTCCTTAAAATCAAATTTTTTCTTTCATGCTAAGCGGCATAAAAAACAACATAAGAAAAGAAACAGAGATTTATTCTGATGGAAAGAAACAAATCTGAAATCAGCAGCCAACATAAAAAAGTTGTGGTCATGGGTGGCGGACCTGCCGGCTTAACCGCTTCCTACCAGCTTTCTAAAGCGGGACAAAAATCCATTGTCCTGGAGAAGCACAAGGTTCTGGGCGGATTATCACGAACAGTCAATTACAAGAATTATCTTTTTGATATAGGAGGACACCGATTCTTCACCAAAATCAAAGAGGTCGAAAATATGTGGAAGGAAATCCTGGCCGATGATTTTCTTCAACGCAAACGGCTTTCCAGAATCTACTACGATAAGAAGTTTTTTTATTATCCTCTCCGTGTTTTCAATGCTCTTTTCGGTTTAGGTCTTTGGAATTCCTTCATGATTATAGCCAGTTATCTGAGGGCCAAACTGACACCTTCCCATCAAGAAGAGAACTTTGAGCAGTGGGTTTCCAAGCGGTTTGGGAAACGTTTGTACAACATTTTCTTCAAAATATATACAGAAAAAGTGTGGGGAATACCATGCACCGAGATAAGAGCCCAGTGGGCTTCTCAAAGGATAAGAGGGCTTTCCTTGATCACCGCTCTCAAAAATGCACTTTTAAAATCCAAGAATAAAACAGGGAGCAAAAAGGGAGTGATCAAGACCTTGATCGAAGAATTTCACTATCCTAAATTCGGGCCTGGGATGATGTGGGAGAAAGTTGCCGAGAGAGCCGTCAGCAATGGCTCTGAGATCTGGACAGGAGCAGAGGTGGAAGGGATTCTTTGGTCAGAAGGCAGAGTGGAAGCTTTAGAGGTGGAGCGGAACCAAGAAGTCGAAGTCATTCCAGGAAGTGATTTTATCAGCAGCATGCCCTTGAGGGAAGTCATCCAGAAATTGAAACCGGCTGCACCTAAAAAGGTGCTCCAAGCAGCCAACAATCTGAGATACAGAGATTTTCTTACCGTTGCGCTGATCGTCAACAAGCGTGATCTGTTTCCGGACAACTGGATCTACATCCATGATCCCAAGGTCAAAGTGGGCAGAATCCAGAATTTCAAGAATTGGAGCCCTTATATGGTGCCTGACCAAGAAAAAACCTGTTTGGGTTTGGAGTATTTCTGTTTTGAAGGTGACTCCCTCTGGAAAATGCCGGATGATCAACTGATCGAACTCGGAAAAAAGGAGCTGGAGGAACTCGGTATTGTCAAGGCGGAAGATGTGGAAGACGGGACCGTGGTGCGGATGCCCAAAGCCTACCCGATTTACGACTCCATTTCGCAGGAATCGCTAAGGATTGTCCGCCAATTCCTTGATCAGTTGGGCAATTTTCAACTCATCGGCCGCAACGGCCAGCACAAGTACAACAATCAGGATCATTCTATGCTCACTGCCATGAGGGCTGCCGAAAACGTGTTGGGAGCGAACCATGACCTATGGCAGGTCAGTGAAGAGCAGGAATACCTGGAGGAAATCAGCCCCGAGCCCAGAGAAAAAGCTGCTTTAGAAAGACTCCTGGAGCGGGCTTTTGCCCGGATGGATAATGTGGCCTTGGCTGCAGCCGTAGGGTCTGTTTTTGGGCTTTTTGTCTTTCTGGCCACCATTTTTTTGATTTTTCGAAGCGGCCACATCACAGCTCCCAGCCTCCATCTTCTCAGCCAGTATTACTACGGGTATACAGTGACCATAACAGGGGCCTTTATAGGAATGGGTTACAGTTTTCTCTGGGGATTCTTGTTTGGATGGCTGTTTGCTTACCTGCGGAACATGTTTATCGGGTATTTTATTTACCGGGTGAAAAGGAAAGCGGCCCTGCTCAAATTCAGGGATTTCTTGGATCATTTCTGATGGGTTGAACTGGACATGAATCTGCAAGGCAAGCGTTTCTTTTTCCGTGATAGGGGGTGAGGGATGGTGAATAATCCAAAAAACGAAGAAAAACTTTTCAAAGGCGTTCTCCGCTTGAATGCCAAGTATCTGGGGTTGGTTCTCGGCCTTCTCTTGGGTCTAGTTATTTTCATCGCCACCAATTGGCTTTTGATAAAAGCCCAAGCCCTTCCTGGGGAGGAGCAGGTGGTGGGTCCTCATCTGCAGCTCCTAAGCCAGTTTTTTATCGGCTACAGAGTGTCTTTTGTGGGGAGCATTATTGGTTTCCTTTATGGATTTGCGCTGGGAACCTTGATGGGAACAGCTATCGGATTCATTTATAACAAGATAGTGGATTTCAGAGGGCGTTAGGGATCATGGAAAAAATCCTGCTCATCAACCCTAATCAAATCTATTACACCAAGACCTACAGGGAGTCAGCCCAGGGATCCATAGGACTGCCGCTGGGGCTTCTTTATGTCGCTTCGGTACTGGAAAAAAAAGGGTGTCATGTTCAGGTTGTGGATTCTTTGGCCACAGAGCATACCACCATGCAGAGGTTCAGAGATCATGTTGAGTATGGTATCCCTTCAGAGGTCTTGGGCAGGATAATAGAAGAATCAAAACCCCATCTTGTGGGCATAAGCAGTCAGTTCGCCACCCAGGAGGAAAGTGTCTTTCGAACGGCCAAACTGGTCAAGACCATAAGTGATTCTATTCCGGTGGTTGTTGGTGGTGCCAATGTCAGCTGCCGGTCAAGAGAGCTCCTCAGAAATGAACACATTGATATTGCCGTGAAATCCGAAGGAGAAACAGTGATCCAGGAAATCATCGATTTCTACCGGGGGAGTAAAGAGCTTGGAAGTATCAAAGGAATTGCCTTTCGTGAAGGTGACTGTATTGAAGAATCTGATGGCCGTTTGCCCATCAAAAACATGGATGAGATCCCTTTTCCGGCTTACCATCTGGTGGACATGGAGAAATACTTGACGCTCTACAAAAAGGGCATTTATACAAGAGACCGCGACGTGAAAAGAAATATATCCATGATCACCAGCCGCGGTTGTCCTTACCATTGTGTTTTTTGTTCGATCGGGCAAACCATGGGAAGGGCATGGCGGGCGCATTCACCTGGATATGTCATCAGACATGTTCAGAAATTAGTCGAAACCTACAATATCAGGCACCTCCATTTCGAAGATGACAATCTATTGCTCGATCCTGACCGGTTTTTGCCCATCCTGGATGCCTTGGCGAGGGAGAAGGTCACCTGGGACACACCCAACGGGATTAGAGTGAATTTGGCCCTCCATGAAAACATGCTGAGGAAGATGACTCAGGCTGGATGCAAGTCTCTGACCATCGGAGTGGAATCCGGTGATCAATCCATCCTGAATGATGTGGTAAAGAAAAGGTTAAAACTGGACCAAGTGGAAGAATTTGCCCGACGATGCAAAAAGGTAAAATTGCCTTTGAGGGCCTTTTTTGTGCTTGGATTTCCTGGAGAGACCATGGAGACTATGCAGAAAACGGCCGATTTTGCCCTGCATTTGCTGGAGGCCTATGATGTAGAGACCATCAATCTGATTGCCACTCCCCTGTACGGGACAGAACTCTATGAAATCTGTGATAAAAATCATTATTTTTCAAAAGAGATCACTCCCCGAACGCTGTCTGAATCCACTGTTTCTGACGGACGTGGTTTGATAAACACCGAATCATTTTCAGCCCAGGATGTGGAGCGAATGAGTCAGGACCTGACAGCCAGAGTTTACAGGAGACTGCTGTGGAAGGGAATAGCCCATCCCATCAAATCTCTGAAGAGGGTGGGGAATCTGTATATCCTTAAAAGGACCCTGAAAAGGATGGCCCGGTCAAGATAGTCCTTTTCTGAGGTTATGGAGGGCGGTATCTTTGGCAGATAAACCCCAATTCTCGGTAGTTATACCCACTTACAACAACTGGGCTTCGTTGATGGAATGCCTCCGGGCTTTGGGCAGTCAATCGGCCGGCAGGACCAGTTTTGAGATAATTCTGGTCAATGATGGAGGAAAGGATGATGTGCCCGAGAATCTGGATTTGCTCGGCCATCAACTTTCCATAAAGTATTTATCTCAAAATCACAGAGGGCCTGCGGCCGCAAGAAATTTAGGGATAAAAAGGGCCACAGGCAGTATTGTTTTGCTCCTGGATGATGACAGCCTGCCAACAGAGGATTGGCTGGGGACAACAACGGAGGCGTGGAAAAGATTTCCTGATTTCGACGGCATAGGCGGCTGCACCTTAAGCCTGCCCACGGATAGGCTGCTGTGTCGAGTCAATACCGATATTTTCAACTGGTATGTGAGGAAATATTCATTCGGAGACTACTGCACTTTCCTGAGCACGCACAATGCGGGATACAAGAAGGATATATTGGCCAAAGTGGGCCTTTTTGATGAGCGGTTTAAAGGGGCGTCAGGCGAAGACAGGGATCTCAACATCAAGATACTGAAAGCAGGAGGAAAGCTCCGGTTGGATGAGAAGATTTTGGTCTACCATGACAGAGATCTTCATTTCCGGTCCTTTTTAAGAAAATTTTATAATTATGGGAGAGCGGCCCGAAAGCTATCGCTCCGGTATCCTGGTTTGAAGCGGTTGTCTTTCGGTGATTATGTTCACTTTTACAAATCTATACTGAAAAAATACAGAAAATTCGCCCAGAAAGCAGCCGCTTTTGCTTTGCTAACCCTCTCACAATTGTCCACTTTATGGGGATATCATCTGGCTGCCCTTCCAAGAAAAGGAGGGTCCCCATAAGGTGGAAGGCGCCAAGAAGGTTTCTGTAATCATCTGCACTTATAATGCCCGGGAGAATCTCAAGGAATGCCTGGATTCTTTAGAAAGTCAGGATTATGACCAAAAAGAAATCATAATCGTTGATGATGCTTCCCAAGACGGTACATATATATTCCTGCAGGATTTTAAAGCCAGGACGAAGATAGAAACGACTGTCATCAGGAATGAGAAAAATCTAGGTGTGGCCGGCTCCAGGAATGTGGGGATAAAGAAGGCAAAAGGAGATATTATCGCCTTCACCGACGCCGATTGTACCGCTGATGCTGGATGGATTTCTGAACTGGTCAGAGGATATGAGCACCAAAATGTCCGGGCTGTGGGAGGGAGTATTGCTGACAAACCTGCTGCCAATATTTGGGAGCTTACCGATAAAGGGCACGATTATGTGGCTTCCAAGGAGGGTTATGTCTATTATATTCAGGGCTGCAATATGTCCTTCCATGCCCAAGTGTTGAGAAAGTTCATGTTCAATGAGGAGCTCAAATACGGATACGAGGAAGCTCTTCTCTGCGATGACATCATCCATGATGGACACAGGATCTATTACAGGCCTCAGGCCGTGGTTTATCATAAGAGAAGGTCTCATCTTGGCGATGTTTGGAGAAGAAAATATCTTCTGGGCTTGAGTTCGGTGTGGTACCGCAAGAAGCAGAATAAATTTCTGATGTTCAAAAGACATTTTGTTCTCCTTGCAGCTTTGTTGTCTCTTCCTTTTTCTGCCCTTCACCGGTTTTTCTCAATCCTTTCTGTTGGGCTTTTTCTGGTGTTTGCTCTGAGCCTTTTCCGGGATGAAATCCTGTTCAAAAAGAAAACCATAGGCGAAATCCTTCTCACCTTTCCTTTTCTCGTTTTTATCGAACTGGCTCATTTTTGGGGTTCGCTGGCGGGCTTTATAAAATTCAGAGTTCGGGAAACTCCAACCAAAAAATAGATTTCCTATCCCTTCTTTGATGGTGAAAGATCCTCTGCTTTCCGTCATCATTCCTGTCCACAACGGCAGTCAAACGCTCGGGCGCTGTTTAGAAGGACTTTTTAGATCGTCTTATGCCAGGTTTGAGTGTATTGTGGTCGACGACCACTCCACCGATAGCACTGTCCGTGTGGCTGAATCCTTTGACACCAAGGTCATCCGGATGGAGAGGAAACAAGGGGCTGCCCACGCCCGAAACCGGGGAGCAGAAGCTTCCCGGGGGGACATTTTGCTTTTTGTGGATGCGGATGTTGAGGTCTACCCTGACAGCATGGAAAAGGTGGTCAAGGCTTTTGAAAGAAATCCCCATATTTCAGCCTTTTTTGGATCTTACGATGACCATCCAGGGAGTCAGAACTTTTTTTCCCAGTACAAGAATCTGTTTCACCATTATATTCATCAAACTTCCAGAGAAGAAGCCTCCACTTTCTGGAGCGCTTTTGGAGCGGTCAAAAGAGAGGCCTTCTTTGAGGTGGGTCGGTTCAACGAACAGACGCGGATGATGGAGGATATAGAACTCGGCTACAAATTGAGAGCTAGAGGCCGCAGGATTCGTCTCCATAAATCTATAGGGGTCAAGCATCTCAAGCACTTTTCCTTTTCCCATCTTCTGAAATCTGATCTGTTGGACAGAGCTGTGCCCTGGACGGTCTTGATGTGGAAGTACAGGCAGTTCACCGATGACCTTAATCTTAAGCTCCGGCACAGGCTGAGCGCCGTGATCCCTGTTCTGTTGGTGGTTTCTATTTTGATGGGTATCCTGCGGGGATGGTTTCTGTGGGGTGTCCCTGCGTTATTGTTTCTGTATTTTCTTTTCAATGGCGATGTGTATGCCTTTTTCCTGAGGAAAAGAGGTTTTTTATTCGCCTTGAAGGTGGTACCCCTGCATATTCTTTATTATTTATACAGCCTTTTAGGGTTTGTCATCGGAACTTTTCGGTATTTTTTGAGAATTGAACCATCACCTATGCGGTGATTGTATTTTAAGAAAGATTAAAGCCGTAAAAAGATGAATGGCCGAGGGGGAGGATTCTGATGAAGAAAAAACTGCTCCTCTATCTCTCTCCAGCGAATCAGCCTGAAAACATTCCTGTGGCTTCCACGCTGGCCTGGCTGTGCCGTTCCAAAAATCATCTGTTCGATAATTACTTTCACAGCTATCACCTGGGAGGGCATTTTCCGGGAGGAGATGCAAGAGAACTGGCAGAGGGGGAGCTGACCGGAGGTACCGTTTCAGGTGACCGCCATTTCGAAGAATTCTATTTCCTTCTTCTCAGCTTTGATGTCTCTGCAGTCTGTTGGAAAGAGTCCCTTTTTCTTCCCAGCATTAAAAACTTAAACATCCCGGTGAAGGCTTTCTCGGATCGCATAGATGCTCTCTACCAGGAAGTTTTTGATAGGTTCAGCCTCCACCTGCCTTCACAGTTTGTGATGATCGGTTCTGGTTTTGGAAAATCTTTGACAGGCCTTGAGGCCTATGTGTATCCGGAAATCTACTATCGTCAGGGTTTAGGGATTCCTGACTCCATCAGCGAGGGAGAATTGAAAACTCTCTGGCAGGAGGGAAGCAAAATATCCTGTTTTTATGTGGACCAAAAAGTCGTGGATCGCCTGAGACAAAAGGGATATGAAGTGGAGGTGGTGGATCAGGTCCAGAAGAATGATGATTATTCCAGCATCACTCAACGGATAGGCGAACGATGGAAAAAGAGGGCCCAGGGGTGGATACTGGGTGATCCCATGCTGGTCTCCCATTGGCTTCCTAAAGCCTGTGAGGAAAATCTCATCGCTGTTTACGGTGTTCCTCAGGAGAAGATCATTTCTGGGTTCAAAGATGCCCTTTCCTCCAGGGGAAAGGTTGTTTATGGACGGCAGTCCAGCGATAAAGACTTTTTTGATCTGTCCAAAATGAATCAGTGCCTCCAGGTTATCGATCCCTGCCGGCCCCCATTTCAATCGGTAAGACATATTCCCTATGTGTGGCCTTCAGATAAAAACAGGGAAGGATTTTACGGTCAGGAGTACAGTGATGAAGAGTTGAGACAGTTTGCCCGGGAAGGGAGGATTCTGGTTTCTTTGATGTTTTGGAGCGGAATGATCCGGGAGATCGCTAATCTTTATAACCTCATGGATCTTTTTGCCATTACCCGGTTGAAATGTGGGCTGGTGCTGACAGCTCAGAGCTTTGAATACATGATGCACTCTCCTCTGGAGCTGCTCACTGTTCCTGTGGAGCAAGGGGGTGTTTACCCTCTGGTGGAACCTGTTTTGGGAAGCTGCGGCGTGGGAGTGGGCATCGAGTCTTTTATGACAGCGGAGAGGCTTGAACAGAACCTAAAAGAGGCCTTATCCAGGATCGAGCAAAAAGTCCGGCAGGAAAATTATCTTCCCCGGGGATGGTGGGCCACTATGGACTCCAGTCTGGAAAGAAGCGGCTGGAGAAAGCGCCCCAAACCCTTCCGGTTTTTCACCCACTCTCCCTATTTTCAGATTCGATTCAAAGCCAGGAAGAGAAGCTTTCCCCAGAGTATCCGTCCTGTTCAAGGTAAAAGTGCAAAGGCTTTAAGAGATTATACAGAGAAGATAAAAGAGGGTTTAAAAAAGAGCGGCTGGAGGAAATATTTTTCTCCTTACCGCCCCTATGAATTTTACGGCCCCGGTCCCGTCCGGGAAGAGATCGTCCAGGCGGTTAAATCTGCCGGGCTTGGATACATGTTCAGCAAATCAGGTTTCAGGGCCTCTCCTGAGGTCCAGTACATGGACCATGATTTTATCGCTTTGAATTATACGGCCGGACGATGGGACGGATGGACTCCCTTTGAAACCATCAACCATGTGTCCGACTTGAGAAGGGCTGAGAAGAGTTTGCTGAGAAGAAAGAAACCGGGATGGATAGTGAGCACCATCGATTCCTGTCTGTGGACTTTCGGAGGAGAATTCTGGAAAAGGGGGAACGAGTTATACCAAATGGCCCTGTTTTGTGCCCAGGGAGGGCATTCCAAAAAACTGATAAATGTCAAACCTTACACCATCGCCCGCTACGCCAGAATAATCAAATAAAATTGGTTCTTCAGACATTTCAGTGGGTAACAAAGTTAGATAAAATGACTACGAAAGGAATGGAAATCAGGGACATGTACCGGAAATTCATGGGACACGTTACCGATTTTGGTAAAATCGGTACATGTCCCGAATTTCCGGTGAATTTCCGGTAACGTGTCCCTTGATTTCCATCTGCTGTCCTGGTACCCACTGAAAAGTCGGATGAACCATAAAATTAAACAGAAAAGAAAATCAAAATACCCATGGGATCAAAAAAGAGGCAGGCTTTTCTCTGGAGCGTTGTCACTTTCTCCCTGATAATAGCCGGAATTTGTCTCAGGCTCTACCGGCTCACTTCCCGGAGTTTATGGCTGGACGAAGCCGCCTCTGTCAAGACGGCTGCCATGAACAGTATCAGCGGGATGATCCAGGTGGTGGTCAACGATCTTCATCCACCGCTCTCGTATATTTTGCTTCGTTTTTGGATTTTCCTGTTTGGAAGCTCAGACCTTTCAGTACGTTTGTCCAGCGTTTTTTGGGGAGGCATGGGCATGCTGGGCATATATTTCCTCTGCCGGGCAGGCCTGGGCTGGAATCAGAAGACTTCTAACCTGGCCACACTTTTTGCCGTTTTCATTCCTATCCATGCTTATTACTCCCAAGACGTCAGGCACTACGTCATCTGGTTCGCTTTCGCCTGTTTTGCCCTGGGTTTCCTTTTTAAGGCTCATTCCACCATGAAATTAAGGTATTTTCTTTTGTTCGGCCTGTTTCAGGCACTTCTTTTTTACATCCACAACGGAGCCATTCTGTATTGTTTTATCATCAACATTCTTTATTTGCTTTTTCTTATGCTTTACGGAAAGGCCAATGGCCTGCGCCTCAGAGGGATTCTTTTATCTGGATTCACATCTTTTATCCTGTATTTGCCTTGGCTGCCCACTTTAATCCGGCAGTTAAGAAATCCCACCCTGTTTAAAGGATTTCCTTACTGGGTTCCTCGGCCCACACCTGGGGATTTTTTAATCACTTTGAGAAAAATAGTGGGAGTGTGGGATTTGAACCTGCCCCATCACGTTCCTGGAGCTTTGTATTTGATATTGCTCATCCCCATCCTTGTTTTGTTGTTCGGGGGGCTGTGGTTTGCTTTGAAAAATCAACGGGTGGGGGAATCTGTTCTGGCCGCAGCCTTGGCAGCCTACCCCCTGTTCATCTATTTTCTCTCCCACCTGGTTGTCCCCATATGGCTGATGAGAGTCCTGGTTCCCGCTGCCATTGGTGTACCGGTGGCCGCAGCCTCAGGAGCAAAAAAAAGTCTTTTAGGGAAAAAGTTTCCTGCGCTTTTGACTGTATTCATCATCTTTTATGTTTCAGTCAATCTTTTCGCCAGTCTCAACCTCCTGCATACCTACCAGAAACAGGATTGGAGGGGAGGTGCAGAATTTCTATCCAACTCAGTCCAGAAAGAAGATGCTGTTTTGGTTTACAGGCATTTCTATTCCACTCCATTGGAACGTTACCTGCCTCCCCGAATAGAGATAAAAGAAGTGGAAATAACCAGGGAATCGCCAGGCGAAGATTTGTCTCGAAAATTGGCCGGCAAAGTAGTTGATCTAAGCGGGGATGCGGAAAATACCTACTTGGTTTTCGCCAGTTCCGAGGTGCCTCTTAAGAAATTGCTTTCTGTGATGGACAGGACACATGAACTGAAACAGAAAAAATCTTTCTACGGTTTTGCCATCTTGATCTTTCAAGCGTCTCCCAGAATCTGATATGTGATTCCCCCAAAAAGGCGGCGACAGGATATTCTGAAAAAAGGATTGTCTGTGTCGAAATCAAGGCTGTCGGTCATCTTTCTGTTATTGGTCATAGCAGCCACCCTGGCCAGTGCCGGTTCGGTTTACATGACTGTGGTCAGATTTGGAAACATTCCTTTTCCCTGGGATTCAGGAGCTCACGCCTATGAAGGATTAAGAATTGCCCAAGACCTGAAGGCAGGGGATTTGATTTCTTTTGCAGGCGATACCTACCGCCAGGGGTGGTGGCCTTTTTTCCATTCTTGGCTTTTGGCACCGGCTTTTATCCTGTTTGGAGAAAGTTATACGGCGGCCCGGGCGGTGAGCCTTTTTTGCTTCCTCCTTTTCGTTCCCCTGCTTTTCTGGGTTTGCGTGGAAGTAACTGAGAAACACGGACATTGGATGGGCCTTTTGACGGCCTATCTGGCACTGACATCGCTGCCCTTGCTGGTCCTCTCGGCCATGTCCATGAGTGAAATACCAGGATTGCTGATGACCTTTCTCACCTTCCTGGTTTACCTTAAAGCCCTGAAACATCAGCATTCCTGTTTGTTTGTATCCGCTGCTGTTTTGATGGCGTTGACTCTTTTTACCAAATGGCATCATGGGGTGTTTGTCGTTTTTGCTGTTCTGTTGACTCAGTTCACCAGTCATAAAAAGATTTTCTCTCGGGCCAATCTGAGCCTCTGGCTGCCGTTTCTTCTTATCATGGGAGGGTGGTTCATTTATCCCCGTCACATCATCAGCTTTTTGGGGCATTCCACTTTCCAGCCCCAGTACTACAAATTTCTTACTCTGGACAACTGGCTTTTTTACCCCAAAAGTTTCTTTCAGGTCTATCATTCCTCATGGATTATCGCCGTGGTGGTGGCCATAGGGTTTTTCTTTTCTCTGAGAAAAATAAAAGATCCCAGAATAAGGCTTCTGGCTGCACATGTCCTGGTGGGCATCATTCTGATGACCATAAAACAGGACAACAGGCATCGATACATCATCACCATAGTCCCTTCGGTTTGGATTTTGGGGAGCAGCCAGCTTGTTGAATTCGTGGATTATTTTAGGCACCGCCTGTCAAAAAGCAGATTAAAAATTTCTGCTGCTTCTGTCATGGCGGTGGGGATGGCCGTCATCACCTTGATCTCCGTTCCAAGACTTTACCAGAGTTATCCCGATGATCTTGTGGATTTCAACTACTACAGCGATGAGCGCCCTCATAAGGCTTATGAGTTTATAGCAGGAAATGTTGACCGCCATGATCAGGTTGCCGTTTTCAGCAGCGGGGATGAGTTCAACAGTTTGAACGGTCCCACCATCCGGTGGCATATCGCACTGAGAAGAAGTCAGTATTCTGAAGAGAGAAAAAACAAAAAAGAGAAAGCTTTCCGTTATTTTCATCAATTGCTGAAAAGAAGAGACAAAGAATCATTTCATGATTTTGTTAACTTTCTTGAGAAAAAAGATATCAGAGTGGAGGAGTATCATCTGTTGAGCTTCATGAACGCTGAAGACAAGAGGGCTTATCAAGATTACAGAGAAAACACAGACATAAATCCGTTCCGTGATAAGATCGCAGACATGGATGCACTGGTTGAAAATATCAGCTGTGTGGTGGTGATTTTGAGTGATCGAGAAAAGGAATTGAACCATTACGCTGAACAGTATATGCAGGCCCAGGATGAATGGACTGCAGGGGCAGCCAGAGCATTCTCTGACCTGGGGATGACCATCACCATCTATGAACAGAAAAAAAGCCAGAGCTTGCCTAACTGGATTATTCATGAATTCGCTGGAAACAATGTATATGAGGCAGGAAATTGGGATCGTGTCCCTAATTTCCCATAATTCATGAATAATCCAGGTAACCC
>JBKHJA010000033.1:0-22940 GCA_046538375.1 Candidatus Aminicenantota bacterium
CCCCTTAAATTCATGACTTCTTCTGGGAAAACCTTCAATTTATGAATAATGCAGGTTATTTATATCCTATGTTAAATCTCTAATTCCAGCTGCCGGTCCTGGGCCAGCTTCCTCTCTTTTTCAATCTCTTTCAGCAGTTCAGGGGTGACATCGCCGGTGGGATAGACGCCGTCAAAACAGGCCCCGCAGAATTCCGCAAGATCCTTGTTTCCCATCCTGACCGCTTTCTTGAGTGACTGTAAAGACTGATAAATCACCTTGTCTGCTCCGATTTTTTTGGCCACCTGAGCGGTGTTTGCGCTGCGGGCCACGAATTCCGTTTTGGTCTGCATGTCGATGCCGTAGACACAGGGAAACCGCAAAGGCGGCGAATAGGAAGCGAAATAGACTTTTCTGGCCCCGCATTCCCTGACCAACTGGATGATGGCACGGGAAGTGTTTCCCCTCACAATGCTGTCATCCACCAGCAGCACCTTTTTCCCTTTAAGTTCAGAGGTGATGGGATTCAATTTGTGCCGCACCGAGGTTTTCCGGGCCTGGTCGGCGGGCATGATGAAAGTGCGGCCGATGTAGCGGTTTTTGACCAGAGCTTCTCTGTATTTGAGGTTGAGCTTGCGGGCGATTTCGATGGCCGCATCTCGGGCAGAATCGGGGACAGGCACCACCACGTCTATTTCCAGGTTGTGTTTTCTTATCTCATCGGCCAGGAGCCTGCCCAGGTTGACCCGGCAGTCATAGACATTGACCTTGTCGATGAAGGAGTCGGGGCGGGCAAAATAAACCCACTCAAAAAGGCAGGGAGTGTGGGGGCAGTGGGTGATTTTTCTTTTATGGAGGCGCCTGTTTTTGTCGATGAAAAGAACCTGGCCCGCCTCCACATTCTTGATATCCGAGAAATTCATGATGTTCAGAGACACACTCTCTGAAGCTACGGCGTAAGAAGTGAGGAGCCCGTCGTCTCGGGTTCCATAGGCCAGAGGTTTGATGCCGTAAGGATCCCGGAAGGCCACCAGTCCCTGTTCAGCGATATAAGCCACCACCGAGTAGCTGCCTTTTACCTTTTTAAACACACCTTCTGCGGCTTTAAACACGTTTTGAGGCCGGAGGCTCTTGGTTTTCTGCTCAGCAAGCTCCTGGGCGAAAACATTGAGGATAACTTCCACATCGTTGTCAGAGTTCAGCAGGCGGTGGTATTTTTCGAACAGCACTCGCTTGAGCTGGGAGTAGTTGATGACGTTTCCGTTGTGGGCCATGATGATGCCGAAAGGAGAATTGACCAGGAAAGGCTGGGCGTCTTCTCCCCTGCCGCCTCCGATAGTGGGGTAGCGGGTATGACCGAGGCCTGTGTTTCCTTTCAGACGCTGGACATTTTCAGCGGTGAAGATGTCCCTGACCAGCCCGTTTCCTTTCTTGACATGGAAGCGGCCGTCATAGGTGATGATGCCGGCTGAATCCTGGCCCCGGTGCTGGATGGCCAGAAGGCCCTGGTAGATGTCTTTGAACACATCCTCATTTCCAAAAATTCCAACCACGCCGCACATTTTCACCTCAACTTAAAATTATAAATCAACAGGGGCCGCATCTCAAATCATAATGTTGAGGCTGTTGATCAATTCTTCAGAGGTGAGGGTGGCTGTTCCTAATTTTCCCACCACGATTCCGGCGGCGGTGTTGGCCAGGATGGCTGCTTCCTGGATGGAAGCTCCTGAAAGAAGGGCCAGAGCGGCCACCGCGATCACCGTGTCACCAGCTCCGGTAACATCATAGACTTCTCTAGCTGTTGTAGGGATGTGGTACGGTTTTTTCCCTTTGGCAAAAACAGACATCCCCTGTTCCCCTCTCTTGAGGATGAGATAGCGGCTGTTGATTCGGGACAGGATTTTCTCTCCCGCGTTTTCCACCTGGGAATCGCTGGAACAGGGGTGACGGACGATTTTTTCGGCTTCATAGTGGTTGGGAGTGATCAGGGTCACGGGCGAGAACAGGAAAAAATTGTCAATTTTGGGATCGACGAAGATGGGGATTTTCTTTTTCTGGGCGAAAGGAAGAACCTTGTTCATCAGAGATCTTGTCAAAAGCCCTTTATTGTAATCTGAGATAAGGATCCCATCATAATCTTTCTGCTGGATCAGGCGGAAGATCTCTTCTGCTGTGCGCGAACTCACCGGATTCTTCTTTTCCCAGTCCACTCTCACCACCTGCTGCTGATGGGCGATGATCCGTGTCTTGACGATGGTGGGCCTTTTTTTATCCACAAAGATGCCGCTGCTCTCTGCCACGTTTTCCTTTATCCACTGGCCTTCCTCATCCTCTCCCACCACCCCCACAAGGAGCGGGTGAGCGCCCAGTGTCTCCAGGTTGTGGCCCACATTGCCTGCCCCTCCCAGACACCGCGTATCTTTCCTCACTTCCACCACCGGCACCGGAGCTTCTGGAGAAATCCGGGAAACATCTCCCCAGATGTATTTATCCATCATCAGGTCACCTAAAACCAGGACTCTGCGGCTGGCGAAATTTTGGACGATTTTGGCTGTTTTTTGGGTATCCCTTTTTTTCATGGCTTATCCTTTCTTAAGAAGATGGGATTCGATACCAGCCAGGGTATATTTTCTGCCAGGGGCGATTTTTCCCGGAGAAAGATTTCCACCCTGTAGATACCAGGTTCCCGGGCCGCACAGGAGAATCTGTTCTTCGGAGAGCGGTGAATTATTTTTCCGTTCCGGATGAGATGGATTTCTTTGGAAAAAGCGAAAGGTGCATGGATGTGAAGAGTCATGGGGGAGTGATGGACAGCGGTTTCTCCCATGAAAATTTTTTTCTTTCCCTTTTCTGCCCAGAATCTGAATCCTTCTCCACGAGCAGAAGCATGAACAGCGTTGTAGAAATGCCCTCTTTTTAAGCTCTTGTAAACCTGCCGGCGTGCCTGTTCAAAATCCTCTGCCAGGGGCCGGGCAAGGAAGAGATGAACATGGAAAAGAGAGAGGAGGGGGCGGTAGAGGAAATGGGCATCCACGCTGAAATATCCGTAGAGGGGATGGATTTGATTGAGTCTGTCCCATTTTTGGAGATTCCGCCGGGGACTGTCCAGCATCTTGAGAAGGAGATATTGAGGCTTTATAAGTAGAGATGGTAAATAAGGGAGGGTGGAGAGGAGATTTCTCTTCACCATGGTGTCGGCATTCATGATTTCTATTCCTGAATAATCGGTAAATTCCCCCCAGCTCCATCTCACCTTCGAATAGGGATGGGCGATGATGGAGAATCCTCCGGCTTCGTTTATCTCAGAGGCGGCCAGCTCGGCATTCTGAGAGAAAGGGCGTGAGGGGGGATTGAAATCCAGGCCCACCAGATGGCCGCGGCTGACAGAGAGCTCAGAACCGGCCAGAACCAGCACTCCTTTTATCCAGCCCTGAGCGGCCAGCGATTTGCGGTTGGGGCTTCCATGGTCTGTGAGAATGATAAAGTCCACCGAAGCCTGAGCAGCCAAATCCGCGATTTGGTGGATATTTTTGCGGCCGTCAGAAAAAGTGCTGTGGATGTGGTAGACCCCCTCGATTTCTAAAGGCGAAGCCGATGGGGGATAGCTCCTGTATGTTTTGAAACTGAGCAGGTGAAAACCAAGCCAGGAAAAGTAAATCAAAATCAAGGCCAAACCACAAAAAAGGACAATCAGAAGTGTTTTCTTTTTTCCCGTTCTCAACTTTCTGGTTCCTTATGAGGATTGGCTTTTTTCTTCCTAATCCGGTCCAGGGCGAAGGGAGCGCTCATCATGTACAGGAAAAGGGTGGCGATTTCTGAGTCGGCGAAGTTGTACTCAAACAGACCGGCTGCGGCCAGTCCCCCCAGGGCAGCCAGGGCGGCGGCGGTAAACGGGTAAAGCCGGGGGTCCTTTTTTCTCCACAGCCTCGTAAGAGAAAAGAATGTCCAGAGCATGAAAGTGAGCCAGGCCGCCGCAGTGGGAATTCCTCTCTCGGCTGCGATCTGAATGATGTTGTTGTGAAGATGGACATTCATCCTGGCTTTCTCAGAGAGCTTGTATTTGGGATTCTGAAATTCCATATCCACAGTGTCAGGCCCGGTTCCCAACAGAGGATAATTCCGGATAATCCTTACCCCAGCTCTGATGTATTCAATCCGGTGCTTGTTGGATTCTGTGTTCAGACTCACCGAACTCAGAGCTCTTTCCTTGATGTATTCAGGGCTGGCCAGGAAAAAAAGCCCCACCGCCACAGGCACTATGATCAGGGTTCTCGGTTTATACAGAAACAAAATCACACAGGCTGCCACCACAACTCCTATCCAGCAGCTTCTGGTTAAGGTGAGAGTCAATGCCACCAGCGACAGCAGGAATCCCAGCCCCCAGAGAAATCTGGTCTTATGTTTAGAGAAAAAGGACATGCTCAAGGCCATGGCACTGAAAAGGAGAAGAAGGCCGGCCTGGGTCATGTAGTGCCCCATAAAACCGGTGATTCTTTCTCCGGGATAAGCCTGAAAAAAGAAATAATAAAATGAATAAATGAGGCTTAAAAAGGCAGAACCCAGCAGAGCCAGATTGGCCTGGCGGAGGGTTTTTTCGCTCCTGAAGGCCGTATAGACCATGGGAACCACCAGGTAGAGGAGAAGCTCGCGGCTGTCTTTTAGACTGACCTGGGGATTGACGGAACGAAAGGAAGAAATGAGGGAAAGCAGGCTGTAGGCGAGCAGGGGCCAGAAGAAGGAGGGGAAGCTTGGTTTTTGTTTTTCCCGGATAAGGAGAAAAAGCCAGGAGAGGAAGGCCAGGAAAAGAAAGATCTGACTCAAGCTGATGGACACCATGGAGACCACAAGATAGAAAGCGATGAACAGGGGAAGGAGTTGGTGAGGATTGAAAGAAATTTTGGCTGAGCCCGGAAATAACCTCTGCACCTTCTTTTATTCTCCTTTTATGGAAACCCTGTTATTGTTTATGCTGTGGCCCTCTTTTATCAATCTTTTTTTATTCTCTCTCTTTCTCTTCTTATGACTGCTCCTTGTTTATACTTTCTCACATTATTCTATATAAGAGAGGCAGGCCTGGTAAACTTCCTCAGGTTTGATGCTCCGCAGGCACCTGAAATCGTGGTGCACACACCGCTTCTGGGGGCAGGGCCGGCAGTCAAATTCCTTTTCAATCACAGAAGCTTCCGCCTGCCAGGGGGAAAAATTGGCCGGCAGGGTGGGACCGAAGTATACCACCATGGGAGTGGAAGTGGAAGCAGCCATGTGCATGGGTCCGCTGTCTGGACCCACAAACAAGGAGGAGCCCAGAATGAGCTCCCGCAGTTCTCTCAAATTGAGCTTCCCCACCAGGGAAGAGAGTTCTGCCGGATTTTCCCTTAATATTTCCTGTTCGGCCTTTCTGTCTTCCTCTGCCCCTATAAGCACAATTTTTACATCCCGGTGCCGGGAAAGGAGTTTTGCAAGCCCCACCAGATTTCCAACACCCCAGCTTCGGAATTCATTTCCCGCGCTTATGTGCAAAACGACCACCTTACACCCAACCAGGCTGTTCTGTTCCCTGATTTTTTTTATCTTTTCCTTTTCCTCCTTCTTTGCCCGGGGAAGAGAGAGAGGAGGAAGGGTTTTGACCGAAGCTCCCAGGGCTTTCACCAGATTCAGGTGGCTTTCCACACTGTGATAATATCCGTTCTGGGGGCTGCGGGGCAGAATGGCATCATAAACGAAATTTCTGTATTTTATTTTATAGCCTATTTTCGTCTTGGCCCCGGACAGGAATGTGATCAAGGAAGCCCTTGGTCCGCAGTGGAAATCGAGAACCACATCGTATTTTTCCTTCCTCAGGTAACGGATAAGCCGCAGAAAATCCCGGGAGCCCGTTTTTTCAGGAATGACTACTGTTTGGTCTAAATCCGGGTGGTTCCTTACCAGGTCCTGATAGGGGCTTTCCACCACATAGGAAAGATGAGCATCAGGGAAGTTCTCTCTCAGGACAGAGAGAGCTGGGGTGGTTAAAATGATATCTCCGATGCGCCTCAGCCTGATCAGAAGGATCTTTTTTACCGCAGATGGCTCAATCCTTGGTCTTCCTTTCCGGTTCAATGGTGGCCTCATCGATGAGCATAACAGGAATATCGTCTTTTATGGGATAAACCCGGTGGCATTTCACACACTTCAGACCTTTCTCATCTGCAGTGAGCTTCACATCTTCTTTGCACAAAGGACAGGCCAGGATGGCCAGAAGTTGAGGGTCTAAAGCCATTTCGAACTCCTTTAGGCTATCATATACTATAAGCATCCCTCCGTCAATTTGTGGTGATTTCCGATGGAGTGATGATTGACAGGAGAGAGGGAGGGGTGTTATTTTTTAGGCAAAAATGAGATTATGCTTTTTGGGCGGCTATGATCCTGAATATCCCCGAAACACAGTGATAAGGAAAGGATTGAGAGAAAACGGTGTGGAGGTCTCAGAATGCCGGGTTTCCCCCAGGCTTAAATTCTGGCTGCGTTACCCGGTTATGTTTTTCCGCTCCAGGCCTGGTGTTTTGAGGAGTGATTTCATTTTTGTCCCTGAGTTTTGCCAGAAAGACCTCCCCCTGGCCAGAGCACTCTCTGAGCTTGCCTCAAAAAAAGTCATTTTCGATCCTCTGGCCGCTCGCTTCGAGACCAAAATCGTGGACTGGGGAAGAAAACCCGCTCATTCCTGGCAGGCACGATGGAATTACAGGATTGATTCCTGGGCCTTCAGACTCTCAGATCTTATTCTGGCGGATACGGGTTCCCACAAAAAGCACTACTGTCAGAAATACAGGCTTCCTTCAGATAAAATCGAAGTCCTGCCGGTGGGTTTTGACAGCGACATTTTTAATCCTTCCCGGACTCAACCTCTCCCCAAACAAGAGCACTTCCAGGTCCTTTTTTTTGGCTCCTTTCTTCCCCTCCATGGAGTGGAGACCATCCTGGAATCGGCCAAAATCCTCTCCACACAAGATCCTGCTGTCCGGTTTCGCCTGGTGGGTTCTGGACAGACCAGGCCCCAGGCCAGAGCCCTGGCTTCTGAGCTTGATCTGAACAATGTCTTTTTTGAAAACTGGGTTTCGCAGCGGAACCTTCCGCACAGAATCGCCTCCTGCCAGGTTTGTCTGGGAATCTTCGGGAAGGGAGAAAAAGCGAAGCGGGTGGTCCCCCACAAGATATTCCAGGCCATGGCCATGAGGAAACCTGTGATCACCCTGCGCACTCCGGCTGTGGAGGAGTTTTTTTCAGACAGAGTGAACGTTTTTCTCTGCCCCGACTCCAAACCTTCCTCTCTCGCTCAGGCCATCCTTCAGCTTAAACGGGATTCTCGACTGAGAGAAGAGATAGGCGGGAGGGGATACCGCCTGGTGAGTCAGCATTTTTCTCCCCGGGCTACAGGCCGCAGGCTTTTGGAGATTCTGGAAAGACATTTTGGCCGGAATGAAAAGGGAGAAGTTCATTGAAACCAGAATCCGGCTGGCCTGTTTTTCTTCCTCCTTTTCAAGGACGAATCCATCCCCGCTACCGTAATCCGCAGTTCCTTCGGGCTCTCGCCGGATGTGAGGACCTTTTAGGGAAACCGGCCTGCCGGATCATTCACCAGGGACGAAACCGGATGGGCGTTCTTTCGCTTCCCTGGCTTGACCGGAAAAAGGTGGAGGTGGTGATAAAAGAGTTTCGCCTTCGGGGAGTGGACAGGGTGAAGAGCATTTTTCTTAAGGAAAAAGCGGCCAAAGCCTGGGCAGGAGCCCAAGTTCTTATGGAAAGAGGAGTGAAGACCCCACAGCCTGTGGCCTACCTGGAGAAGAGGGGGAAGCTGGGTGTAGAGAGGAGCTATTATGTCTGCCAGAAGCTCTCCGGTGTGGAGGAGATCCGCTTCCTGTTCCGAAGACTTTCTTCTTCAGAACTTAGAGACCTGGCTGGAGTCCTGTCCCGGTATATTTCATCCTGGCACAGCCAGGGGATTTGTCACCGGGATCTTTCAGACGGAAATATCCTGGTCAGCAGGGACAACCAAAAATATGAATTCTATCTGGTTGACACCAACCGCATCCGGATCAAAAAACGCATCAGGCTTCTTCCGAGAATAAAGAATCTTATCCGGCTGGGCATTCCCGGTCACAGCCAGCGCTTTTTTCTGGCGCAGTACCTGGAAACCAGACATGTCCCGGGATGGCTCTGGTTGTGGTATAGGGTGAACAAGGCGGTTTACACATTTTATGTGGAGTGGAAAAAGAAACTCCGGTTGAGGCAGCTGGCCCGGAGATTAAGGATTCAGTGAGATGGGCTTCCGGTTTGAATGGAATCCCTACGCTGACCAGCCCCACAATGTGGCCCCTCGGCGGGAACGCTTCAAGCATCATCTCCAGCACGCAGGAGCCTATGTGGACCTGGCTCTCTCCAACCTCCGTAAAGCCGCGCCTGTGTTAGCTCTGTACCGCCGGTATCGGAAAAAGATGTACAAACAGCCGGTGGCCGTAGACAGTCCTTTTGCCCTCTCTGTCTCTCCCGCAGAGGGAAGGGATGAACAGGTGGTGGGGCTTTTGAGGGAGATGAATATTCAAAAAACACTGGTCCGCATCCCCTCCTGGCAGATGAGGGGGCTGGACCGGCTGGAGAAAATTATCAGCCTCCTCCACTCCGAAGAAAGGGAAATCACCGCGGCTCTGCTCCAGAACAGAGAAGACATCCTTTATCCCCGCCGCTGGCAGCATTTTGTGGAGGAGGTGTTTTCCCGGTTTAAGAGGTTTTGTTCTTTTTTTGAGATCGGACATGCCTGGAACCGGACCAAATGGGGAATTTGGGACCATCAGGAGTATCTCACTCTTGCCCGCCCGGCCCTCTCTCTGGCTGAAAAATACGAAGTAAAACTGGTGGGGCCGGCGGTTATTGATTTTGAATTTCATGTGTATCCCCCGGTCCTCAAGAATATTCCGTTTGATAAGGTCAGTTCTCTCCTGTATGTGGACAGGGTGGGAGCTCCAGAGCGCAGACAGTTCGGCTGGGACACCTCCCGGAAATTGGCGCTTTTGAAGGCGGTGGTGGATGGGGGTGCGGGCAAAGAACAGGATTTGTGGATCACAGAGGTCAACTGGCCGCTGAGAGGTACCGGAAAATACTCCCCTGCCTCTGGAAAACCCAATGTCTCTGAGGAAGAGCAGGCTGATTATCTGGTTCGCTATTATCTTTTCTGTGCGGCCAGCGGCCTGGTGGAGAGGATCTACTGGTGGCAGCTGGTGGCTCCCGGATACGGGCTTGTGGACAGCCGACAGAAAGACTGGCGGCGAAGGCCAGGTTTCTCCGCCATGAAGAACATGGTCTCTCAACTTGAAGGGAGCACCTTTCTTAAAAAAATCCCCCATCCTGGTGGCGAGTTTTTTGCCTTCCGCAAACAGGAGAAGGATTTTTTGGTGTGCTGGACCAGCGGGGAGCCCTTTTATCATGATTTAGGGAGAGAAGTGGCTCAGGTGATAAGCCGAGACGGCGAGGAGGTCTCTTTCACCGGAAGCATGCTGAGAATCGAACCCAGCCCCAAATACGTGTTTCTTGAATGAATGAAACAGGCTTAAACCAGCTCCTTGGGCGTTGACTTTTATTTTAAAGGAGGATGCAATCATTTCTATTTCCCTGATAGAGAGTGAGGGTGGAGGGTCGTCAGCACGCTTATTTTCCCCAGCGAGGAAAATAAGCTCCCGTTCGGACTTCGCTCTTCTCTCCTACGGAGAGAAACCGTGCCCGCTCAGTCCTCACAGGGGCTTCCTCACCCTCCACCCTCACTCTTTTCAAACAGTATATATATAATCAACACGGGTTTAAAAATGCTTCCAAGGAGGAGTGAGGAGAAAAGGAAAAGGATGAAAAAAGGGGGAAAAGAGATAGTTTCCTTTGTTGAGCATGAGGTCCAGGACTACGAGAGAAAAAGATACCGGGGATTGGATCAGAGGCTGGTGGACAGAAGAGAAAAAGAGATACTCAGGAAAATTCTTGATAAAATAAGCGGTGATTCAGCTCGAGTTTTGGACCTTCCCTCAGGATACGGCCGGTTTTCGGGCCTGTTTTTAGAAAAGGGAATACCCCTGGTGAGCAGCGACCTCTCTTTTCATATGGTGAAGCGGGCCGTAGAAAGGAGCCCGGAAGAGACCTTTCATGCTGGGGTTGTTTCAGATGCCAAGAAAGTCCTGCCTTTCCAGAGCCGGGCTTTCACCCTTCTTGTGTCCATGCGTTTTTTTCATCATGTACATCGAAAAAAGGAACGCCAGTTTATCCTCCAGCAGTTTTCAGATGTAAGCTCACGCTGGGTGGTCCTTTCTTTCTACAAGAAAAACCTTTTTCATACTGTTCAAAGGAGAATAAGAAGAAAGGTCAAGAAAAGCCAGGCCCGGATCAGCATGATCGCCAGAAGTGATTTTCAGGAAGAGGCGGAAAAGGCGGGCTTAAAGACGGTCCAGATTTTTCCCCTGTTCAGGGCTGTGCATGCCCACCATATCGCGCTTTTGGAGAAGATCTAAAATCTGATTTTGAGCCCCAGCTTCAGGCTTAATCCCGAAAAATCCACCACCGCATCCTTGACATCTGAGACATCAGGTTCTGAAGGCTTGTTCTCCCGGATAAACAAAAGGGGATAGGCCTGGGTGCCGGAGATATTTCCCTGGTAGAAGTACAGCCTTCCCTTTTCTGTGGATTCAACACCGTCAGAGTCTTTTAACAGGTTTTCCCCCTTGAATCCTGTGAGACGGGCATACCGGCCGGCGGCCTCAGCCACCAGGCTCAACGGGGAAAAAAGTTTCAGCTCCAGTCCCAGTGCGGCCAGAAATCCGATATCCTGGGTGCTGGCCTCCCCCTGCCATTCCTGCCAGTCATCTTCTCTTTCCCATCTATAAAAATAAGTACACTTGGCAAAATAATATTCCATCCCCCCTTTGAAATAGAAATAACGGAGAGGAAAGAAGGAAATAAAGATTCTCAGGGGAACAGCCCGGATCTGGGGTCGGGTGGTGAAGGTATCCGTGGCGGGGGCCTTCTCAAATATCACCTGGCTTTCCTTTTGGCTGAAAAAGTAGTCCAGGCCAATCCCCATGGAGAAATTTGAAGTCAGCGGAAAACTCAGTTCTCCGCCGTAGATATAGCTCAGATGAGCCGGTTTGACTTCCCCTTCTCCTTCCACGCTAGACAGGTCGCTGTAAAAATCGGCCAGGCCTTGAGCGCCCTTGTTCAAATCCCCCCCCGCCACATAGTTTCCTCCTCCCAACAGCAAAAGATCAAACGAATGCCGGGGCATTCTGAAAGAGGGAGGGAGCCGGGGGGGAGCCTGGATTTGAGGAGGCTCTTCTCTTGGTGGTTCTTCCTCTGGTTCTTCTGTTTTCACTGTTTCTTTTCTGGGAGAAGGAATCACCTTCACCAGGCTTTGGTGGACATAGCCCGTGGTCACTAGTTCCTGGTCTGTTTTTATGTTGACTCTGTACCAATCCCCTTGTTTTCCCTCTGACTCCAGGACTGTCCCTTTGGGGACCTGCTGGATGATTATGCTGCCGATGTCGGGTTTCAGCCGGATGTTGGCCTGTTCTGTGACCACCCGGAGTTTAACGGCTTGATTTTGAGCCAAAAGGATTGACGGAAGAAGGAAGATCAAGACAGGGAAAAGGAAAAAGATTTTCTTTTTAAAGACGGTCATAGACCCAGTTCCGAATTTTCTCGCCCAAATTATAGAAAAGGCAAAATAGGGTGTCAAGCCAGGCTGCAGCATATGCACTTGCTTCTGCTTCGAAAAAAGTGTTAATATGGATTAAAATTTCAAGGAGGAAGCCATGAGAAGGCCGTGGAAGAAAAAAGGAGTCACCTGCCTGGTCATGTTGTTCCTGGGTTTATCAGCTTGCCTTCTCAGCCAAGAGAACGGGCCGAGAATAAAATTTAAGGAAGATTCCTGGGATTTCGGCAGGATAAAGCAGGGGGAGGAGGTGACCCATGTTTTTTCCTTCTCCAACCAGGGAGATGCCCCTCTTGTCATCAACCGGGTGAAAACCTCATGCGGCTGCACCGCAGCCCTGGTCTCTTCGAAAAAGATAGAGCCCCAGCAAAAAGGAGAATTAGAGGTCACCTTCAACAGCCGCGGGTATGAAGGCCAGGTCAGCAAATATATCTATGTGGAGACCAACGATCCTGTCAAGCCGCGGACACAGCTCACCGTTTCCGCCAGAATAGATGTCCCTCCCCGGCCCAGAATCGACCTTGACAGCTACAGCATCGATGTGGGCTTGATCCTGGAAGGAGAAGAGATCCAGGCTCGAACAAAAATCAGAAACAGAGGCGAACTGGAATTGAGAGTGGAGTGTTCTCATAGAAATGCCCAATTCTACGAAAAGGAGAAGGAAGTTTCCTTTCCCCTTAAAATTTCTGCCGGCCATGAGAAGGAAGTGGAGATAAGAATACCGCCTCCACAGAAAAGCGGACTGATCAGAGAATATGTTTTGGTGAAATCCAATGACCCCCGGCGGGAAACCCTCTCCCTGTATTTGAGCGGTTATATCATCACCAGAGCACAGCTCAAACAGCTTTTTGACAAGTACAGGGATATTCTGGATTAAGTCAATTTCTGGATGGATCAGGTGATGAACGGTAAAAAGTCATGATTCTGTTTGCCAATTTTTTAAATGCCTTTGCCAAGATCGTCCACATCATACTGATGATTTACATCTGGATTGTGATCTTCCGGGCCATTCTCTCCTGGATCAATATTCCCTCCCTGTATCAGGTTAAAGTGATTCTTTATTACCTGACAGAACCGGTGCTGAGGCCTTTCCGGCGGATCATTCCTCCTTATAAGCTGGGAGGGATCGATATCAGTCCGATTCTGGTGATCCTGGTGATCATGTTTGTAGACTCTTTTCTGGTAAAATCCCTGTCTCTGTATGCAGGGCAGTTGTTGAGGGAACAGCCGTTTCGCTTTTAATTTTTTTAAGGAGCTGGGTTGAGCAGGAAAAGGCAGATTTTTCTTTCCGTTAAAGTTAAACCAGGAGCATCAAGGGCCGATGTACAGGAAACCGGCCCCGGGGAATACAAGGTGAGCGTCACCGCCCCTCCCATCAGAGGCAGAGCCAACAAAGAAGTCATTCAAATCCTGGCCTCCCACCTCGGGATTTCTCCTTCCCGGATCAAAATTTTGAGAGGACAGAAATCTCGCCTGAAAAGAGTAGCTGTAGAGACAAAAGCATAACATTTTTTTTAGAGATTATGTTTCTTTCAAGGGTTTAGAGATGCTTAAAGGATTGCCGGGAGAATGGATATTTACAACGGGGTGAGTTTTGCCGGAATTTTCGTGCTGGCGGGATTTGCCTGGCTGTGTTCCTCGAACAAAAGAGTTGTCAACTGGCGGGTTATCTTCTGGGGAATCATTCTTCAGCTCCTGTTCGCCGTTTTCATCTTCGTGGTGCCAGCAGGAACACAGTTTTTCCTGGTGGTGAACAGGATCGTGGTGGTGGTTCTGGACAGTGCCACCGCCGGAACAAAATTTCTTTTTGGCCGGTTGGCCCTCCCTCCGGGCACCACCAATGAAGCCGGTGAAACTTCCCTTGGCTATTTTCTGGCTTTTCAGGCCCTCCCCACCATCATCTTTTTCGCCGCTCTGGTGGGAGCCCTGTATTATCTGAGAGTGATGCCTCTGCTGATCAGAGGTTTTGCCTTCGTTTTTACCAAGCTGATGAGGATTTCAGGGGCAGAGTCGCTTTGTGCCTCCAGCAATATTTTTGTGGGCATCGAGTCTTCCCTGGTGGTCAAACCCCATCTTCAGGAGATGACCAGATCAGAGCTGGCCACCATCCTTTCTGCAGGAATGGGAACCATCGCTTCCACTGTGCTGGCCCTTTATGTCTTTTTCCTCCAGGGCGAGCTTCCCACCATTGCCGGCCACCTGGTCTCAGCCTCCTTTCTATCCGCTCCCGCCGCCGTGATCATGGCCAAGCTGATCGTCCCTGAGACAGAGGTGCCCAGAACCCTGGGAGTGAGCGTCAAGCCTCACTATGAGCGGGAAGATAATCTGATCATGGCCATCACCAACGGAGCCTACAGCGGCCTCCGTCTCCTGGGTGGAATCATCACTCTTCTTCTGGCCTTTCTGGGGTTTGTGGCTCTCCTGGACCTTGTTCTGGGATGGGTTGGCGGATATCTCAACACCTGGCTGGGGATGAGCTTCCAGTGGTCGTTGAAATCAATCCTGGGCTATGTTTTCTATCCCTTCACCGTGGTTTTAGGCGTTCCCCCGGCTGATGCTATGGAGATAGCTAAGGTTATCGGAGAGAGGACGGTGGCCACAGAACTTGTCTCCTACCAGAAACTCTCGCAGCTCATCGCTGAAGGAAAGCTTCTCCATCCCCGCTCGGCTGTGATCGCTTCCTATGCCCTCTGCGGCTTTGCCCACATCGCTTCCCTGGCCATTTTTGTGGGCGGTATCGGAGCTCTGGCTCCCCAGCGGATGAAAGACCTTTCCCGGTTGGGCTTCCGGGCGCTTCTGGCAGCCACTCTGGCCTGTCTGATGACCGGAGCAGTGGCCGGGATCTTTGTGACCAAAGGCTCAATCCTTCTGGGAGGCTGAACAAAGGTGCTTGCCTAGAGGCTGCAGCATTTCCAAAACCGTGATGATTATAAATACTGAATGTAAGGGGTGAGGGTGGGGGGTCGTCAGCACGCTAATTTTCCCCAGCGAGGAAAATTAGCTCCCATTCGGACTTCGCTCTCCTCTCCTTCGGAGAGGAACCATGCCCCCTCAGTCCTCATAGGGACTTCCTCACCCCCCACCCTCACCCTATAACACGGAAATACGGATGCTTGCGGGTTGTGTTTTTCTTTTTTCCTGTTAAAATAAACGGTGCATCCGCAGGTCAATTCAATACCAGGAGAGAAAGATGTCCGCATTCATAAAAAAGATTCTGTGGGCTACAGATTTCTCTGATGAAGCCCAGGAAGCCCTTGTTTATGCTGATGCTTTTGCTAAAGCCTTCAAGGCTCGTCTGATCGCTCTGCATGTGGCCCCTGATTTTTCACCCGCTCTGTATGACATGGCATCGGTGGTTAGAGGAGAGCTGGCCGAGAGAGTGGCCTCCATAAAAAGAGAGGCCAAGAGGAAACTTGAGAAATTGAGCAAGGCCAAGGGAATTTCCTTCGATATGGTGGTGGAGGAAGGTACTGCTTCCAAGACCATCATCCAGGTGGCTGAGAAGAAAAAGGTTGATCTCATAGTGATGGGCAAGCGGGGCCATTCCGTCATAGAGAAGATTTTCATCGGCAGTGTGGCCAATCAAATTTTGAGGAATTCCTCTGTTCCCATCCTGATGACCAAGAAAAAGAGAGGAAAACCCCGGTTTCGCAAGATTCTGGTTCCCACTGATTTTTCTGAACAGGAAGAGAGGGAAAGGGATTACGCCTGGAAACTGGCCCAGGGGCTGGATGTTTCTGAGATGACCCTTCTTCATATTCTTGAACTCCATGACTACGAATTTTCACCCAAAGCCCTGGATGAGGTGTTCGATTCTGTTTTGAAGAGACTCAAGAAAAGAAAAAAGAGAGAAAAGGAAGATATAAAAGTCACCGAGCAGGTGGACCGGGCTGTGAATGCTTCCATCGGAATCGTGGATTATGCTGAAACCCATCATTATGACCTGATCGTGATGTCCACCTGCACTCAGAGCAGATGGGAAAGATTCTTCTTAGGAAGCACCACAGAAAAAGTCATCGCTCATTCCCATATTCCCATTTTCGCCATTCCTCCCTCTCAGTGTGCACGCTAAAGGTGGAAGAGAATCGAAAATACTGGGTGGCTTTGAATCTTGTCCTGGCCGAGAACCTGAGGGCGGCCAAAAAAATAGCAGATCATTTTCCTGGTATCCAGGACGCTTTTGAAGCCTCAAGCAATGATCTGAAGGCTTTGGGCATAGATGAGAATACAGCCCGGGCTGTGACATCTTCGCAAATCGTGGATCGAGCCTCCATAGAAATAGAAAGGCTTCACAAAAAGAACTGCAGGATTCTTACTCTGGAGGATGAGGAATATCCCGAGTATCTCAGAGAAATTTTTGATCCGCCTTTCGTCCTTTATTGTGCGGGAAAGGTGGAAACGCTCCACAGGCCCGCGGTTTCCATAGTGGGCACCCGTCGGGCTTCTCCGTACGGGAAGGCGGTGACCCAGAGATTGGCCGCCGAGCTGGCCTCCCGGGGTGTGGTGGTGGTCAGCGGCATGGCCCGGGGCATAGATTCCGCGGCCCATCAAGGAGCCCTCAAAAAAGGAGAGACAGTGGCAGTGCTGGGTTCAGGATTGGAAAACATTTATCCAAGAGAAAACAGAAGTCTTTATGAAAGAATCGTGGAAAAAGGAGCTGTGATCACTGAATTTCCACCCCAGTCTCCTCCGCTGGGATTTCATTTTCCGATAAGAAACAGGATCATCAGCGGGCTCTGTTTGGCCTTGGTGGTGGTGGAAGCAGCCCGGAGGAGCGGCTCTTTGATTTCGGCACGGCTGGCTTTGGAACAGAACAGAGAAGTGATGGCTGTTCCTGGGAATGTGACCTCCAGGGTCAGTCAAGGAACCAACTGGCTGATTCAGTCCGGTGCCAAGCTGGTAGAAGACTGGGAAGATGTGGCTGAAGAGCTTCCTTCTCCGCTCAAAGAAGAGCTTCTTTCTCAAAAAGAGGAAAAGCGGCCTGAGCTGCCGCCGCTGAATGATAGAGAGAGAAGAATTTATCAGTTTTTAAAACCCGATTCTGCTGTGCACATCGATGAGCTGGTGGAGAAAAGCGATTTTTCTGTCTCTGAGGTTCTCTCTATCCTGCTCAGCCTGGAACTCAAAGATCTTGTTTCTCAGAGTCCGGGAAAATACTTTCAGAGGAGATGGTGATGGAGAAGCGTCTGGTTATCGTGGAGTCCCCGGCCAAGGCAAGAACAGTCAACCGCTACCTGGGCCCTCGTTTTCTGGTCAAAGCTTCCATGGGGCATGTCCAGGATCTTCCTGAGAAAAAACTGGGAGTGGATGTAGAAAACGACTTCAAACCTGAGTACAAAATCATTCCGAGAAGAAAGAAAACAGTGGCTGAACTCAGGAAGTATGCCCAACAGTGCGAATCTGTACTCCTGGCTGCTGACCCTGATAGAGAGGGTGAAGCCATATGCTGGCATCTGAGTCAACTGCTGAGCAGCGCCAATAAGAATATCTATCGGGTCCTCTTCCACGAGATCACCAAACAGGCCATCCAGGAATCTTTTGATCATCTGGGCCAGCTGGATCAAGGGAAGATCAAGGCTCAGCAGACCAGAAGAATCCTGGACAGATTGGTGGGTTATCTGATCAGTCCTCTTCTGTGGAAAAAAATCGGGAGGGGATTGAGTGCGGGCCGGGTGCAGTCCATAGCCCTGCGTCTGATCTGTGAGCGGGAAAAAGAGATAAAAGATTTTGTTCCCGAGGAATACTGGACCATAACAGCCCAGCTTCAAGCCTCCAACCCCCCTTCTTTTAAGGCCAACCTGAGCAAGATCAGCGGAAAGAAGGCCAAAGTCAAAGATGAGCAGCAGGCCATGAAGATCGTTTCTGAGCTGGGCCGCCTTCCCTTTATCCTGGAAAAGATCCAGGTGAAGAAGAAAAAGAAAACGCCTTTCCCTCCTTATATCACCTCCACCCTTCAGCAGGACAGTTTCCGGCTCCTCCGGTTTCCGGTGAAAAAGACCATGTCTGTGGCCCAGAGGCTCTACGAAGGGCTTCAGATCGGTGACCGGGGGTTGGTGGGCTTGATCACTTACATGAGGACAGATTCGGTTCGGGTGGCTGAAGGGGCCCTGTTGGGGGCCAGAAAACATATAAAGGAGAACTACTCCAGTGAATATCTGCCCAAGAGGCCCCGGATCTACAAGAACAAGAAGAAAGCCCAGGATGCCCATGAAGCCATCCGTCCCACTACCATGTCCCTTCCTCCTCAGAAAGTGAAGCCTTATCTGAAAAAGGATGAATACAGCCTGTACCGGCTCATCTGGAATCGGTTTCTGGCTTCCCAGATGAGTGCGGCTTTGATGGAAGAGACAAAATTTGATATCCAAGCCACTCCCTACCTTTTCACAGCCAAGGGGGAAGTCATCAAGTTCGAGGGATTCCTGGTGCTTTATCCAGCGCTGAAGAGGGATAAAAACATCCTGCCCGCAGCAGAGGAAGGGGAAAAATTGAAGTTGATAGATGTGGAGCCCCAGCAGAAATTCACCCAGCCCCCTCCTCGGTATACAGAAGGGGGCCTGGTGAAAGAATTGGAGTCAAAAGGAATCGGAAGGCCCAGCACCTATGCTCCTATTATCGCCACTCTGCAGGACCGGGTTTATGTGGTCAAAGAAAAGGGAAAGTTTATTCCCACTGATTTGGGTTTGTTCATCACCGATTATCTGATCAAAAACTTTCCTGACCTGATGGAGTTTGAGTTCACCGCCAAGTTGGAGGAAGAGCTGGACCGGATCGGTGAAGGACAGAAGGATTGGGTAGACTATTTGAAGGATTATTATGCTCTGCTGGAGAAAGACCTGGAGAAGGCCCGCAGAGGCGAAGGAGTGAAAGGGAAAGGGATCCCTGTAGAGAATGTCTGTCCGGAGTGCGGCCGTCAAATGGTCATCAAGGAAGGACGCTACGGCCGGTTCCGGGCCTGTTCCGGTTATCCAGAGTGCAGGTACAGAGAAAGCCTGCATAAAAAAGAAGCCAAGCCACTGGATGAGAAGTGTCCTGAATGCGGAGCCTCCCTGGTTTTGCGATCCGGCAAATACGGCACCTTCATCGCCTGCTCCGATTATCCGCGGTGCACTTATACCAAGAAGGACAGGAAGGATACGGGCATCTCCTGTCCGTTGGAATGCGGGGGCACATTGGTCCGCAAGAAGACCAAGAAGGGGAAGGTCTTTTTTGGCTGCAGCAGTTTTCCCCGCTGCAAGTTTGCCACCTGGGATGAGCCTGTTCCTCAACCCTGTCCGGAGTGCGGGCGTCCGTTTCTGCTGCGCAAGAACCCCATAAAAGGCCGGCCTTCTCTGTACTGCAGCAGCGAGAAATGTTCCTTTAAACAGGAAGTGGAGCGGAAAAAGATCTGGGAACAGAAGTCAGATTTTCTTGAATAGGGAATAGAAAGAGATGAAAAAAGAGCTGGCAGAGTTTCTTGATTTCCTGCGCTACCAGAAAAATGCTTCCTCTCATACCATCTCCAGTTACCGCAGAGACTTGATCCAGCTGGCTGAGTATCTGGAAGAGAGGAAGGCCAGGTTACGGGACATAGACAATGTGGTTCTTCGCGGATTTCTGGCCAGGCTGCATCAACGAGGGAACAAAAAATCGACCATGGCCCGAAAGCTGGCCTCCATCCGCTCTTTTCTTCAGTTTTGCCTGAGGAAGGGGTGGCTGGAGGATAATCCGGCCAGAGTGATGTCCACCCCCAAACAGGAAAAACACGTGCCCTCTTTTTTATCAGAAGAGGAAATGTCTCATTTTTTGGACCTGCCTCAAAAGCCTGATGACGTCTTAGGGATGAGAGACCGGGCTCTTATGGAGCTTCTTTATGCCACCGGGATCCGGGTGAGTGAGCTGGTGGGGATGGATGTTGACGATATAAACATTTTGGAGCGTTTGATCAGGGTCAAGGGAAAAGGCAAGAAAGAGAGACTTCTGCCTTTCGGAAGGAAAGCAGAGGAGAGTCTTCGTCCTTATATCCGTCTGAGGCTCACCATCAACAAGGGAAAGATCGAGGCAAAGCCTTTATTCCTGAATTATCGGGGAGAGAGGCTCACCGCAAGGTCTGTGGAAAGAATCGTGGACAAATACCTCCATAGGGCAGCGCTGAAGCGGAAAATAAGCCCCCATTCTCTTCGTCATTCCTTTGCCTCCCATCTTTTGAGCCGGGGAGCAGATTTGAGAGTCATCCAGGAGCTTCTGGGACATGAGAGTCTGGCCACCACCCAGAAATACACCCATATCGATTTAAGGGAGCTGCTGGAGACCTACCGCAGGAGCCACCCGCGATCTTGAGCACCGGGATCAGACCTTCATAAGATTCGAAAAAAGAGAGAAGGGAAAGAGCCGTATCCTCCTGGTTTTCCCCAGGCCTGCGGAACTTGACCCATTCGCCCTCTTCCTCCAATCACATCATTTTTGGACATACTCCATTAATTAACCTGCATTATTCATGAATTATGGGAAATTAGGGACACGATCCCAATTTCAGAAAATTGGGTCATGTCCCCAATTTCCTGCCTCATATACATTGTTTCCAGCGAATTCAGTGAATAATCCAGGTTAGAAGAGAAATACAGGAAATATGAAGGTCTGAGCTGGGGTGAAAAAGGAAACAAATGTTGTCGGAAAAACAGGCGCCTTGTTAACACGGGTTGACTATGGGGGGGATGAGGAAATATTAAATTGCTGATAATGAACAAGATAAAAATTCAAAAGATGGCCTGAAATTTGCAAACAGGAAGACGAAAGGAGGTCACCATGAAAAATTTATTTGCCAAAGGACTTATTTTCAGTGTGGTGTTAAGCTTTTTGTTTTCCTGTTTACTTTCTCTTCAGGTTCAGGCTCTGAGTGAAGGCAGCGGCCAGAAAGTCAACATCAACACAGCTTCGGTGGAAAAGCTTCAGACTCTTCCCCGGATCGGAGAAAAAGTCGCTCAGAGAATCGTGGATTTCAGGAAAGAGCACGGCCCGTTCAAAAAGATCGAAGAGATCATGAAAGTCAAGGGAATCGGGGAGAAGACATTCAAACAGATTAAAGATCTCATCACAGTGGGGGAGAAAGACAAAAAGAAGTAAGGGATGGCTGTTTACGGGTAAAAATGGCAGTCCTCCAGGTTCAGAGGGAGGAGATATTGTTCAAATGACCGGCGAGGAATGTTTTCAATTTTTTTAGGGATCGTCCCCGATGGCTGACCCTATTCTTTTCTTCCGGCAAAAGTTGGGCAAAGGTTTTCTTTAAAGGAGGGTAATAGAAGATAGGGTCATACCCGAATCCGTGCTGACCTTTCTTCTGGGTAGTGATAAAGCCCTCAACAGACTCCTGGATTTCTCGGAGAATGTTTCCTTTCCGGGATAAAACGAGACAGGAGACAAACCGGGCTTTTCTCTTCTGGGGAGGCACTCCTTCCATCAGGGCCAACACTTTTTGAATATTTTTCTGGTCAGTGGCCTGTGGATCTGAGAACCGGGCGGATAAGACTCCTGGAGCTCCATCCAGGTGTTCGATCTCCAGCCCCGAATCTTCAGCCAGGACAAGCCCCGTCCAGAATTGACTGTAAAAAAGACTTTTCCCTCTGGCATTCTCCCTGAACGTGGTTTTCTCTTCCGGAAAAGTATCTTGAATATCAACATCGGACAGAGTGTTGACCTGAAGATTAAGGGAGGAGAGATAATTCTGGATTTCTTTGGCTTTTCCCTGGTTGGTGGTGGCCACCAGCAGCTTTTCTTTAATCAATTTTTATTTCAAGAATTTCCTTGATGTTGAGGAGATCCTGGTTGAATTTCTGTTCCTTGTCTTCAGATGAGGTGAAAGAAAAGTCGATATAAGAGAGATCGTCTTTCTTTTTAAGGCTGAAGTCTCTGAATTTTATTCCCTCATGAAGAGCCAGCCTTTTGATGTGGATCAAAAGGTCGTGGGCATATTTTGCTTTCAGATGATAACGGTAGAAAGGCCGGCTGAGAAGATAGTCTTCGATCCTCCCCAGGATGACCAGGGTGGTGATGATGATCAAAGCGAAAATGATGGCTGAGAGATAGTATCCTGCCCCGATAACAGCTCCCAGGCCGCCTACTGCCCACAGGGTGGCTGCGGTGGTCAGACCCACCACACTTCCTCTGGACTGGATGATTGTCCCTGCCCCGATAAAGCCGAGACCGGTGATCACCCCGGCTGCAATTCGGGTCAGGTCTCCACTGGCCCCTTCTTTTCCCTGGAGCAGAAGCCCGGACAGGATCATCATCATGGCCGAGCCCACACAGATAAGGATATTGGTCCTGAAGCCAGCCGGCTTCCGGCTGGATTCCCTCTCCAGACCGATGAGGCCGCCCAGGGCCACAGCCAGAAGAAGTTTTAAGGTGATTTCCAAAATGCTCATGGTTTTTACCTGCTCTGAATCATGAGGCTAATGTAGCACAACCGCAGGCTCAAACACAAGGGAATGTCCCGTCCCTTTCTGCATGCAGGAAGCATCTCCATTTCCTCTCCCCCCCATCCCTCACCCCTTTCCATCAACATATATATTTATACTCATCAAGGTACTGGAAATGCTTCCCTCAGGCTGTGTTCTTTCTGTTTTTTTTGATAAAATAATGTCTCCATGAAATCGTCAAATCAGAAATCTCTTGCGGACGAAAAAGAAAGATACTACAAAAAGCTGACCCTGCGGAATACCGTAATCAATCTGATACTGTTCATCAGCCCTTTTGTGCTGCTTTTTTTTATCATCAATCAGCAGACATCTTCTTTGATCAAGAATCAGATTTACAGCCAGCTTTCTGATTCAGTGGAAGAAAACATCAACACCATCAACACCTTTCTTCGTGACAGGGAAGTGGATTTGAGGTCTTATTCCAAGCTGGATATCCGCAGAGCTGAAGAAACCCTGCGGTTTTCTTCTTTTCTAGACTCCCTGGTTCGAGAGAAAAAATGGTATGACTTTATGGTCATTGCTGATCTGGAAGGAGAGGTGGTTCTTTCTGTAAACCGAGATATCAAGGGAAACATTAAGGACCGAGAATATTTTAAAGTGTCCAGGCAGGGGAAGTCCTTCAGCACCGGCATCTTTTACTCAGAAGCCTTGAAATCACCGCTGATGATTCTATCCCATCCTCTGATAAGCAGAACCGGCCAGATCATAGGAGTTCTGGCTGCCTCGCTGAACCTGGAAAATTTCTACAACCTTCTGTTTGAGCTGAGAATCGGCAAGACCAGTGAGCTTTT
>JBKHJA010000034.1:0-22868 GCA_046538375.1 Candidatus Aminicenantota bacterium
TCAACTACAGCATATCTGACAATAAAAACTGGCTGAGCGTCAGCCCCACAAGCGGAAGTTCTCAAGGTGAGGAGAACAGCCACACCGTCTCTGTGGATATTTCAGGCCTTAGCGCTGGCTCTTATTCCGGAACCATCACCATCACGGACGACAGCGCCTCCAACAGCCCTCAAACCGTCAGTGTCAGTCTCGATATCAGCAGCCTTCCTTCAGACAACAAAATATCCATCTCCTGCAGTCCCAGCTCAGGAGGCTCAGACACCGTGGTCAGCATTCCTGTTGCCATCACAGGCAATACAAATGAAATAACGTATTTTGGCTTAGACCTCAGCTACGACACCAGCGTGTTTGAATTCCAGAGCGTCAGCAGCGGCGGTTTAACTTCAGACTGGGCATCAGTGGATGGAAACGACCTTGGATCAGGAACCATCAGGGTGGGAGGATTTGCTGGCTCAGGAACCACCATACCAAAAGGCAGCACGGGCGAAATTGCAGTGGTGAAGATGAAGGTCACCTGCAATACATGTAATGACGGCAAGCAGGTGACAATCTCTATCACCAATTACCAGGACGATATTTCAGGCATGACTCCTGACCCAGCCACCACAAAATTCACTTACAACAATTAAAAAAACCTGGATTTACTTCCCGAGAATTCAGTCTAATTAAGCTTTTCTCGTCTGACGGCGCAGCAGCTCAGTTCATCTCCTGACTTACATCCGCAGAACTTTGGTGGTGTATTAAAAAAGGATGATATGTCAAATGTTGAGATGCGACCCCTCTGGTAATTGACCATATAAAAAATTTGGAATAGAATGAGTTATAATTTTAAATAAAAACAGGAGGAAGAATAATGGACACTCGTGTAAATAGAGATGAACTTTTTAATCTCATAAAAGAAGCTGTAAGAGAAGTTTTTAAAGAGGAGAAATTAGATATTTTCCTGAAAAGTCTTCCTTTGGTCTCAAAAAAAGAGATGGAAGACATTGAAAAGATGTATGGTCACCCTTCAAAAAAAAATGAAGTAGAATATAGTGAGAACATAGAATTATGACATGGAGAATAGACTACTCAAAAGATGCCATAAAATTTATCCAGAAACAAAATATTCATCCCAAAATAAGGGAAGAATTAAAAAAATTCCTATTAAGAGCAAAAGGTGAAAATATTAGTGTTGATATAAAGAAACTTGGAGGAAAATGGATTTGCTATTACAGATTAAGGAAAGGAAAATTAAGAATAATTTTTAAAGTAAATAAAGACGAACGACAATTATTTATCGAAAAAATAGACTTCAGAGGAGATGCATATAAGTAATTATGTGATGGACTCCGATGCGTTTATCTGCTTTATCCAATTCAAAAATGATGCGAACGCCAGCCACTCTAAGCCGATAAAATCCTCTCAATTTCCCTGTTAACGGCCTCACGTCTTTGTGAGCAAAAGGACTGGGTGTTTCTTCTAACTCATCGAGTCTACTCAAGATTCTTAGGGCTGCCTTTTTTTCTTGCTTTTTTAAATATTTAAGGGCCTCCTTAGACAGCTCAACCTTCCATTTTCTTTTTTGCATCTTCCAGGGCTACTCCTTCTCCCCTCTTGAACTCCTCCGATGACTCTATTAATTTCTCATACAGTCCTGGAATAGAAAGAAGTTCCAATGTTTCCCTGTGTCTCTCCACATATTCATCAATCATTTCCACAATTATCTCATTCATTTTTTTGTTCTCCAGACTGGAAATGGCTTTCAGTGTATTCTTCTTATCCTCAGGGATCCGAACGGTTGCAGTTGACATGATGATCACCTCTATTTGTAGAATAATCTACTAAGCGCTTTTTGTCAAACCTTTCTTTCGGTCTTAAGGCAGAATTTTCCCTATTAAAAACAATCGTTTAAGGATACGATCTTGCCGGTATTTATCCTCCTTCTATCCAAAAAGAAAAGGGGAAACTGGTTATGGAGATAGAATTTGAGAATATTATCTTGCTAGGAGCGTTGATCTTTTTTTTCTCCCGTTTATTTTAAAGCTCTAGAAGCTGCTGGAAAGCCCTTGCCTTTACCCGAAAAAATCACACCTTACAGCGGACAACTCCGTCTTCGGATGCCAAAAGGTCTTCATGCTGCACTCTCCGAAGAGGCAGAGGATGAGAGTATTTCTCTTAATACCTATATCGTTACTCTTCTATCAGAAAGGCACATTGGAAAAAAATTGCTGAATAAGATGGAGGCTTTACAAAGTTTTTTTGAAACAACAAACACTGAAAAAATCTCAATCTTTAATACCAGTTCACAAAAAGCCCACAAAGTTGAAGAGAACAATAAGAGGTATAGAATCAAAAAACAAAAAAAATAATTGACGTCAGCCATTCGATCGCTTCCGGATGTTTTTTCCGCTTCAGAAATGGAGATCATTTTTTGTTTTTAAAATGCAAGCTGGAGTGTTTTTTGTTATCATGACATAAGCATACCATGGCAATCGTCCTGATCAACACATCAGTTAAGAAATACCTGCTCAACCTGCCCGTGAATTTGCGAGAGAGAATCAGGGAGAAATTCGAATTCCTGGAGACAGGAATATGGGAAGGAAAGCTTCGGGCAAAGAAGCTGAGGAATATCTCGTCGAAATGCGTTTTTGAGTCCCCCATCGATAAAGACAACAGCCTCCTGTTCACACTTGGCAAATGCGGAGGAACGGGGGGAGAAAACCTGGTTATACATGTCTGGGAAGTCGCCTCCCACCATGAACTCTCCACAAAAACAAGAAAGAAGGAGAGCATCGCAAAGCCGGAGATCTCTACCTGGAAAAAGAAATGTATAAGGAAGCTGTCCACTGTTTCAGGAAATGTGGTGAATACAGCAAACTTGCTGAGATCTACCTTCACCATCTGAAAAACGTCAGGGAAGCTGCTGTCTGCCTGGAACAGGCTCATGATTACCAGAGGGCTGCAGGGCTTTACTCCTGTCTGAAATCTTTCGAGAAGGCGGCCGAGCTCTACTTGAAAGGCGAGAACTACTCCAAAGCCGAGGCCCTTTGGAGGAAAACAAGGAATAATCGAAGGCTGATAGAGCTGTACCAGAAAACAGGGCAGAATGAAAAACTTCTCACCATATACGAGAAACAGAAAGACTTTAAGAAGATAACGAAATGTCTGCGGGCCTTTAAAGATAAATCCCGCATGGCCGGGGATGCCGAAAAGCTTTTCGGCAAAAGAAAATATTTCCAGGCCCTGACACGGTTCCATGTCCTGGAGGACCACAAAAGGACGGCAGAGTGTTACCTTCGCCTGAAGAAATACGAGGAGGCTGCTGAGTTTTTTCCCATGATGGGGAGCTATGAGCGGACAGCAGAAATATTTGAGAAGATCGGGAAGTTGAGCAAGGCGGGCGATTACTATTTTTACGCCCGCCAATTCGATAAAGCCGCTGATCTTTACAGCCGGGTGAAAAGATTCGCCGCAGCAGGCGATGCCTTCTACAAAAAAGGCGACTACCGCAGCGCCCTGAAAATGTACCAAAAACAGACCCCTCCCAACAAGAAAAAGATCGCCAGGACACTGGAAAAGTTAGGGGAGTTCAATAAAGCACTCAAACTGTGGGAAGAGGCGGGTGACAGGAAGTCTGCAGCAAGATGCAGGGCGAAAATGGAGAAAGCGAAACAGAGGGAGATTCGGTTTCCCTCCTCCGATTGACACAAACAAGAACATTATTAAGACTCGATCCAAAGGAGGCACCATGAAAGAACACAAATTATGGATTGGAGGAAAATGGGAGGAATCCAAAGAAATCCGGGAAATAAAATCGCCTTATGACCAAAATGTGGTAGGAAAGGTTCATTTTGCCGATAAAGGCCAGGTCAAGAAAGCTTTAAACGCGGCCCATGAGGCTTTTTCTAAAACAAAAACACTCTCCAGTATTGAGAGGTCGCAACCGCTTGAGAAAATCTCATCAGAAATTGAAAAAAGGAAAGAGGAGCTGGCCAGATCTATCGCTCTTACCGCAGGAAAACCCATCAAATCCTCACGGGTGGAAGTGGAGAGGGCGGTGAATACTTTTAAAATCGCCTCAGAGGAAGCCAAGAGAATGGGAGGAGAAATCATTCCTCTGGACCTGAGCGATCAGACCAGAAAGCGCTGGGGACTGGTCAGGCGTTTTCCTGTGGGAGTGGCGGCGGCCATCACTCCTTTCAATTTCCCCCTTAACCTGGTAGCCCATAAAGTGGCTCCGGCCATAGCTTCAGGGAATACGGTGGTCCTGAGGCCTGCCTCCCAGGTGTGCATCACTTCGCTGCTGCTGGGTGAGATTATCCAGGAAACCGGCTACCCGGATGGAGGAGTGAATATGGTCCCTTCAGGATACAAAGAGGCTGAGGTGCTGCTTGAGGACGACCGGGTTAAAAAGCTCACTTTTACCGGAAGCCCTGCAATCGGATGGGAGCTTAAAAAGAAAGCCTACAAGAAAAAGGTGACTCTGGAGCTGGGGGGCAATGCCGCTGTGGTGGTAGAGCCTGATGCCAATCTGGATTTTGCCCTGCCCCGGGTGATCCTGGGAGCTTATGCCTATTCAGGACAGGTCTGTATTTCCATCCAGAGAATTTTTCTTCATCAGAAAATCTACGATAAATTCATGGCCGATTTTGTGGAAGCCACCAAAAAGCTCAAAATGGGAGACCCTCTGGAAGAGGAAACCGATGTGGGCCCTATGATCAACCTGGATGCAGCCAGGAAGACCGAAGAATGGGTGGATGAAGCTGTGGATGAAGGAGCCCGCATGGTCTGCGGCGGTAAGAGAGACGGGGTTATGTTCGAGCCCACGGTGCTGGAGAATGTCAGGCCGGAGCTTCGCATTTCCTGGCTGGAAGCCTTTGCTCCGGTGGTGGTGGTCTATCCCTATCAAGACTTCGAGGAGGCTTTAAACGAGGTCAATCATTCCATCTACGGCCTTCAGGCCGGGATCTTCACCCATGACCTTAAAAAAGCTTACCAGGCCTACGAGGTGCTGGATGTGGGAGGGGTGATTGTCAATGATATTCCTACTTTCCGCATCGACCATATGCCTTACGGCGGAGTGAAAGAATCAGGATTCGGCCGCGAAGGATTGAAATACGCTATCGAAGAGATGACCGAGCTGAAATTGATGGCCCTTAACCTCAAAGATTAGCTCTCTAGATTTTCTTCTTGACAGGGTTTGGTCAGGATTCTAAACTAAAACTTAATTCATGCCGCTTCTATTTACTTTAATCCAATACAAGTGTGGAGGTATTATATGAAAACTATCAGTTTAGCCCGGCTCAGAGATAAAATTAAAGATGTGGTGCAGGAAGCCAATTTCGAGCTTCAAGAAGATACCCTCAAGCTCATCAAAGACATGGAAGCCAGAGAGGAATCGCCGGCAGGAAAGTCTGTGTTCAAGCAAATCCTGGAGAACGCCCGGATCGCCAGAGACGAAAAGCTGGGGTTGTGCCAGGACACAGGACTGGCTGTATTTTTCGTCGAACTCGGCGAAGAGGTGAAGCTTAATAAAGATGACGGCCTGGGAAGCCTTCAACAGGCTATCACCGAAGGCACAAGACAGGGATACGGCGAGGGGTATCTCCGGAAATCGGTGGTGGAGGATCCCATCAGGCGGGAAAACACCGGCGATAACACCCCCGCTTACATTCACTGGGAAGTGGTCCCAGGCGATACCTTCAAGGTCACTTTTATAGCCAAGGGAGGGGGAGCTGAGAACATGAGCGCTGTCCGGATGTTCGCTCCAGCAGCAGGGATGGAAGGAATCGAGGATTTCGTGGTGGAAACTGTGGATAAGGCTGGCTCCAACCCCTGTCCCCCCATCATCGTGGGAGTGGGTGTTGGTGGAAATTTTGAATATTCTGCTCTTCTGGCCAAAAAAGCCCTGCTCCGGCGGCCTTTGGGCTCTCATAATCCTGATCCTTTCTACGCGGATATGGAACGAAGGCTGCTGGAACGGATCAATAATCTGGGCATAGGACCCCAGGGCATGGGAGGAAGAATCACCGCTCTGGCTGTGCATGCGGAATCCTTCCCCTGCCATATCGCATCCATGCCGGCTGCTGTCAACATCCAGTGCCACTCCCACCGGGTTATAAGTTTTGAGTTGTGATAAAAGCGAGTTCGAGCGGGGCCTGGAAAAGACAGTATATTTAAGAAAGGAACCCTATGGAAATAAAGGAGAAGTCAATGGTGGAGATTCGATTTCACGGAAGAGGAGGACAGGGCACAGTGGTGGCCTCCAAAATCCTGGCTGACGCCATCTCCAAAGAAGGAAACTATGTGCAGGCTTATCCTGAATTCGGTGTGGAGAGAAGGGGCGCTCCTGTGTACGCTTTTATCCGCATCGACCATAAACCCATCTATGACAAAAGCAGAATCTACCAGCCTGACCACGTGGTGGTGGTGGACCCCACTCTTATAGAAGCCATAGACGTGACTGAAGGGCTGAAGGATGGAGGATGGATCATCGTCAACAGCGACAAAAAGCCCCAGCAGTTGGATTTCCCTGAAAAATACAAGGTGGCCACCCTCGACGCAACCAAGATCGCGGTGGAGCATGAACTGGGGACCCGGGCTGCCCCTATTGTCAACACCGCCATCGTGGGAGCTGTGGTGAAAATCCTGGGCCTGGCCAAGATTGAATCGGTGCTGGAGGCTGTGCGGGAAGGAGTCCCCACAAAGCCGGAAGATAATGCTGCCGCGGCCAAGGAAGCCTATGAAAAAGCGAAAGCATAAACACAGTGTTAATTGCGCTATTCCTATAAACTTAATATAATATAGAGTAACAGCAGAAAGACAGACCTATTATAGAGCATGCCCCAAAGCGACGTGATTGGATGAAGATATGATTAATGTTGGAGGTAAATGTCAGAGCGGCATTTCAGACCCCGTCCCAACCTACCAAGCCTTTCCGAGTGGTTTTCCGAGGAATCCGGCGTCAACTTGGAGGGGGAACAGCTTCGCTTTCCCCCTTCCAACGCTCGCCTCATTCCATGAGGCTCCCTGCCTCCCCTTCTCGGACGCCGTAAAGCGTCCTGCGACCAAGGGGAAAATATCCCCTTGGATCCCCACTGATTTGTGGAAAGCCACAAATCAGCCGGAGCCGAGGACTGTTTGAGCAGTGGAAGCTCACCATAAAAAGAGAGGAAGCCGTTTCCTCCAACATTTCACCCTTAATTAATAGGGAAAGGAATCATGATGAAAAAGAAAAAATCGGACAAAAAAATCATCCTGGACAAGGAAAAAGACATTCCCATGATGCCCATGTCCGTAGGTTCCATGCTTTTCAACAAGACCGGGGCCTGGCGGAACATCAGGCCGGTGATTGACCTGGACAACTGCATCCAGTGCGGTATCTGCTGGAAGTTCTGTCCGGATGTGGCCATCTACGTGGAAAAGGAATACCCGGTGGTTGACTATGAATACTGCAAGGGATGCGGTCTGTGTGCCGAGGAATGCCCCACAAAATGCATCGCCATGGTGGAGGAGGAAAAATGAGAAAAGTGATCATGGGAAATCATGCCCTCTCCTACGGGGCCATGCTGGGACGGGCTCAGGTGATCGCAGCCTACCCCATCACTCCCCAGACCCAGGTGGTGGAGCTTCTTTCTGAAATGTGTGCGGATGGAACCCTGGATGCGAAGTTCATCAAGGTGGAATCCGAGCATTCGGCCATGGCGGCCTGTCTGGGAGCCTCTCTGGCCGGCTCCCGAACATTCACCGCCACTTCTGCCCAGGGTCTGACCCTGATGCATGAACTTCTTCACTGGGCCTCAGGAGGACGACTGCCTGTGGTGATGGGAAACATCAACCGGGCCATGGCCCCGGGCTGGAGCATCTGGTCTGACCAGAACGACAGCCTCTCCCAGAGGGATACAGGCTGGATTCAGTTCTACTGTGCCAGCAACCAGGAGGTCCTGGACACCGTGATTCAGGCCTTCAAAGTCTCAGAAGCCCTTCACATCCCCAGTATGGTGATCCTGGACGCTTTCACCCTTTCCCACACCTATGAAGTTGTGGACATCCCCGAGCAGGAGAAAGTGGACCAATTTCTGCCTCCTTATAAACCCAGGATTAGAATCACCCCCGAAGAACCTCATGCTTTTGGCGGCCTGACTTCGCCGGAGCATTATTTTGAGCTGCGGTACAAACTGCAGAAGGAAATGGAAAAAGCGCCGGCCCTTATCGAAAAAACAGGAAAAGAGTACCAGGCTCTGTTCGGCCGCTACCTGGGGCTGGTAGAAGAACACCGCTGCGGGGATGCGGAGCTGATCCTGATCACTTCCGGCACCATGGGCTACACCGCTAAGGTGGGGGTGGATATGCTCAGAAATGAGGGCATCAAGGCAGGAAATCTGAGGATAAAAGCCTTCCGGCCTTTTCCTTTTGAGAAAGTGCAAAATATTCTCAAGGGGGCCAAAAAAGTGGCGGTGGTGGACCGCAATATATCCTACGGCCATCACGGCATCTTCTACCAGGAAGTCAAATCCTCCCTTTACGGGCATAACAGCCGCATCCCTCTTTTTGGGTTTATCGCTGGCCTGGGAGGAAGAGATATCACTCCTTCAACTTTTATGGACATCGCCCACCACGCCCTGGAGAAAGACCGGCCTGATGAGAATATTGTGTGGATAGGAGTGAAAAGATGAAAAAAGCAAAAACCATGAAGCTCTCCCTTCCAGAAGATGAGCTTATGCACGCCGGCCATCTGGCCTGCCAGGGCTGTGGAGCCACCCTGGCCATGAGATTTGTGCTCAAAGCATTAGGGCAAAAGACTGTCCTGTGCATCCCTGCCTGCTGCTGGTCTGTTATCGACGGCCCTTTCCCCTACTCTTCCCTTGACGTTCCCATCTTTCACTGTGCTTTTGAAACTGCGGCCTCGTCGGCTTCTGGTGTTAAAGCCGGCCTGGAGATGGTGGGAGATAAAGAGACCACGGTGGTGGCCTGGGCCGGCGATGGAGGCACTTTTGATATCGGCATTCAGGCCCTTTCTGGCACCGCTGAAAGAAACGATGATATCCTGTACATCTGCTACGACAATGAAGCCTACATGAACACAGGGATTCAAAGAAGCTCTGCCACCCCTTATGGAGCTTGGACCACCACCACTCCGGTCAAACATTTCAAAAACAGGCCTAAAAAGGACATGGTGGCCATCATGGCTGCCCATGAGATTCCCTATGTGGCCACGGCCAGCATCGGCTATCCTGAGGACCTGTTCCGAAAGGCCAAAAAGGCCAAGGATATAAAAGGCACCCGGTTCCTGCACATCTATGCGCCCTGTCCTTCGGGATGGAAAACCCGGCCAGAAGACACGGTCAAACTGTCCAGGCTGGTGGTCCAGAATGCCGTCTTCCCTCTTTACGAGATCGAAAACGGCGATAAATACAAATTGAACATCAAACTGAGGGAGAAGAAACCTGTGGATGAATACTTCAGGATCCAGGGCCGATTCCGCCATCTGACCGACCAAGACATCCAATATATCCAAAAAGAAGTGGACAAGAAGTGGGAAAAACTGCTGAAAAAATTTGAAAATTAAAAAGTGATGGTTCTCTTTTTCTTTCTTTCCACGGGATATCATGGATTATGGATCGCTGCGCTTAAATTTCTGCCCCCCATATACTCTACAAACTATTTCTGTGGCGTTCCAAATCTCTAGGTAAAAAGAGGATGGTTTTATTTTTTCTTGCAATCAGATCTATAGTACCCTATAATTATTATCTTAATAATAGATTTTAGCAGGCCTATCTTTGAAATAATAATCATACGGCTTATAATTGTTTTAAAACTATTACGAAGATAAAGAGGTCTCACGCGCAGAAATGCAGCATACAATATGGATATCCAATTCCATGAATTCATATTTAGGGTTATCCACTTGACTCAAGCAGTCATAATACGATGTTTGAATTTATTTCAAGAATGAAGGAGATATTGAGATCGCCTGATTGAATAAAATAGGCCGATAATATAAAAAATGTCATGGCGAGGGACGCAGTGAGGTGCCAAAAAAAGCACAAAAAAAAAGAGAACCGTCCCCATTTTTAAGGAGATGAAGATGAAAAATTTGGCTTTGCTTCTGGCTTGTTTCATTCTTGTTTTTTCAGTCTGTGCCAAAGCAGAAAAAGATATGAGTTCCTCGGATAACTCCCCGCCCGCCCCAGGCTTTACTGCTCTGGACCTGGATGGGAACGAAATTTCGCTCTCTGATTATGAAGGAAAAGTGATTTTCCTTAACTTCTGGGCGACCTGGTGCCCTCCCTGCCGGGCTGAGATCCCCGGATTTGTGGAAGTCTATGATAAATATAAAAACAAAGGGATGCAGATCATCGGAGTCTCCCTGGACAGGACCGGAAAAGACAAAGTCCTGGACTTTGCTCATGAATACAAAATCAACTATCCTGTGGTCATGGGAACCAGAAAACTGGTCAATGACTACAGGCCCGGCCGGTTCATCCCTTCCACCATCATCATCGGTCAGGACGGGAACATAAGAGAAAAGCACGTGGGTTACCTGGATAAACAGACCATGGAGAAATATTTTCTTGAACTGACCAGCGAAAAATAGCGGATGCCCGGCACTGAAAATATATCCATATTTGTGGCCTTCACGGCAGGGCTTATTTCCTTCCTTTCTCCCTGCATCCTTCCTCTTATCCCCTCCTACATCGCCTATATCACCGGGATCTCTGCGGAGGAACTTGGTTTTGAGAAAAATCTGAAGCAGGTGCGGAAAAAAGTGGCGGCCCATTCTCTGCTCTTCATCCTTGGCTTTTCTCTGATTTTCATCGCTCTGGGGGCCTCAGCCACTTTCCTCAGCCGGTTCTTGGCCAGAAACATCCGCTGGTTTGAGATCATAGGAGGGGTTGTGGTCATCCTGTTCGGGATCCATTTCACCGGTCTTTTCAGGCTGCGGTTTCTGGACAGGGAAAAGAAGATCCATCTGGAAAATAAGCCCTTGGGCTATCTGGGAACTGGACTGGTGGGGATGGCCTTTGGCGCTGGCTGGACACCCTGTGTGGGCCCTATTCTGGGATCAATCCTGACCCTGGCCGCCACCACCCAGAATATATTCCAGGGCATCCTGCTGCTGGCCTTCTATTCAGCAGGAATCGGCCTTCCTTTTTTCATCTCCGGACTGATCATCCACAAATTTTTCGAGTACTTCAAGGCCGTAAGAAAATATTTCAAGGTCATCACGGCCGTGGGAGGAATCCTTCTGATCGTCCTGGGCATCCTGCTCATAACCGGCTATTTTTCCTCCATGTCCTCCTATTTAATGGAATAGGGTAGAATGGCTACCAGCGGTAGGCGACAGCGGCCCAGGTGAACCCGGCTCCGAAGGCATCCATGACGATGATATCCCCTTTTTTGAGCCTGCCTGAGACGTTTAGTTCATGAAGGCCGATGGGGATGGTGGCCACAGAGACATTCCCGTATTTATGGATGTTGGAGTAGACTTTCTCCGGGGGCAGCCCCAGACGCCTTCCGGTGGCTTCGATTATCCTGATGTTGGCCTGGTGAGGGATCAGATAGCTGATATCTTTCTTCTTCACTCCTGCCTTCTTCAAAGCTTCCACAGCAGCCTCTCCCATGCGCTTTACGGCATGTTTGAACACCTCGTTTCCCTTCATGTGAAGATAATGAAGATCCTGATCCAATGATTCATGGGTGGCAGGAATCCTGGACCCCCCTCCTGGCTGGAAGAGGAGATCCCCCAAATTCCCGTCTGCCTTCCAGTAGTAGGAAAGCATACCTGACCGGTCACGGCTTTCTTCCAGAATCACGGCTCCGGCGGCATCACCGAAAAGCACACAGGTGCTGCGGTCTTTCCAGTTGGTGACTTTGGTGAGAAGCTCTCCCCCCACCAGCAGGATGCGCTTATTGGTGCCGTTTAAAATCAAGCTCTCAGCCAGGATCATCCCGTACAGAAATCCGGTACAGCCCACAGAAATATCAAAGGCCGGGATATGGTCTGCTCCCAGCCCCTTCTGGATCCAGCACGCTGTGGAGGGAAAAATGGTATCCGGAGTGGAGGTGGCCGTCATGATGAGATCAATATCATCTATGCTGAGTCCGGCGTTATCCAGGGCGGTGCGGCTGGCCTCGATGGCCAGATCCGAGGTGGCCTGGTCCTCTGAGGCGATCCTCCTCTCTTTGATGCCGGTGCGGGCGATGATCCATTCATCAGAGGTATCCACCATTTTTTCCAGGTCAAAATTGGTCAGGATTTTATCCGGAACGTAGAACCCGGTGCCCACGATTTTGATTTTCCGTTTGTTCTCTTTTTTCTCCACGGCCTCACCAAAATAAACATTTTCTATATCATACTTATTTTCGATTTGCAAATGCATCAAACCCGATGTAAAATCGGTCTCCCATGAAAAAAAGCGCGGTTTTTACCCTGTCCTTTATCCTCTGGCTGCTCTTATCCGCTTTTCCTCAGCCGGCCGCAGCCCAGTTGATTCTGGGGCAGTATGAAGATGAAGCTCCGCTTGGGACCTGGAATATTCTGGGGGTAAACGACGCCACTTCCGTAGCCTTGGGGAGCGCACGTTTCGCCTGGGCTTCGGACTGCTCGGTTTCTCTTTCCAATCCGGCCCTCCTCTCCAGGCTCCCTGAAACCAATTTTTCTATACTTTCTTCCTACCTGTCTTCTTCCCTTTTCAAATATTCTATAGTCAATACCGGCGTTATTTTAACGGAAAAAAATATCTTCATCAGATCCTATGCGGTTGATTTTGCCGGCCTATCGGTGAGGTGGAGCGGCTGGACCCTGTCTCTGGGCCTGGCCCTGACTGAAATTTACAGCCGCCCGGCTGTAAAACACAGCTATCGTCAAAGCGGCTCTCTTCTGTATACCTTGAACTTCAACCAGGACGGCCTTCTCAGGACTGTCAATTTCTCTGCGGCCAGAAAAATCGGGAGACGGGTGTCTGTGGGCCTGGGTTTTAATTACATCTACGGAACGTTTGAGAAAACCCTGGAAGAAAAATGGACCACACCAGATATCACCATCACTGACCTCAAGTCTCATGACTTCCATGGGTATTATTTAAACGGAGGAGTTCTGGTTGACCTATCGGATAAACTGGCAGCGGCAGCCGTGTTCCGCACTCCCCACACCAAAAATGCAGACAGCCGCAGCCAGTACAGATACCAGGCCCCTGGAGGCGGCACCGATATAAATATCGAAGCCTCTGCTCAGAGCCGGTACAAACAGCCTCTGGTGGTGGGGGTGGGCCTTTCTTATCAGTTTTCTTACCGATTGAGGCTTGTCTCTGATTTGAGCTTTTTCAACTGGTCAGCATACAGAATTTCCTATTTCGGCCAGGATGTGGAGAGAGATTTTAAAGATATCGTCAAAATTGGCGGAGGGGTGGAATACCTGAGCAGCCTGGATATTTTTGGCCGGAGCATAGAAGTGCCTTTCAGAGTTGGGACCATGTATGATCCACAGCCCATGAAAGTTCCGGACTCTTTTTACTGGCATTTTTCTTTTGGGTCCGGCATTCACTGGGGAAAATTCCTGCTGGATATCGGCGCCTCGTTGGGGCAGGAGAATGGGTCTGGAGATTCTCTCTCTGTGCGCCGTGTCCGCCTGTCGCTGGGTTTTTTGATATGAAAAAATTTATTTTGCTCACAGCCTGCATCTCCCTCCTCTCCCTTCCTCTAAAATCTCAAAACTACGCCGACACAGACATGGTGAGTGTTGAAAAAAATCCAGAAGTCATCAAAAAAATTCAACCCTTGAACCTGGATGTGCTGATGGTATGGAAAGGAAGAATATATATCATCGTCTATCATGAACAGGACGAGCTTTCAAAACTCGAACAGGCCCAGATATCCTACCGGATAGAATCACAAAACTTCTATCCCTCCTGCCAAAAACAACTTGAGGGCCAAGAAGAGATGTCCGTGCAGGGAGGAGTAAACGGCGATTATCATTCCTACCAGGAAGTGGAAGAAGAGCTGATGGCTCTTGAGGAATCCTATCCTCAACTGGCCAAACTCCATGATATCGGAGACAGCCTGGAAGGCAGAAATATTTATGCGGTCAAGATAAGCGACAACGCCGCTTCAGACGAGCAGGAAGCCGAGGTGCTTTTTATGGGATGCCACCACGCCCGGGAGTGGATTTCGGTGGAAGTTCCTCTGCTTCTGGCCAAATATTTGGTTGAAAATTATGATCATGATCCTCTGATAAAAGCGCTGGTGGATCAAAGCCAGATCTGGGTGGTGCCTGTTCTCAATCCCGACGGCCTTGAATATTCCATCCATTTTTACCGCTACTGGAGGAAAAACAGGCGGGATAACGGAGATGGAAGCTACGGGGTGGATCTCAACAGAAACTACGGCTACAAGTGGGGATACGACAATCAAGGATCGAGTTCCAATCCTTACTCTAACGTTTACCGGGGAAAATCTCCCTTTTCCGAGCCGGAGACACGGGCCGTGGAAGGGCTTTTCCTCCAGAGGGATTTTCAAGCGCTGATCACCTATCACAATTATTCCCAGATTATCCTTTATCCCTGGGGCTACACCAGAGATCCCTCGCCCCAGGATGATCTGCTTTTGGACCTGGCTTCAGAGATGTCCCGGCTTATCCAGTCTGTAAACGGCAAATTCTATGGATACGGCCGTGCCGGAGAATCTCTTTATCTCACCAACGGCGACACCACAGACTGGGCCCTGGGTGTTTACGGCATCCCTGCCTACACCATCGAGCTTCCTCCTGTGGATCAGCTCCAGGGAGGTTTTTTCAACGCCGAAGAAGATATTCAACTCATCTTCAATGAAAACCTGCCCGCTGCCCTTTATCTCATTCAATGGTCCATCGAACAGCATGCATATCCTCCGCCGCCGCCTCCTCCAAGCAATGGGGGCATTTTAATATGGAAGCATCCCCAAAACCGTGATGATTATAAATACTTATTGTAAGGGGTGAGGGATGGGGGGTGAGGAAGCCCCTATCACGGAAAAAGAGATGCTTAGTTTTAGCATTTGACATTCCGTTAATTCATAAAAATATCATCTCCAAAAAATAAACAGAAAATATCCCCTTAAAAGCTTGGCTTTGTCCAAAAGTGCCGCTCTGACATTTCCCCTCCAATATTAATCCCGTCTTCAACCAATCACATAACTTTGGGACATCTTCAAAAGCTTAAACTGGGTTCTTAGTTGTACACGCTATTTTCGATAATATCTGATATTTGCCGATTTCCCGTGTATTCTTATCAGCACCTGCGATATTTCTTAATTTATTGATTTTATTGAGGTTAATTACAATAGAGACCTACTTTTTCCACAAAAAGGATTGACAATTTTGATTTAAAGGTATAGATAATAGGGAACAACTCCAAATATATAAAAAAAATGAAAGCTTTCGTGGCAAGTGTCTTCTCCTCTCAACCTCCTACTCCGTCCAGGGCAGGACTTCCTTTCTGGATCTTCTGGCTTCTTCTCTTTGTCATCCTGCTGCTGGTCATACTTATCTTCATGAGGGACAAAGATTTGAGGCAGCGGCTGAATTCTTTCTTGATCAAAATAAAAAGAGAGCTCCTCAAGGTCCGCCTTCATTCAAAGCTCAAAAAATATAAACAGGAGAAAAGGAAACTGGTGAAAGAACTGGGCAAAAAAGTATGGAGTGAACATATTTTTGCCGACCAAAAAGATGAATATCAGGAAAAGCTCAAAGCCTTAGAAAAGGAAAACACAAGTCTGGAAAAGGAATTGAAAGACATCAACACCAAGTTAGACACTCTCAAGAGCAACCTTGCCCAACACAACGAAAAACTAGAGGCCAAGCTCAAAGAAAAAGAAGAAATCAAAAAATCTCATAAAGAAAAGCTCTCCACTTTCAAACAGAAAGAAAAGCAAACAGCAAGCCAGATAAAACAACATCAGAAAGACAGCAGCCTTGCCCAAAAGGAATTGAAAAAGACAGAGCAGGATGTACAAAAAATCGAAAAAGATCCCCAGCTCCGAGAAGAAGAAAAAGCAGCAAAAAAAGAAAAGGCCGCAGAACAAACGCAAAATTTAGAGCAGAAAAGAGAAGCAGCAGCCCAGAAAATTCCCGCTCTCGAAGAAGAAAAGAAAAAAGTCAAACAAGAGATAAAAGAACTTGAACAAACCATGGATGCTGAGGAAAAGATAAGGAAGAAAATCGAAGATGAAGGGAAAGAACAACGGCATGAATTTGAGTCAGAAATCAAGGAATGGGAAAAACAACAGCATAATATCAAAGAAAAAATAGAAGATATTCAGCAGAAGAAAGAGCCTTTGTTCGAAGAGCTGGGAAAATCCATCGAAGCAAAGAGACTGGAACATGAGGCACTGGTCATTTTCTACTCTCAGATAGACAGGCTGAAGAGCCGCATACAGGAGCTGGAAAACAAAATCCAGAAGTTATAACTGTCGATTGCTCTTGGAAACATCTCCAAAAACGTGATGAATATAAATGTCTATACGAATTGAAAGGGGTGAGGGATTGGGGATGAGGAAGCCCCTGTGAGGACTGAGCGGGCATGGTCTCGAAAGGGGGACTATCCCCCTTTCGAGGAGTGAAGTCCGAACGGGAGCTGATTTTCCTCGCTGGGGAAAATTAGCGTGCTGACGATCCCCAACCCTCACCCCTATCAAGGAAGCAGAAATGCTTTCATCAGTCTTTACTCCTTTATCCCTCCCATTTAAAATAGGAAGTCATGAAGCCCAAAATGCTGGTCCATATCTGCTGTGCTCCTGACGCTCTTTATGTGATGCACCTGCTGAAAAACACCTATGAGGTGAGCGGCTTTTTCTACAATCCCAATATCTATCCCCGCTCCGAGTACCGGTTGAGGCTTGAGGAGGCCAGAAAAGCGGCCGGGATTCTGAATTTCAAACTCCTGGAAGGGGCCTACGAGGATGAGAGGTGGCTTAACACCACCAAAAAATTCAAGGATGAGCCAGAAATGGGGAAAAGATGCCATGTCTGTTATGCCCTCAGGCTCAACAAAACAGCCCAAAAAGCATCTTCCCTTGGCTTTGACGGCTTCACCACGGTGATGAGCCTCAGCCCCTGGAAGAAAGCTGATGTCCTCAACCGCATGGGCCGCATGTTCGCCCGGCGTTATGGGCTGAACTTTCTGGAAGCCAACTTCAAGAAGAAAGATGGCTTTAAAAAAAGCGTTGAGTTGAGCAAACGCTATGATCTTTACCGCCAAAATTACTGCGGCTGCCGGTACAGCCTGCGCTGAAGTCAAATGTTGAGACGCGGCCCCTCATCTTCATGTTTAAGGATGGTGGTGTTTGGGGTAGTGCAGGGGGTGGGTTTCAGGCCTTTCATATACAGGCTGGCCAAAAAATTTGGCTACAACGGCTGGGTCAAAAACATCGGCTTCGGGGTGGAAATTCATCTGGAAGCCAAAAAAAAGACAGATTTTAAAGACTTCATCAAAAATCTAAAGGAAAAAAAGCCCCCTCTTTCCCAGATAGAAGACATATCCGCAGAGCCTGCCAGGTTCCTCCATCTCCAGGATTTCCAGATCAAAAGATCTGAGCATGAGGAAAGCTTTGTGTTCATATCTCCAGATATTTCTGTCTGCCAGGCCTGTCTCGGCGAAATGATGTCTTCCTCTGACCGAAGATTCCGCTATCCCTTCATCAACTGCACTGACTGCGGCCCTCGCTACACCATCGTCCAATCTCTCCCCTATGACCGACATCAAACCACCATGTCCGGATTCAGCATGTGTGAAGACTGCCGGGCTGAGTACACAAACCCGCTGGACAGAAGATATCATGCCCAGCCAGTGGCCTGCCCGGTATGCGGTCCACAGGTAAAACTCATGGAGGCCAAATCAGGAAAAGAGATCAAAGGGGCAATCTCCAAAGCCTGCTCCCTTATAAACTCAGGAAAAATACTGGCAGTCAAAGGCCTGGGTGGATTCCATCTGGTTTGCTCTGCCCTGGATAATGAAGCAGTCCGGCGCCTCAGAAAAATAAAGCAGCGCCGCACCAAGCCCCTGGCACTGATGGCTCTGGATACAGATGTGGTCAAAACATATGCATTCTTATCTCCCCCAGAAGAAGCCCAGCTCCTCTCAGCCCGCCGGCCGATTGTGCTGCTTCGGAAAAAAAAGGATATCCAGGGGGCCGCTCCCCACCTGGATGAACTTGGCTTCATGCTTCCTTACACACCTCTCCATTATCTTCTGCTCCAAGAGCTAAAGCTTGTAGTGGCCACCAGCTCCAACAAAAAGGATGCTCCCATCATGAAGGAGGAACAGGAAGGAATCCAGGATCTTTGTGATTATATCCTCACTCACAACCGTCCCATCCAGATGAGGGCCGATGACTCTGTGCTCAAAGTGGTGGACAGCCAGCCGCTGTTTCTTAGAAGAGCCCGGGGGTATGTCCCCTATCCTCAGAAAGTCCCTTCACAGCTTGCGGTTCCCCATCACCTTCTTGCCCTGGGGGGAGAGCTCAAAGACACCATATCTCTTTACAAGAACGGCTACGTGATCACCAGTCAATTCCTGGGAGATCTGGACGAATACGCCAATTTCAAATACTTTGAAGAAACCATCCAGCATCTCACCCATCTCTTCCAGGTCAGACCAGAGGTGGTGGTCTCTGACCTCCATCCTGATTTTCACAGCACCCGGTATGCCCAAAAATCAGGACTTCCCCATCTTCAAGTCCAACACCACTATGCCCATGTCCTGGCCCCTCTTCTTGAACACGGCTTGCCTCCTGGAAAGAAAGTCCTGGGGATATCCTGGGACGGCTATGGATACGGAGAAGACGGCAAAGCCTGGGGCGGAGAGTTCCTCATCTGCGGCTATGCTTCCTATCATAGATTTGGCCATTTCCAGTATGTCCCCCTGCCCGGTGGAGATCTGGCCGCCAAACAGCCCTGGCGAATGGCCCTTTCCTATATCAGACACAGCTATGGTCCTGATTTTCCCCGAATAAAAGCCCTGAATAAAGTGGATGGAAACAAAATAAAAGGCGTGGAATTAATGATCGATCAGAACCTCAACTGTCCCCCCACCTCAAGCTGCGGCCGTCTTTTTGATGCGGTTTCCTTTTTAGCCGGTCTTTCCCCTGTTGAGGTTGAATACGAAGCCGAAGCCCCCATGAGACTGGAAGCTGTGGCTGACCAAAAGGTAAAAGAAAGATATGGTTTTGAGATTCTGGGAGACTCTGCTCCTTTTAAAATTTCCTTTGCTCAAACCATCCGCAGCCTGACAAAGGATATGGGGCAAAACACCCCTCTCTCCCTGGTGTCAGCAAAATTCCATAACACCCTGGCTCATGTCATTGCCGCACTGTGTGAAAAGGCCAAAAAAGCTCAAGGGATCGACACAGTGGTGCTTATCGGCGGTGTGTTCCTGAACAAAAAACTTCTCTCCACAGCCACCAGACTCCTCGGAGAAAAAGGCTTCAAGGTGCTGCTGCCCATGAATTATTCTCCTAATGACGAGTCCATCTCCGTGGGCCAGATCGCTTATGCTCTTAATAAACTAAAAAAAGGGGCTGTTCTTCAATCAATCCAGCCGCATTTTCACTCCTCCCACAAATGAGGAGATAAAATTTATAAAAAGAGCCAGGAGAAAACCGCCTGCACCCAACACCACAAAACCGACCAATCCTCCCAAAATCGCATACAATACTCCTCCCACCAAAGTCCCCTGAAGATGGCGGAGAAAAAAAGGCATAAATCCGGCCACCGCATAAAAAAGGTCTGTTACCCCGGCCACAGCCCCCAGCAGAATCCCCGCAAAAATCCCAGCCACTCCCAAAAAGAAGAGGAGTGAGACAGGATTCAAAGAGTGAAACACAAACTCCCTCCTTTTTCCCCTCTCCCGGGAGTCTTTCTCCATGCCTTCTGGGATTTTCTCCTGCTGGCTGCATTGGGGACACTCCCCGGAGGGACCTTCCAGTTTACGGCCGCATCGGGGACAATAATCCTTTCTTTCTCCCAGACTCTGCCCGCAGCGGGTACAGACTTCAGCTTCCAGCCTGTTTTCAAACCCGCAGTGAATACAGATGGCCTTGCCTTCCTCCACCGGAGGGGGGCGGGATTGGATCCAATCTTCACCATCATAATAATACCATTGGCCGCTCTGAGCTCCGATCATCCAGAAGCGCCCTTGGCTGTCCTTCATTCGAAGTTTCTTCAGCCGCTCGATGAATTCCCGCCGGGATATCCTTCCCTGCCGAAATTCGTTTTTCAGAAAGCCAAACTCCTGTTCCACGTCCTTAAACTGCTTTTCCATCTGTCCTTATTTTTTTCTGTAGGGGATTTTACATTTTTTGTCAAACTATTGTAATTTTTGTAAGTTATTTGTTATCAACACATAGATATAAGTTCTTCATTTTAAATGAATTAAATAAAGTGACGAGATTTTGTGCAAATTGTCATATCTTCAATCAATTTCTAAAATTTGGCTCAAAATATGGCGGCTTTTCCACAGCTTTTCCACAGATTCTGTGAAAATTTTTCAACCCCCGGGACCGTCCCCTCCTCATCCATAAGCTTCTCTTAATCATTAAAAGGAATATCATCTCTAGAACGAATGATGCAGGTCGGGATGGGTGTTGAGAAAACCTGGCCCGAAATATTCTCTTTATCATGGAAAACGATGCGCTTACTCCTCACCTAAAAATCTTGCTTAACATGTCAACCAGATTGTATCCCTCGTAACCCTTAATGGGATCAGGAATAAAGGAAAGAATGAAAATGACAAAAACCAAAAATCCTATAAATTTCCTCTTGGGTGAGAGAGGGGTTCCCTCATCCACCACCCGAGGATGCTTCAATCCCAAAACAAGGATCAAAAAAGCCCAGATGAACCAGCCCACCCAGAAGAAAATCCCCATGAAAATAAAAATACCAATAAAAAGACGGGCTATATTTCGAGATCTTGACCCCAGGAGAGCGTAAGAAACATGTCCTCCATCCAGTTGACCCACCGGAAACAGATTCAAGGCAGTGACAAAAATCCCCACCCAGCCAGCAAAAGCCACCGGATGAAGGATGATATCGAAATCCGCGGGAACATTTTTAAACACCAGGCTTCCCACCATCTTCAGCAGCAGAGGCTCCCCGAAGACAAGGCTCTCCTCCCGGGGAACAGCGGGCACAGCCTTGGATAGAGAAAGACCATACACCAGAGCAGGAACAGAAAGGATAAATCCTGTCAGGGGCCCGGCCACACCCACATCAAACAGTTGTTTTTTCCTGGTGATGGGGGACTTGATCTTGATAAACGCCCCTAAAGTTCCGATCAAAGTGGGAGCCGGGATAAAATAAGGAAGAGTGGCGTTTATCCGGTAATACTGGCAGGTCAAAAAATGGCCCAGTTCGTGCCCTAACAGGATTCCCAGGAGCACCGCCGCATACACAAGGCTCAAGGATATGACCTGGGGATCCTGGAAAATGTTGATATTCAGGTCTACCTCAGGACTTCGGGTGAGAACATCAGCATATTTATAACTCAGGCTCCAGGTTATGCCCACAAAAAAAGTGGAAAAGACCGTCACCACAAACAGGATGACATTGAGCCAAGCTTTCCTGGGAAGATCCATCATCTAAACAATAAAAAAATAGGAGTGACGGCCATCACTCCTATTCAGCAAAATAACTATGCTTGAAAAATCAGCCTTCTTCTTGCAGCCTTTTGTATTTCTCCATCAATTCTTCTTTGGACTCTTTGTGATCAGGATCAGGAACACAGCAGTCCACAGGGCAAACCGCCGCACACTGAGATTCATCAAAATGACCCACGCACTCTGTGCATCTCTCAGGGTCAATCACATAAATCTCATCTCCTACTGAGATAGCCTCATTAGGGCATTCGGGTTCGCAGGCACCACAATTGATGCATTCTTCAGTGATTATTAAAGCCATTCATAGCCTCCTGGAAAAAAATAACACCCTATTATATTCTTTTTTTCCGATTTTACAAGAGTGTGAATCACTTTTTTCCCTCCAGTCTTTCCACTTTCTGGGAAGCATCATATCCGAAATAAGTCTGGGGATATTCTTCTTTTACCTTCTTATAAAGATCAAGAGCTTTTTCTGTCTCTCCTTTCTGTTCCCATACCTGGGCCTGATGGAAAAGAAGAGCGTCCATCACGTATTTTTTAGGGTTCTGTTTTTGTATTTTTTGATAAATGCCCACAGCTTTGTCGAACTTTTTTTGTTTGGCGTAGATTTGAGCCAGCATATCCTGCGCCTGATAATAGAAAATATCCTTTTTCCCTTCAGAAACTTTCTGCAAAGCCTGCTCAGCCTGATCAAAATCCCCCTTCTCTATCCTGTAGCCGGCGAGGAGGATAAAAGACAGCCGGGAAAACTTGCCCTTCCCTGCCAGTTGTTGAAGCTTTTCCACCTTCTCCGGGTTTTCCTCAAGCTCAGCCCGAAGCTCAATGATTTGAGCAAGCAGCCGGCTTTCTTTTTTGACGTTATGAGCTTTCACCAATCTGACGCCAACAAAAACCAGGATGACCAGCACCACCACCACACCCAAAGCCACGAGCTCCCGTGCTCTTCTCTGGACAAAACGGATGATCTTATTGAAGGTGGTCACCAGTTCATCTTCTTTGAGCTGTTTCCTTTTTATTCTTTTCATCTTTTTCCTCTTGTCTTAGATTGTATCCCTCTCATCAAGGATTGAATGTTCAGGCTTCTTTATCCCTGATCATGTTCTCCAAAATTATCCTGCCTCCGTTCATGATTAAAGAAACCATATGCGCTTAGACTTTTTTTTACCACAATGAGGGCCAAATGCCAAATTTTCAACCCCCCCAGAAAATGGGGGAAGCAGAAAATGGGGACATGTTACCTATTTCCGTATTTGACTGAG
>JBKHJA010000035.1:0-22711 GCA_046538375.1 Candidatus Aminicenantota bacterium
TTGAATCATTAATTTACCACTTTTATAGGATTTTATCTACTTCGACCTGGCGAGACCGACTTTTTTTCAAAAATCAAAATTTGATTTTTTCCTAATTTTCTTCATGGTGCATTTTAAAAATCTGCTGATCTCAATGTTTCCTTAGATTACAGGGACAAAAATCGGCATGGCACTACATTCTATCTTTTCTTTTAGGAGCCACCCTCTAGTTATGCACTTTTCAGCCCAGCCAGTCTCCTCCTAGCATCTTCAAGCTCAGCAATACCAGGGTCAGCGTCCTTCCAGATATCCAAAAAAAGCTGATAGTATTGGATGGCTTTTTCGACATCGCCCTTTTTGTCATAAAGTTTTCCCAATTGGTAGTGCGCTTGAATCCAATATTCCTGTGCTTCCCATCCAAACTGTTTTCTGGTAATCAGATGTTTGTACTTATCGATGGCTTTATCCAAATCGCCCTTTATAAAATAAGCACAGGCCAGCGATTCTAAAATATAATTATCGTCCCGCAATTTGTATGCGACATCGAATAGTTCCAATGCCTGGGCATGATTTCCTCTGGCCAGCTCAATCTCTCCTTTAAGGATATTCAATGAAGCCCGATCAACCCTGTTTTCCTTATTCATCTTGGATGAAATCTCCTCTAACAATCGCTGCGCCTCCTTTAACTCACCAAACCTTGCGTACATTTTCCCAGAAAGCAGCAGCCACCATGGCTCTATATAGGTTTTGCTTCGAAGTTCGGCCACAGCATCGAGTTCCCTATGGAAGGCATTCCTCATTCCTATTGTCTTGTAAACTGTTGCCAGATACAAACGATCTCTTAGCTCGCTCAACGGATTATTGGTTGTGTTGTTCAATAAAATGGCTTCCTTTAAATGTCCGATCGCTGCTGAGAATTTGCCTTGATACATATCGAGAAGAGCCAGATGGCGGTGACCTGCGGCTTCTTGCCAATCCTCCCCTGTGAGCATTTTCTCAAAGATCTCTTGAGCTTTTTGAACTTCACCCAATGCCACGTATGTAAAACCAAACTCGCTGTTGAGATTCTTAACCATGGTAAATTCCGGATTGATCTTTAAGGCTTCAAGATAATTCTCAATCGCCTTCTGATGTATTTCCATTCCCCCATAACAGGTAGCGATATTGATGTACGAACTCCACGAGTCAGGATTGACTTCAATGACTCTAGTGAAGGCATCTATAGCTTCATTATAGCGATGAAGCATGAGATAGTTGTGTCCTAAATTGTGCCAGCCATTGCTGTCATCTGGATACTTCCTCAGGTATACTTTGTATTTTGTGGTGGCCTCATCCCGGTTGCCTCTATAAGCTGGAATGATTGCCTGTATCCACAGCTTTTCTCTTTCAGTGAGCCGATCCAAAAGACTCAAGGCTTTGGCAAAATGTTCCTCTCCTTTAGCCCGATCATTCTTCCAGTAATAGATGGACCCCAGTTCTGCATGAGCCAGTGCAAAATCCGAGTCCAGCTCGAGAGCTTTCTCCAATAAGGCCACAGCTTCCTCTCCTCGACTCGAGCCTCTAGTGCGCTTAGCTTCGACGTAGTTTTTTAAAGCCTCCAATGAGGATGTGGTGGCTCTGGGTAAGGCGATCCTCTTTTCTTGGATATCTTTTAAAGATTCACCCAAATCTTTCCTTATTTTCCCGGATAAATCATCTAGAACTTCCAATACACTGTCCTTCCCTTTCGCCTGGAATGTTTCAGTCTTCAGAGTCATCTGAGTATTGGGATCGACAATTCTTGCGGTCAGTGTGTACACATCTCCCACTTGATTGATACTGCATGCCACCAGAGCCTTGATCCCTTCACGCTGAGCCACTTCCATTGCCAATTCTTCATCCAACGTATCAACCGTTTCCTTTCCCATCCTTTGGAGTGTTCCCTTCACCCGGGCTCGAGGAAACACATTGACATACCTTGACTGCTGGATGTTAACCGTTAGTGCTGTGTTCAGGGACTGATCAAAAATTTCATCACCTGTCATATTTTCAAAATCAGTGATCAGAATCCAATCACGCTCAGAAAAAGGAATTGTTTTCCCTTTATGCCAAGGATGCCAAAGGATTAATCCAATAATCCCCACAGTAATAATAAAAAAAGCAGGCATAAATAACTTTTTTGCAGAGACGGTCACTGTTATTTCTTTCGAAGTAAGGGGCTTTTTCTTGACAATTTCTCTTTGCGTTGTGGGTATCCCCCTCCCGATATTGTTGAGTTCAGACAAAACCTGACCAGCTGATTGATATCTATCTTCATTAGCCTTTGCCATGCATTTGAGGATCAATTGACTCATATCATCGGGAATCTGGGGATTCAACTCCTTCGGATCTTTGGGTTTTTCGCCTTTATGTTTCATGGCAATACTTAAAGGAGTATCCCCTTCGAACGGCAACTGCCCGGTCACCATCTCGTAGAGGATCACACCTAGCGAATATATATCAGAACAGTGATCGATCTCTTTCGCCTCTGCTTGTTCCGGCGACATGTATTCAGGTGTTCCGATCATCACGCCCGCTCCAGTGATTCCTTTTGCCTTGAGAGATCGGGCAATCCCGAAGTCCATGATCCGGGCATTTCCATCTTTATCTATCATTATATTTGAGGACTTCAAATCACGATGCACAACTCCTAACGTATGGGCCTCCAAAAGCCCTTCACATATCTGTTTAGCTACCTTCACCGCTGTTCCGGTTGCTAACTGTCCTGATCTATGTATAAAACTTTTCAAATCCTCGCCACGCACATATTCCATGGTAATGAAGTGCGCCCCTTCTGCTTCACCTAAATCAAACATGCGACACACATTTTTATGTGCAATCATACGTGCTGTCTTCAACTCATTCCTGAATCTCTCAATTGTCTTCTTATCCTTAGCAATTTCAGGTTTAATAAGCTTGAGAGCAACTTCTTGTTTTAACTTTGTATCCTCAACTCTGTACACTCTTCCCATTCCCCCTTTACCTAATTCTTCGATAATTTCATATCTATCGGCCAGAGTGGTCCCTCTGGTTAGTTCTTCTTTGGGAGTTTCCAGGGTTTTGGTTACATCAATACCATTAGGAGCGATAAGCTTTGTCCCACAATCTGCACAGAAGGTGGCAGTCTCAGGGTTGTCCAATTGACACTTAGGACACTTTATTGCCACAGCTCACCCTTTTTCCTGCTTGGCAAAAGAATATCAAATTTATGAGAAAAGAGTCAACTCGTATATGCCTCGAATTTATCGTGGATGTTGAGGAGGAAATTATCTCGCCTTAATCGGCCGGGGAAGGAAATCAGGTCTCTTGAAAGCGCAGACACAATCCTTAGATTCTCGAACGGAGATCAAGCCAGCGAGTTTACGCCGAACTCAGGCTAAAATCTGGATCAAAAAATCGCCATGATATTCTATATTTGGGAAACAGGAATAGGATAATAGAGCCAAAAAAGCAGGAGAAATGGACGGAAATGGAAAAAAGAGACAAATTTTCAAGGAAATAACTCTCTTGACTTTGAAGGATAAGATGTATAGTTATAATGGATCGTATCGTCCCATTAAATGAGGAATCTGTAAAATGAAAACCAATATCATCATCATGTCCATCCTTTTTGTGGTCCTTTTCTTTTTAGCCTGGTTTTCTAAGGGAATAGATACAGCCGTTGAAGGCCTCAAGCAGGGAGGATTGATGATAAAAAAGATATGGCTGCTGCTGTTCATTGCTCTGGGAGTGGCAGGTTTGATTCAAGTGCTGGTTCCCAAAGACACCATATCACAACTGTTTGGAACAGCAGCAGGATACAAAGGCATATTGATCGCATGGCTGATAGGAAGTATCATTCCCGGAGCTCCCTATGTTATCCTTCCCATTGCAGCTTCCCTCCTCGCCCGGGGAGCAGGGATAGCCCCCACCGCCACTCTAGTCCTGGCTGCTTCTCTGGTGGGAATCAGCAGAATTCCCTACGAGATCGCATTCGTGGGCTGGAAATTTTCAGTGGTGCGGGTAATAGGCGGATTTATCCTGCCGCCTGTGGCCGGATTCATTATTTTTTGGGCCAACAAGCTGCTTAAAATTTATCCCCTCTAAAAACACCTATTTCTCCTCCACTTTGGGTGAGTCATCTTCCCGTCATAAGGATCCACCATCCAAATATGGGTCATTCTCACTCTGCGGCCGGTGATGATTTAGGGTAAGCATTGTTTATTCTGCATAGACAGATATCTGTTAGAGGATCATTTGCTTCTTCAAGGAACTATATAAGGAAAATTGGTAAGCCTGACCCTCTGGGGAACGCCGCCTTCACTGAACAAAGAAATGAGTGGTATTCGAACTGCCAATTGACTGTGTGACAACGATTTGTCTGAGCATGGGTTCACATCATGATGCGCAAAATATAAGGCGTAAAAAAAATAAAATTTATCTTTTAGCCCTAACTTTTCTGTGGTAAAGTTATACGTTCAAATGATGGTCAATTTTTACAACTTCAGCACAAAAAACATTCCATATCATTCATACATTCATTCATACATATATTCACCATCTCTTCCTGATCCATCAGCATGACCAGCGGCAAAACCATCACCAAAATCATCCTGTTTTTCCTGGTGCTCTACCTGTTTATCCTGTCCATACAGTTGATGGGAGCCTCCTTCAAGCTGATGGGCAAAGGCTTTGCCGAGGCATTGATCAAGGCCACCTCCAATCCAGTGGTAGGGCTTTTGATCGGAATTTTATCCACCAGCATCATTCAGAGCTCTTCCACCACCACTTCTATAACTGTGGGCTGTGTGGCTGGAGGTGTGATCACTCTCCAAGGAGCAATCCCCATCATCATGGGAGCCAACATCGGTACCACCATCACCAACACCATTGTCTCCATCGGACATGTGACCAGAAAACAGGAGTTCCGAAGAGCCTTTGCTGCTGCCACAGTTCATGACTTCTTCAACATCCTGGCGGTCATCATTCTGTTTCCCATGGAATTGACCTTTCATGTGCTGGAAAAATCAGCTTCAGCCCTATCCAAGGCTTTTGTAGGGATAGGAGGAATTAAATTCTTGAGCCCCTTAAAATTGGTCACCCAGCCACTGATCGATCTTATAGAAAATATCATTCCTGTGCCTTTGGTGATCCTGATCGGATCTCTATTTTTGCTTTTCTTCTCTTTAACCAGAATAGTCAAGATCATGAGATCTTTAGTGCTGGAAAAGATAGGCGTTTTCCTGGATAAATACCTGTTCAAGAATGATGCCACTTCTTTCCTTCTGGCAGTGGTGGTCACGGCCGTTGTCCAAAGCAGTTCTATCACCACCTCTCTGATCGTTCCCTTGGTGGGAGCGGGCTTACTCACGGTGAGAAAAATATTCCCTTATACATTAGGGGCTAACATCGGCACCACTCTGACAGCCATGATGGCTGCCTTTGTGACTCTGAACCCAGTGGCTGTTACTGTGGCTTTCACCCATCTTTTGTTCAACATATTCGCGATTGCCATCATCTATCCTTTAAAAAGGATTCCCATCAGCGCCGCTGAAGGTTTTGCCAAGATCACTTCTCATTCCAAGAAAAATATCATCATTCTCTTGATGGTTTATTTTCTGCTGCACATCATACCTCTGGCCTACATTTTATTCATTAAATGAATAGAGATTGTGCAATGAACACAAAATTATTTATAATAGAACCAAAGGGGAAAAAATGTTTAAAAAAATATTTGCGGTGTGGAAAAGTGAGGGTCTGTTGAACCAGGCTCTGGAGACCACAGAGAAAATGTTTGAGCTGGCTTCCAGAAATTTTGACATTGCCATCGAAGAATTGACCAAAAGTTTGGATGTCAAAAGGGCCAATATTTATGTCACTGACCAGAAAATAAATGAATGCGAAAAAGAGGTGAGGCGGAAAGTCCTCGAACACCTCACCATAAATCCTAAGCAGGATTTGAGCTCTTCTTTGATCCTGATCACTGTGGTCAAAGATTTAGAAAGAATCGGTGATTATGTCAAAAACATCGTCGAACTTGCTTACCACTATCCACAAAAAATGGAGAAAAACGCCTACACATCTGAGCTGATTGAGATAAGCAAAAGGATGAGCTCAGTATTGAAAGATTCACTGCGGGTCTTCAGCCAGGCAGATGTGGAGAAAGCAAAAGAATATTACAAATACCACCGGGAAGTCACCCAGAAAACAGACAGCATGACCGAAAAGATCCTGGAAGAAAAGAAGCTGTCTGTCAGGGAAGCCGTGGTCTATGCTCTTTTTGCCAGGTACCTGAAAAGAATCGCCGCCCATCTGGCCAACATCCTCACCACGGTGATCAATCCCTTCCATCTGGTGGGGTACGGATTCAACGCCTCTAAAAAAGAGGAAGTGGAATAAAGGTGTTATTTTCCAGCCCCAATCAGGTACTTCTTGGGGTCTGTGTCCATATCGATGAAATTGTCGCCCATCTCCACCAGCTTCTGAGAACAGGATTTCCCGAAAGCCATCACCTCCACGAAACACCCCAGAGCATGCTTAAGGTGCATCACCAAAGGGACGAAATCCCCATCACCGCTGATCAAGACTATGGCGTCCAGCTTGGAAGCCAGCTCAATGGTATCCATGGCAATACCGATGTCCCAATCCCCTTTCTTGGCACCGCCGTAGAAAACCTGAAGGTCTTTGGCTTTAACCTCATAACCAAAGCTCTTCAGGGCATCAAAAAAATTAGCCTCATCCTTAACATCTGCCTTTATCACATAGGCGATAGCCCGGATTAGACGCCGGCCTCTTACAGCTTCGCTCAGGATGACTCTGAAGTTGGCCTTGGCTTTGTATATAAATTTGGCCGAATAATATAAATTCTGGACATCGACAAAAACTCCCACTCTCTGTTCTTTATACATATGGGAACCTTTTCTGTTATTCATCTCCCTTCCTTTTTCTCATGTTTTACCGCCCCTCCAGCTTATAGCAAAGGAAAAGGGGATGTCAAAGATTTTCTCTGGGATGTCCGGGGTTAAAAAACAATCTCAAATTTGCTTCCCTCACCTCTGGCAAGCTGGATGCCGCCGTCGAGCTGCTTCACCAAATCTGTAACCAGCTGCATACCCAGAGTTTCTGTGTGCTGCCAATCCATATCTTGGGGAATCCCCATGCCTGTGTCCTCAATAACCAAGGAGTATTTTCCCTTCTTATCCTCGGTCATTCTCACCAGAATTTTTCCTCTTTTTCCGTCAGGAAAGGCATGCTTGAGTGAATTGGACACCAGCTCATTGATGATCAACCCACAAGGGATGGCTCGATTGATATCCAGGAAAATATCCCTCACATCCACTTCGAGCTCGATGTTATCTGTCTCCGGTCTGTAGATGGAGTACAGATGCATGGCCAGCCTCTTGATGTAATCAGAGAAATTGATCCTGGCCAAATCCTTGGATTGATAAAGCGATTCGTGGATGAGGGCCATAGAACGGATCCGGTTATGGGAAACATTGAAAATATCAAGAATTTTTTTATCTCCGATCTTTCTTGACTGCAGGCGAAGAAGACTGGAGATGATCTGCATGTTGTTCTTCACCCGGTGATGAATTTCTCTGAGCATCACTTCTTTTTCCTGAAGCGAGGTTTTGATCTTCTGTTCAGCTTTTTTGCGCTCCGTGATATCCCTGGCCACCACCTGTATCCCCACATCCTGTCCTCTCTCTTTTATAAAGCCAATCCGTACTTCTGCTTGATAAGAAGTTCCGTCTTTATGACGCCAACTCACCTCAAACGGCGGAGGAGTCTCTCCTCGAGAGGCGGAGTTGAGAAGATTCATGTATTTGGGAATGTCCTTTTTGGGCAGTAATTTGAGCTGGGTGAGATGTTTTCCTATGATCTCGTCCTTCACATACCCTGTGGCTCTGGTCATAAAAGTATTGCAGGAGGTAATCACCCCTTTCATGTCCAAAAACAATATGGCATCCGGTGAGAGCTCAACCAGATTCCTGTATTTCTCCTCGCTCACCCGCAGTGCCTTTTCTGCCCGCTTGCGATCCGTGATATCCCGGTAGATGCCGTAAACAGCCACCACCTCTCCGTTTAAAACAATGGGTGAGGCCAGCACGGAGACACTGATAGCTGTTCCATCCTTGCGCCTGCGGATGGCTTCAAAGGCCACGTTTTCGCCCTGGGCCACTTTCCTGGTGATCAAAAGACTTTTATCTAATTCTTCCTTAGTCCCTATCAGTTCATCCACATGACGCCCAACCACTTCCTCGGGCATATAGCCGAACAATCGAGTGAATTCACTGTTCACCCTAATGACTTTTCCCTGTGTATCGGCCATCACTATTCCTTCTAGAGCACTCTCAAACAATCCGGCAAGATGAGCTTTTTCGATTTGTAGCCTCTCCTCAGCTTTCTTGCGCTCAGTTATGTCCCGATGAATACTCAAAATGGCCTTCTTTCCCTTATAATTCACCACCGCTGCGTTGATTTCTAAGAATATTTCGCTTCCGTCCTTTCGATAATGAACGGTCTCAAAATTATGGTATCTTCCTCTATTTAATGTCTCCTTAATCCGCGACTTGTCTGTGGCCGCATCCTTGGAGATCTCCTCAAGAGACATCCCTATAAATTCCGAACGGCTGAATCCATACATCTCACAGGCACGAGGATTAACATCAATAATGATCTCATCCTCGGGAACAAAAATGATGATGGCATCGTGCGCATTCTCGAACACACTTCGATAATCCTGTTCAGACTGCTTGAGCTCTTCTTCGGCGCGCTTACGTTCGGTGATATCTAAAATCTGAGCCACAGTGTGGATTCTTCCTGCTCTATCTTTGATCACAGCGGATCTGATCTCCACATGCCTCTTCTCTCCTTTTTTATGGACAACATTGAATTCGTAGCGGGGCGGCACTTTTTTTCCCTTTTGTCTTTTTTTGTACCGATCCGAGACAAGCTTTCTGCTTTCCTCGTCCAGAAACCCGCGGAAGTCCTGTCCGAGCGTTTCTTTGCGTGAATAGCCTAATATTCGGCAGAGCTGGTCGTTCACATACACAATTTTATAAGAATCATCAACCATAAGAATCCCCGCATGAGAGTTCTCCACGATGGAACGGAACAATTCTTCGCTTTCCCTCAGTGCCTCTTCTGCTTTCCTGTGCTTGGTGGTGTCTATCATGGTGGACCGCACGCCAATGACCTTTCCCTCTCTATCTCGATCCAAAACATCATCGATGGCCACATAAATCTGGGTCCCGTTTTTTCTGACATATATCCTGTTCTTTTCCCTTGGAACTCGACAGCCGGATATCTTTTTTTTAAACCTCTTTCGGGCCTCTGATCTCTGGGAGGGCAGAATAAAAGAAAAGATGGACTTTCCCACCATTTCCTCTTTTTTGTATCCCAGCATATCTGCTTCGGTCTGGTTGACACGAATGATAGTTCCCTTTTTATCCAGGATATGATAAGCTGCCGGCGCTTTATCCCATAATTCCCTGTAGCGGCTTTCACTCTCCTGGAGTGCTTTTTCCATCTTCATGGATTGGGCGTGCAAATTGGCATTTTTTACAGCACCGGAGGCCACATGGGCAAAACTTTTTATCATCTCCAGTTCTTCCCTTGGTAACTGCTTTTCTGAACTGGTGATGAATATGCCGCCCACCACCTGCTTCTCGATCATCAGAGGGACCACAATATAATTCTTTGTCTGCCTAAGTCGTTGAAGAATCATGCATGTTTTTTTATTGACCAGAGGATAGGCTATATCCACCAAAGAATCACTGATCAACACTCTGCCCTCAATAACCGCTCTTATGCCGGCACTCAATTCTGGGTCTGCAGGAAACGAAAAATTCTCCAGCGAATAACCCAGTATCTTGTTTATCTGGGGCAGAAGCCGCATTTTTGTGGTGAGGGCTCTGACCTTCAAGCTCCTTTTTTCATCCTCCATGGTTACGATGAAAGCGGTGGTATAACCCAAAGTGTGAACAAACCCATCGGTTATCTTTTTGAACACTTCTTCCAGATCCAGAGAACTGTGGACAGCTTCTGTGGCCTTCTGGAGGATTTTGATTCTGGAGAAATCTTTCTGATTTTCCGTTGCCGCTTTTCTCATCTTCATATCCCCTAGACTTCCTCTCCTTTTGAATGTCGCCTCTAAATAGAGTGCTGAACTGTATTTTTGTGAATCACTCTATCTGTCCTTTTTCTCTTTTTGGTATTCTTTCAAAGCCCTGGACAATAGGCAATCACCCTTATGGATGAATTTGAAGGTGATTTTCACCCTAGCAGAGATGGCTCCAAGAAATGGTTCCCTACGATTCCATTTCCCCTAATTTATCATCTTAGATTGTGAAGGCGGAGGGCGTTGTTCCGCATCACCTTTTCTGCCACCAGGATGGCCTTTTCTTCATCGATTATTTTTTTATCTATGCGTCTGGATAAGGTGCGATAAAGAGCTTTTCTGGAATTTTGAGCAGTACTCCGGCTGCCGGATGACAGTGGACATCCACAAACAGAGTTTCCTGTATGAAGTTTTGGAGTTTCTGGAATTTTATGTCTTCTGACCCGCATAAAGCAAAGACCAAGCTCCCCATAAAGAGAAAAACCACAAACAGGAATATTTTTGAGTATTTTCTCATTCTTTCTTTCCTTTTTTTGCCCAAGGGGACAGAAAATCTATTCCCCTTAATTTCCATACTGTCTCAATAATTGGTTCTTCGAAAAACTTCACGGTGGAGAGTGTATTTTTTGATTTTCTTTTCCACGGGAAAAACACCGATCCCCGCACCTCCGGGAACTTTGATGGTTCCTTGAGGAGTGATCTCCACCGGAGGTTCAATCAGGTCTTCATCATAATATCTTCGGCTGGCTGAGAGATCGTTGGGGAGACGGAAATAGGGAAGTGTTGCCAGATGGATGTTATGGGCCCGGCCTATCCCTGACTCCAGCATTCCCCCGCACCAGACAGGGATAGATTTTTTCTGGCAAAAACCATAGATTTTCCTGGCCTCCACAATGCCTCCCACCCGCCCCACCTTTATGTTGATAATCCGGCAGCTTCCCATCTGATGGGCTTTACCAGCATCGTGTAAAGAGGCGATGCTCTCGTCCAGACACAAGGGAGTCTTTATCTCCTTTTGCAGCCGGCTGTGATCCCACAGGTCAGGAGGAGGGAAAGGCTGTTCCAGCATGACCAGTTTAAAATCATCCAGTTTCTTCAGGGTCTGCTTGTCAGCAAGGCTGTAGGCGCCGTTGGCGTCAACCTGGAGAGGAATACCAGGATATCTCTCCCGCACTTTCTCACAAATTCGAACATCCCACTCCGGCTTGATCTTAATCTTGATCCTCTGATATCCCTCCTTGAGGAACCCTTCGATTCTTTCCAGAAGCTGAGAGACTGAATCCTGGATACCTACGCTCACCCCGGAGGGAATTTCCTTCTTGGTCCCTTCGTAAAGTTTCCACAGGGGCTCTTCTTTTTCTTTTCCCAGGACATCCCAGAGAGCAAGCTCCAGTCCTGCTTTGGCCATGGGATGTCCTTTGAATCTTTTGGCTTCCTTATAAAAATCTTGAGGATGATGGATGTCTTTTTCAAACACCAGGGGAATCAAATACTCTTTCATCACCACCCAGGCCGTAGACGTAGTCTCGTAGCTGTACAGAGGGATTCTTTCAGCCACCACCTCGCCGTAGCCACAAATCCCATCTCCGAATATCTTTACCAGGATAAACTTTCGCCTCTCCTCACGGCCCAAGCTGGTCTCAAAAAAATGGACATAGGGAAGCTCCAGAAGCACAAGTTCCACCCTCTCTATTTTCATCAGTGAAGCCTCAATCCCTTTTGGGCAGCCAATTTTTCATAAAGACGGACCATTCTGCCAGCCATAGCCTGGGCAGAAAATTTTTGATGGACAACCTCATATCCTCTTTTTCCCAAACGCAAAGCCAGATCTCGATCACCATAGAGCTTCAGGATAGCTTTAGCCAGAGCGGCGGGACTTCGGGGGGGCACCAGCAGTCCTGTCTCCCCGTGGATCACCACTTCCGGTATCCCTCCGGTCCGGGTAGCCACCACCGGCAGACGGCAGGCCATGGCGTCGAGGATACTGGTCCCCATTCCTTCAAGATAAGAAGAAAGCACGAATAAATCCAGAGAAGAAAGGATACGAGGGACATCCTTCCGAAAACCCAGGAAAAAAACCATGTCTTCCACTCTGGAGACACGCGCCTCCTTGTTCAGTTCCATTCTTAAAGGCCCTTCCCCCACAATGATAATTTTGATCCTGGGTGTATGCTCCTTCAAGATTCTTGTGGCCCGGATCAGATATTTGTGGCCTTTATGGTCGGCCAGATGAGCCACCATCCCCACCAGATAATCATCTGGAGCAAAAGAAAATTCCCGGCGAAGATAGTCACTTGTGGACGCTTCCTGATAGGGCGAAAAATCTATTCCTGAGGGAATGACCTGGATTTGCTCTGCACAGAGACCTCCCTTCACCAGAACTTTTTTTACTCCTTCAGATATGGCCACCACCGCATCGATATTTCTGGTGTACTTCTGACGGGAAAAACAGCTGCTCTTCAGAGGGAAATCCACCCGTCTGGAAACGACTCTAAGGGGGACTCCAGCCAGTGAAGCAGCCATCCCGCCCACAGAAACAGAATGGGCATCATGGAAATGGACAAGTAGACATTTTTCATCTCTCATGGCTATGGCCAGCCGGAGCACAGCCAAAAGATCAAACTCATTCCGGATTTTAATGGGCAGGTAAGGGATTTTATCCTCCGCGACCTTACGGTGGAGGGGGCTTCGGGGCTGGACCACAAACACCACCGGGTATTCGCGGCGTTTCAGTTCCTTTGCCAGAAAAAGAGATTGTCTCTGGCCGCCTCTCCATTCTTTTCCCGCATCAATATGGAAAAGGGCCAATTCTTTCTCCTTTTTTCCATATCTCCCGGAGCTTCGCATAGCGCAGGAAAATGGAATAGCCGTGGAGCACGGCTATCACAAAACCGGCAAATCCATCCAAAAATCCACCCTTCAAAATATATGATCGGATAAGCCTGAAAAAAGGAAGAAAGACCAGATGGTACCACCGACTTTTTTTCTGGCTGGCATACAGCTTTTGGGCACCAAGGTCAGAAAAAATGTTGATTCGGTCCACATGCTCCCGGATATTGCGGTAGGTGAAGTGATGGATGGAGTGGTTGAGCTTTTTGACTTGTCCTTCAATCACCAGCTTTTCATGAACATATTCTCCTTCCCACCGGGCTTTTTCTTTGCGGAACAGGCGAATCTTCCGGTCAGGATACCAACCTGAATGACGGATCCATCTGCCCAGATAAAACACCTGCCTGGGCATGGAAAATCCAGCCCAAGGCGGCTCTTTTTCTTTTTTCTTGAGGGAAATGATTTCCTGTTGAAGTTCTGGTGAGAGCCTCTCGTCCGCATCCAGAGAGAGGATCCAGGGCAGAGATGCCCTGCTGTTGGCGAAATTCTTCTGATCAGCAAAATTGGTCCATGTCCGCTGAAAAACTTTTTTGGTGTATTTTTTGGCTATTTTGAGGGTCTGGTCGCTGCTGTAAGCATCCACCACGATGATCTCGGCGGCAATACCAGCCAGGCTCTTCAGAGCCGGCTCAAGTCTTTTCTCCTCATTTCGGGTGATGACAACCGCTGATATCTCCATTGCCTAAAATATTAGCACAATTCACCCCCAGAACTCTATAATTAGGTTGAAAAGCATTTCCAGAACCTTGATGGTTATAAATATCCTCTATGAATAGGGTGAGGGATGGGGGTGAGGAAGCCCCTGTGAGGACTGTGCGGGCATGGTTCCTCTCTGAAGGAGAGGAGAGCAAAGTCCGAACGGGAGCTGATTTCCGCGCTGGGGAAATCAGCGTGCTGACGACCCCCCACCCCTCACCCCGTATCACGTATTGGAAATGCTTCTGTAAGAAGGGAGGCTCCTTTTTCTGACTATTCAGAAAGGCTTTATTGTTCTGAATCGCTGAACCGGGAGATGCTGATGTTTCTTTTATCCAGACTTATGCCCAGGGCCTTCTCCAATTTAGCCCAGGCCAGATTATAATCCACCAGAGCCTTGAGTTCCTGGGAACGTGCGTTAGCCAGTTCTTCCTGGTACTGGAGGACGAAATAGTTGGTGGTCAATCCCACCTTCAATTTTTTCTCTTCTGCCTCCAGTCTTTTCTCAGCCAGCTCCCGGGCAACCCTGTAGGCCTGGACTCTTTTGGCGCTGGTCTCAATCTCTCTCACCGCATCCTTCACCTCCAGCAATGCCTGTTTCTGTGTGTTTTCCAGCTCTATATGACTTTTTTCCAGCTCCATCTTGGCCCTCACATAATCGGCTCTGGTCAGGATATTGCTCAGAGGCAGGGAAAGGGTGACGCTGACTGACCAGTTGTTGTAAAGGAGATTAAGGGCATCGCGCAGGGAGTTGGCGGCGCTTCCTTCTTCCTTTCCCACCACCACTCCGGTCAGGGGATTATCATGGAGGTAGATGAGCCTGTCTCCAGAAAGCCCTGGACTCCAGTAGGAAAAATTCAAATCCAGTCCAGGAAGCATCTGATTCTTGGCCACACCGAGATTCAGTTCCTTGTTCTCGATATCGGTCTTTTTCATCTTCAAATCGGGTCTCTTCTGGTAGGCCATGGACAAGGCTTCTTCCAAGGAGATTTCTCTCTCCTCAAGGGTTGGCTCATCCACAGGAACAATTTTCTGAGGAGAAACAACCTCTTCTGAAATATTGATGATATTTTTGAGAAGATCTTCATTACTTCTGATGAGAGCTTCTGCCTGAAGGATATCAGCCTCCCGAGAAGCCACCACCGCCTGGGCATTCAAGATCTCGATAGGTGCCAACTTTCCTACCTCCACCTCTTTTTTACTCTTTGCTAAAAGGTCCCGGGCAAGCTTTAAAGACTGATTTTTGACTTTATGGTTTTCAATGGCATAGACAAGATTCCAGTAAGCCTGTTGAACTCTGTAAATGGTTTCCAAAAGAACGGATTGGAGCTGGTGAAGGGAGATATCAAAATTATTCTGAGCAAGCAGAATTTCTTTTCGGCTGACCTTGAAACCAAAATTCCTTAAAAGGGGCTGAATGAAATTGAAGCGCAGGGTGTTTCCAAAGCGGGGATTGATGAGCTGAAAGCTCTGGTTGGAGTCTGATTTATAGCCGGATAAGGAGAGAGAAAATTGACCCCCTGTGGGTATGTTTTGTAAGATGGAGACCGAGTAATCCATGTAGTCGGTGGCCACGGTCTCCGCTCCTTGAATCCACCAGTAAGAAGGACTTTCTGTCTGTTCACTGCCATAACTCAGGTCAAATCGAGGCATAAACTCCTCCTTGGCCCTGGTCAGAGAAACATCGGCCAGCTCCGGATTGTAAACCTCTACCGCCACCTGGAGATTATTCTCCAGGGCTTTCAGGATACAATCTTCTAAAGAAAGAGAAAGGGGCTCTGCTTGGGAAGAAAAAGAGGGCTTGGAGATAAACGCTAAAATTAGGAGAGGAATAAAAAACATTTTTCTTTTCATCTCAATCCTCCTGAACTGGATTTTCACATGGAATCATTTCTTCATCCATTCCCAAAATCCATAAACGCATTCATAAAAATGTCATTCTTTCCATTTCGGAAGCATCTCCACCGAAGAGACAACTCTCATCATTCAATACGAATATAAAGCCTGTTCGGTTCAAAACATCTGTTTATGTTGGCTCCATTTCAGTGGTTTATAAATTTCTCTTCTTTTCTTCTCTCTGCTTGGGAATGGACTTGGAGCTCATCATACGCGGATAGGCATTTAAATCAAGAGAAAAGGCTTTACCTTCGCCGTGCTTTATCTTCTCCAGAGCCAGGGCTGCCACCATAGCCGCATTGTCGGTGCAGAAGCGGGGAGAAGGAATAAAAAAGGATAGAGACCGCTTTCGGGCAAACTCTTTGAATCGGCTTCTGAGCTTTTCATTCCTGGCCACTCCTCCACAGAGGATCACTGAAGCGGGATTGTATCTCTTGACTGTGCGCCCCAGGTTGGAAAGTAAGGCCCGGATGATGGCTCTCTCGAAACTTGCTAAAAAATCGAAAATCTGAGGATGGCTCCTGGTGATCTTTAACTCTTTGATCTTTTTCAAGGCGGCTGTTTTCAACCCGCTGAAGCTGAAATCGAGGCTTCTATCGGTCATCTGAGGCAGAGCAAAGGAAAAAGCACCTGGATTCCCCTTTTCCGCCCACCTTTCGATGACCGGTCCTCCAGGATAGCCCAGATCCAGGAATTTGGCGATTTTGTCCAAAGCCTCCCCGGCAGCATCGTCTCTGGTTCTTCCGATAAGCTGAAAATCGAGCTTCCCTTTCATGAAAAAGGAAGAGGTGTGTCCGCCGGAGACCACCAGAGCTACCAAAGGAAAAGGAATTTCTCGATTTTCCAGAAAAACAGAGTGGATATGGGCCTGAAGATGATCCACAGGGATGAGTGGCTTGTCAAAATAATAAGCCAGTCCCTTGGCAAAAGAAAGGCCTACCAGAAGAGAGCCAATAAGACCAGGTCCCTGAGTCACACTGAAACCCTCCATCTCCTCCAGGCCAAGCTTTGCCTTTTTCAAGCATTCTTCTACCACATAATGGATGGAAATGATGTGCTGGCGGGAGGCCAGTTCAGGGACAATTCCGCCGTAGGGAGCATGTATTTCATCCTGCGACAAAACCACGCTGCTCAAGACTTCAAAATCACCGCTCACCACCGCAGCGGCAGTCTCATCACAGGATGTCTCCATACCGAGAATGTGCATGGTGCCTAATCTTCCCACCTGGCTAAAGAGTCTTCATAAGGCGGCCGGGCGATGCCTTTCTCGGTGATTACGGCTGAAATGAAGGAAGCCGGGGTGACGTCAAAAGCTGGATTCAAGGCTTTCACCTGAGGAACCGTACAATACCGACCTCCTATCTGTTTCACCTCCCGGGGATCTCTCTCTTCTATGGGAATCTGACTCCCTCGTTCAAGATCAAAATCAACAGTGGATAAAGGAGCCGCCACATAAAAGGGGATGCCGTGTTCTTTGGCCAAAACAGCCGCTGAGTAGGTCCCGATTTTGTTGGCGGTATCTCCGTTTCTGGCAATCCTGTCAGCGCCTGTTATCACCTTTGAAATCATTCCTTTGTGCATCAGATAACCGGCCGCGTTATCGGTTATCAAGGTCACCGGTATCTTCTCTCTCTCCAGCTCCCAGCAGGTGAGCCTGGCTCCCTGAAGCAGGGGCCTGGTCTCATCAGCATAGACCTGAATCTTCTTTCCTTCCTGGAAAGCAGCACGGATTACACCCAGGGCTGTTCCGTATCCGGCTGTGGCCAGGGCTCCAGCATTACAGTGGGTGAGGATAGAGTCTCCATCTCTGACCAGCTTATTTCCCCAGGAGCCGATCTTCTTGTTCACCTCCATATCTTCTCTTTCCATGTCCAAAGCTTCCTGGACCAGTTTTTTCTTAAGCTGGGGGAGAGCAAGCTGCCCATACTGTTCATAAATTCTTTTCATCCTCTCCAGAGCCCAGAACAGGTTCCGGGCGGTGGGCCTGGTCCTGTGCAGACGGCGGCAGATCAAATCAAACTCCTGGTCCTTCTTTTCCTTTTCTTTGACCGCCATCATACCCAGGGCCACGCCAAAGGCGGCTGCCACTCCGATGGCCGGAGCTCCCCGGATGACCATTTTTTCGATAGCTTCAGCCACCTGCCGGTAATCTCCACACTCCACGTAGACTTCCTCCAGAGGAAGCTTCCTCTGGTCGATCATGATGAGTTTATCCTTTTTCCAGGCGATGGTGGGCAGCACAGCTCACCTCTTTTTCCAATCTGGGATTTCCGGACCCGGCCAATTCCATTTTTTCATCCATCGGCGGTAGACAGAATTGAATTTTTCCCATTCCTCAGGGGATAGACTCTGTTTTGATCTCTGATAGCAGAAAACAATCTGAAGGTCGTTGTCCCTCAGAATTTCCTGGGAGGGAAGGCCCAGCTCCCTGGCCATAACCGCCTGCTCGAAGCTCTGTTTGTAGGAAGAGAGGTGGCTGTGGATTTGAGAGAGAAGATAGTGATAAAACCCACAGCTCAGATCTTTTTCAGCCAGCTTTTCCACCTCTTTAAGGAGTCTGGTCAAAGATTTCTCCCTCTGTTTGGCCTCTTTGTCCACTGCCTTCTCCAGAGATATCTCGGTGAATTTCTGAGATGCCACAAGCAGTATCTGTTTCAGCTTTGATCTTTTGACCAGGTGGGAATAGATGTGGAAGGCTGAATCCTCAAGTCCCAGCTTCTCCAGAGAAAGAGCAAGTCCCAGAAGCGATAGTTCCTGGGCCCACTTCTGACCTCCCTCAAATCCATAAGCGAAAGATTCCAGAAAACTTTCCTCCGCCTGTTCCCACAATTCCAGCTCCAGTTCGGCCAGTCCCTTGAGCATAAAAGCCTGTGAAGAAGGGTTTCTTTCGGTTTCAAGCCTGGCCTCTTTCAAGGCTCTCTTGAAATGTGAAACAGCCTCCCTCTGGCGGTAGGAGCGGGAAAACTTTTGGCCCTGGGCATAATAATGCTTGGCTTCTCTCAGATGAGAAACACAGCCGAATAGGAAAACCAGGGAGAAAAGAGCAAAAAGCAGTAAAGTCTTTTTTCTTATAGACACCAGATGCTGATTATTCATCGGCCTTGTTTGTATGCTTTTTGACCAAGTCAGCGATGATCCTGCGGAGTTTGGGCTGGGAGATAAGCTCCAGATTGAGAGAGAGGACCTCATGGGCCAGAGAATTGAACCTCTCCATAAGCCTTTCTTCCTGGACACTCTGTAAATCTTTTTGGGCCTGGCTCACTTTCTCCTCAAAATCTCTAACTATCTTTTTGTAATCCCCCTTCTCCAGCTCCCGGTCGAAAAGAGCTGAGAGAAAAGGATCTTCCAGCCCCAGGATGGGGTAGAGCCGCCGGAAGGCCTTTCTCAGAGATGCCATCTCCCGGGTGTCGATTTCATGTTGATAGGCCTTTTGGAGAGCTCTGTGACTTCGGAAAAAATCGAGGACGAACTCATCGGGTTTGGCCTCCAGGTATTCAGGCTCAAGCCAGACCTGCCAGGAAAGAATTTTCTTCTGCCAGTCTTTGGCACTCCTCAAGGCCCAGACGAAAAAAGCGGTCAGGAGCGGAAAAAAAAGATAGGTTTTTTGTGGAAAAAATTCAGAGAGGAAGGCGACCGCATCCTTTATGATATCCTCAACTTGAGGCTTCTTCATGCTGATTTAATAATAATAAGTAAAAGACCAAGAGTAAAGCCAAAAAAGAAAAGCAGGCCTAGTGGCAAAAATGAAAAACCTTGCTTTTATTCTCCCGCTGAAATGGAATGACTTCTCCCCTCTGGTGTGCTTGACTTTTATCCCAGACTCAAGTAATTTTTCTTTAGAATAGACAGACAAGACCGAAAAAGCCCCTGAGAGGAGGTCACCATGTTTTTATTCGGCCCTGTTGGTCCCACTGAGCTTCTGTTGATCGTGCTGATCATCGTCATCATCTTCGGTGCCAGAAAGCTTCCTGAACTCGGCAAATCACTTGGAGAAGGAATAAAGAATTTCCGAAAATCCATAGGCTCAAAGGAAAAAGAGGAGGAAAACCGGCCTGAAAAATCAGAGCCTCCTGCCAAGAAAGAATGAGACGAATCATTGAAAAGCTCGCCCATGAGAGAAAACAAAAACAAGATCATTTGGAAAGAGAGCTTGAAGAATTAAAGAAAAAGAGCAAAGAATTCCTATCTTACCAAGACTTCGGTGACATCCAGCATCTTCTCTCCCTGCTGGAAGACCACTTCATTTCTTTGTTGGGATTATTCGAGCTCCTGGCTTCTCTCACCGATGCCAAAGACAGGGAATGGGATGCTCTGGGCAGCCATCACGTGGGGAAGATTTTCAAAAGCATGGAATGGCGGGTGGACAAACTGGCTGCTGAGTATGGAGATGTCAAAATTCTGATGAAAAAATTCCTGCTCCTCAGGGAAAAACTCGACCAGCTCCTTTTGACTCTGGAAAAGAAAAAAATGCCGTCGCCTGCTCAGGTTAAAGAGCTTTCAGAGCCTCTGGAAGATTGGCGGTATGCAGGATTTGAGAACCGCTTCCGGGGCTATGAACAAGAAATCAAGAAACATCAGGAAAGATATCTCGCCTATTTTAAAAACGGAAGGAAAGTGATTGACCTGGGCTGCGGCCGGGGCGAATTCCTGGAGCTTCTTGAGGAAAAAGGAATAAAAACAGAGGGCATCGATATAAACGCGCAGATGACCGAAATCTGCCAGGATAAAGGGCTCAACTGCCAGAAAGGGGATCTCTTAGAGAAGCTAGCCCTGTATGAAAACGGAACCCTGGGGGGGATCTTTTGTTCCCAGGTCATAGAACATCTTCCGCCTGCTTATTTGAAGAGGATGGTGGAACTTTCCTATTTCAAGCTGGCCCCTTCTTCCTACCTGGTGTTTGAGACCGTCAATCCGACCTCGGTCTTTTCCCTGGTCCAGATATATCTTCTGGATCTTTCTCATCAACAGCCTGTTCATCCCCAAGCCCTTAAATTTTTGATGGAAAGTTCAGGGTTTGAGGAGGTGGCCATAAAATATTCTTCTTCATTGGATCAAGAAAAACTCGAAGAAATCCCGGGAAAGGATGAGAGAACTCTGGCCTTGAACCAAAACATAGACAAACTCAACAAACTGCTTTATGCTCCTGCCAATTATGCGGCCATCGGATTAAAGCCTTAAAAACAGGAATGTCTGTCTACGCCGGTTTTGATCTTGGAGGAACCCACCTCAAATACGGGTTGGTCAACCAAAAGGGAAAAATCTTATTCAGCTCCAAACAAGACACTCCTGAAAAAATAGCTGATCTGCTCAATCTTATCCACAGCCTCTGGGAAGATTTAAAAAAGAAACAGAAAGGAGAAATTGGCTCCTGCGGTTTCGGGTTTCCTGGTATTTTCAGCCTTAAAGAACAAAAAATCTATCAATCTCCCAACTATCCAGAACTGGATAATTTCGATCTTATTCCTGCCCTTTCTGGATTCATCGATGTTCCCTTCCGGGTCAACAATGATGCCAACATGGCTGCTTTCGGCGAGTTTAGATGCGGAGCGGGCCAAGGCGCTCAAAGCCTGATACTGCTCACCATTGGAACGGGAATAGGAAGCGGGATCATTCTGGAGGGGAAACTCTGGCAGGGAAAATGCGGTTACGGAGGCGAACTGGGCCATGTGACAGTCAATCCTGAAGGCGAAAAATGCAACTGCGGAAGTCTAGGCTGCCTGGAAACAGAAGCTTCGGCCCCTAAAATCGTAAGAAATTATAGAAAGTTCAAAAGAATCGATGAACACATCACCGCTGAACTCATCGCCAAAAGGGCTGAAAAAGGAGACCAACAAGCCCGCAGGGCCTATTCTACAGCCGGCTATTATCTTGGAATCGGACTGGCTATCATCATCAATTTATTAAATCCAGAAAAGATCATCCTGGGGGGAGGGGTGATGAAATCAGGGCAATACCTCCTGCCTTCTGCTCTAAAAGAAGCCCGGAGAAGAACCTACCAGGCCTCGTATGACTGCTGCCGGATCGAGAAAGCTGCTCTGGGAAACCAAGCTGGATTTATCGGAGCAGCCCTGTGGGCCAAAGAACAAACTCAGCAATAAAGCACAGGAAATCTCTGCAGCTCCCATAAGGCGAATTTTTATCCAAATAAAAAAAAGGAAAACTCCCGGTAAATTCACCGAAATTTCATCAGCTCCGCCTTCCCGTAGTATATCCCGTTGAAAAGAAACTTGAAAGTTCCGTGGGATTGTCCCCGGAAGGCGATCTCAGGTCCGTAGAGGAAGAGCTTTCCTCTGCCCACCTGAGCTTCAATGACCACCACTCCTCCGCTTAAATAGTGCTCGCCCCAGACCCATCCGCTGCGAATAATATCTTTATCCGGAAACCAGGCCACCGGCTGGACTCCTTTTAAGGATGCTTCTGGGAGAAGGCGGAACACCGGACTGTACCGGAAAGAGATATCCACTTCCTCAGGCATCCCATAGGCTAAAGGATTCGTGTTGTCCACTCTTGCCCGAAGAATGGAACCGGGCGCATAAAATTTTTCCCGGGGCAAGGGCCTTTCGGTCCCGTCTTTTAATTTTTCCTTCATGGCGTCAGCCACAAAGGCATCGTTGACCCGGTGGCTTAAAAGATATCCTGAAGTCCCTTCTTTTGTGATCACCTGACCCGCAGGGAACTCTGCCAAATCCTCCATTTTTTCAAAGGGACCGTCAAAGCCTTCCAGGATGCGGTCAAAATCTATGCCCATCTGATAGGCCAGTGTCCACCCCGCACTGTCATACAGGATGATGGCCATCACTATGGGCCGCCCCTCAGCGGTACGTCCGGTTTCTTCCAGCTTCATCCTGTCTGATTCCTGTTCCAGCTTTCTCCAGTACCCCAGAAGCTGGGTGTAATCGGCCAGATGATAATCATCGCCGACTCTGAATCCCAAATATTCCCGGGGACTGGTGACAGTGTCTCCAGCAGAGAAAGGAACACCTGTTATAACCAGAAGAAGAAAAAGACTGATCAGGAGAACTTTTCGGTCGGGCATCGAATCCTCCTTTTATTTCGTTTTTATAGGAGCAGGGAAATAACCTGCATTATTCATAAACATGCTCAATTTGTCATGGATAAGAGGAGAAATCA
>JBKHJA010000132.1:0-5143 GCA_046538375.1 Candidatus Aminicenantota bacterium
ACCCCGGAAAAAAAGATGCTTCCTTTGTGTTTTGCATTTCTGTTTCCGTGATAAGGTGTGAGGGGATTTTCCTTCAGGGAAAAACGCCAGATTATCTAATGCTTGATTTTCTGCTTTAAGAAATCTTTCAGTTCTTCGGGCAGAGGAGAGGAGAACTTCACTCTCTTTCCTGTTTCTGGATGGAAGAAGGAAAGCCCGCAGGCATGAAGAAAGAGGCGGGGGATTTTAAACCTGGCTTTCTTTCCTCCATACCGGGTATCCCCTACTACAGGGTGACCGGCCGAAGCAAAATGCACCCTTATTTGATGAGTTCTCCCGGTGATGGGCTTAATTTCCAGAAGGGAGGATTCTGTATATTCTTCAAGCACAGCATAACGAGTGTGGGCAGGCCGGGGTTTTTTGGTTTTGATTGAAACTCTCTGTCCATATTTTGGATGACGACCGACAGACCAACTGATTTCTCCTTTCCTATCAGGCATCTTTCCCCATATCAGGCCAAGATAGAGCTTTTCTACTTTTCTCCCTTTAAACTGCTGCTGAAGGCTGTGGAAGGCTTTTATGGAATGGGCCACCACCATCAAGCCGGATGTCTCTTTATCCAGCCGATGAACGATGCCGGGCCGTTCTTCTGCACCGATATCCTGTAGGTCAGGAAAATTGTAAAGAAGCGCATTGACCAGGGTTCCGCTCTTTTTTCCTGCTCCAGGATGTACCACCATCCCGGAAGGCTTATCGATGATCAGTATGTGCTGATCTTGGTGGACCACATGGAGAGGGATATTTTCTGGTTCAATTTCTTGTGCTGGGTAGAGATCATATTCCGCTTCTACCCTATCTTCTGCTCGAAGTTTATAACTGGACTTTTTGATTTGTCCGTTAACTTTAATATCTCCTTTTTCAATCAGTTTCTGGATCCTGGACCGGCTCAATTCTTGAATACAGGAAGACACAAAAAGGTCCAGCCGCTGGTCTGCTCCTGAAGAAGGGATCAAGAATTCCTTTTTAGGCACGTTTCCTTTTTTTTAGAACGAAATACAAAATCGAGCCCCCCACAATTCCTATGACACAAAATATCTGAGGAAAGGATAAGCTGAGATAAGGAGAGGGATTCTGAATCAGAAATGCTTTATCCGGATGATCTCCCCGGTAGAATTCCACAAAATACCTGATGATGGAATAGTTGATGATATAAACAGGAAAAACCTGACCGTCGAATTTTTTTCTTTTCAGGAAAATAAACAGAAAGATGAAATTCAAAAAATTCAGCACCGATTCATAGAGTTGGGTGGGATGGAGCGGTGTGGAAAGAGGAATGCCGGTGAGATTATGAGAATATTGGTTGTCAAAACTCACTCCCCACGGTAAAGCGCAGGCCCTGCCGTAACAGCATCCTGCAGCAAAGCAGCCCAGGCGGCCAAATCCATGCCCCAGGGCTAAGGCAGGACCGATGATATCGGCTGTTTTCCAAACTGAAATATGATGTCGGCGCATGTACCAGAGAGCAAACAGAGTTCCGAAGACCAAACCTCCCTGGAAAACCCCTCCAGACCGGGCCAAAGAAAAGAGTTCTGATGGATAGTGGAGGTAATAGGAGAGATTGCCCACAAAAAGAACAATTTTAGCTCCGATCAAAGAGATGACCACCGTATAAAAAGCCATATCCAAGAGACGAGGAGCTGGCATGGACTGTTTTTTTGCTTGGACATATAGAAACCAGAAGGCAAAACCGACTCCTAGGGCCATCATGAATCCGTAAGTATGGACGGTTATGGGGCCGATTTTAAACAGGATGGGAAACATATTATTTTCTTTTAAAAATTAAAACTGCGATGAGAAAAACAGCACCCATACTCACACTGGCATCAGCCACATTGAAGGAGGGCCAATGCCATTTCTTGATATAGAAATCCAAGAAATCAATCACATATCCTCTAAAAATTCTATCCAGCAGGTTGCCCAGGGCACCGGCGATAATCAAAGAGAGCGAAATCTGCAGGAATCTTTCCTGAGGTGATGTCTTGAAAAAATAATAGGCCACCAGGCCTAAAGCCATCAAAGAGGCCAGCATCAGCAGATAATACACACTCTGGCTCTCCGTTTGAGAAAGAAAACCAAAGATAGCTCCTCGGTTGTGAATGTGTGTCAGATTAAAAAAGCCGGGGATAACATTTATCCTGCTGTATACAGGAAGCTCTGTAAGGATAAATAATTTGCTTCCCTGATCAACCATGACCACGAACAGGATAAACAGAAAATAAAACAATCTTTTCTTCATCAAGACAAACTTTTCACCACTTCCTCGCATCTTTTGCAGAGATGAGGATAGCGGCGGCTTTTTCCCACATAAAGGGAAAAATTCCAGCATCTCTGGCATTTTTCCCCTGGAGCTTTGCTCACTTTCACTTCCAACTCCTGGTTAGAGGAGGAAGTCAGATTCACAGCAGAGACGATAAAGAGGGCAGGAAGCTTTTGTTCATATTTTTTTACAAGGCTCTCCTGGGAACCGGGAACTTCCAGAGTAACAGCGGCTTCTAGAGAATTTCCTATAAGTTTTTCTTCCCTAGCCGCCTCCAATTTTTTCAGGACCTTTTCTCTGACTGCGATCAACATTTCCCATTCCTTAAACAGGTGGGGCTCTAACCATTTTCCCTCGAAGGAAGGGAATGCTTCCAGATGGACAGACTCTGCTTTTTCCCTGTGAGACGGTATGGCCTCCCAAGCTTCTTCAGTAGTGAAGGGCAAGATCGGTGCCATCAAAACTAAGCTCCACCGCAGCAGTCGAAACAGTGCTGTCTGGGCGGACTTGCGAAGAAGCGAATCCTTAGCGGAGCAATAGAGCCTGTCTTTGAGAACATCTAGGTAGAAAGCACTGAGCTCTACCGTGAAGAAGTTATAAAGGGCATGGAAGACAACATGAAATTCATAATCTTGGTAGGCTTTGAGTACTCTTTTTCCCAGTTGAGAGAACCTTTCCAGTGCCCATCTGTCCAGGAGTTCCATGTCTGAGGTGGATACACTCTCATCATCAGGAGAGAAGTCATAAATATTTCCTAAAAGAAATCTCCAGGTGTTTCTTATCTTACGGTAGGCTTCGATAAGTCTCTGCAGGATTTGGTCACCGAACCGGCCATCTTCTTTGTAGTTGAGCATAGCCACCCAAAGCCTTAATATTTCGGCTCCGTTTTTAGAGATGATCTCTTCTGGTTCGATGAAATTCCCCAGGGATTTGGACATTCCTCTTCCCTGCTCATCCAGAACAAAGCCGTGGGTAATGACAGCCTTATAAGGAGAAGCTTCCTTGGAGGCAAGGCCTACCAAAAGAGAACTATTGAACCATCCTCTGTATTGGTCATGACCTTCCACATAAAGGTCAGAGGGCCAGGGAAGATCTTTCCGTTTTCCTAAAACATTATGGCTTGCTCCTGATTCGAACCAGACATCAAGGATATTGTTTTCTTTGTTGAATTTTTTGGACTCACATCGAGGGCAGCGGGAATCCGGGGGAAGAATCTCTTCTGAGGTTTTTTGATACCAAGCATCAGAACCTTCCTTGGAGAAGATATCTGCAACCCTAAGGGCAATTTTTTCTCCGGATAATATCTCTCCACAGTCATGACAGTAAAAGGCTGGAATGGGCACTCCCCAAGAGCGCTGTCTGGAAATACACCAGTCTGGGCGTGCTTCCATCATGTTGGCAATCCTATCTTCTCCCCATCGGGGAATCCACTGAACTTTTTTTATTTCCCGGAGAGCTTTATTCCTCAGGTTGTTTCTGTCCATGGCAATAAACCACTGAGCTGTGGCTCGGAAGATAACAGGATTCTTGCATCGCCAACAATGGGGATAAGAATGGACAATTTCGTCTGCTTTGAGAAGAGCACCCTCTTTTTTCATGTCTTCAACAATTGACTTGTTCGCTTCAAACACATCCTGACCTCCATATCTTTTGACTTGAGGGATAAATCTTCCTTCTCTGTCCACAGGAGTGTATATATCCAGCTTATATGCCAATCCGGTCAGATAATCTTCATATCCATGACCTGGAGCAGTATGGACACACCCTGTTCCCTGATCGAGGGTGACATAATCGGCCAGCACAAAAATTGACTCTCTTTCTATGAAAGGATGACTGGCTTTCAAGCCTTCCATATCCCTGCCCGGGAATGTGACCAATATTTTGGTTTTCTCGAAACCAAGCTCTTCGGCAATCACCGGGATCAATCTTTTGGCTGCGATATAAACTTCATCCCTTACCTGGAACGCTGAGTATTCATGATCAGGATGGAAGGCAATGGCCAAGTTCGCAGGAAGAGTCCAGGGAGTGGTGGTCCAGATCAAGATGAAAACCTTTTTGTTTTTTAGCTGTGGATATTTTTGTGAAAGATCTGAGATAACAGGAAACTTGACATAGATGGAAGGTGACTCTCGGTCTTTGTACTCGATCTCAGCTTCAGCCAGAGCTGTGCGGCAGTGAGGGCACCAGTGAACCGGTCTCTTTCCTTTGTACACATTGTCAGAGGCAAAAAAGGAAGCCAGATGGCGGAGAACTTCTCCCTCATATTCTGGATCCATGGTCAGGTAAGGCTTTTCCCATTCGCCAAATACTCCTAATCTTTTGAACTGCTCCCTCTGGATATGGACAAATTTTAAGGCATATTTCCTGCATTCTCGGCGGATCTCTATGATGGAAAGATTCTTTTTTTTATCTCCCAAAAGTTGATCCACCTTGATTTCAATGGGAAGACCATGGCAATCCCAACCAGGAAGATAGGGAGATTTATATCCCTGCATGGTTTTGGTTTTAATGATAAAATCTTTCAATATTTTATTCAGGGCTGTTCCCAAATGAATATTTCCGTTGGCATAAGGAGGACCATCATGGAGAACAAAAACCTCCGCTCCTTCTCTTTTTTTCTGAATTCTCATGTAGAGCCGCATATCCTCCCATTTTTTGATCAGCTGAGGCTCTTTTTGAGGGAGTCTCGCCTTCATAGAAAAAGAGGTTCGGGGAAGGTTTAAGGTCTCTTTTATTTTTTTGCTATCATCCATGTGTTTCTCCGGCTGTCCTCACAATATTTCATGCTTATAGAACAAATTATTTTATTACTCCACAGGAAAAAGTCAATGAATGAGGAGGTTTGAC
>JBKHJA010000036.1:0-22691 GCA_046538375.1 Candidatus Aminicenantota bacterium
AGGTTGAGTTTTGCTGAGCGGTCATGATAAAAATATAATGTTTCATATTAAAATGAACTCTTCATATGATGTGATTATACTGGGAGCCGGTCCTGCAGGACTGTTTGCTGCCTTTGAACTCATGGATTCTGATCTTGATGTTCTGGTCATAGATAAAGGGAAAAAGCCTTTAAACAGAGATTCCAGGATATTTGGGGTAGGTGGAGCCGGCACCTTTTCCGACGGAAAACTCAATCTCACTTACAAGATCGGCGGTGATCCCACCCAACTGGGAAGGACCAGCCAGGATATACAGAACAGGATAGAAAGAATTGATCATATTTTCACAGAACTGGGAGTCAGAGAGGAATATTCAGGTACAAAAGGGCCTGAACTGGGGGCTTTAGGAAAGAAAGCCGCCAGATATGGGGTGGAATTTGTGGCAGGAAAGCAGAGACATATTGGTACAGATAAGCTTCCCCACACCATGGACAGACTCTACCAGAGGATCAGTGAGAATAAAATAAAATTTAGACTGGGAACCGAGGTGAAAACCATTGACAGGAAGAACAGCCAATTCCTTCTGAAAACCTCCACAGGAACAGTGAGATCCCGATTCCTGGTTGCTGCCCCCGGGAGAGCCGGTGCCTACTGGCTGAGAAACCAGGCCAAGCGGTTGGGAATCGCTTATGAGTTTGGCCCCATCGATGTGGGAGTGAGGCTCGAATTTCCGGCCGAGATCTATGAAGATGTCCAGCATATCATGTATGATGTGAAATTCAGATTGTTCACTCCCACCTACGATGATATGGTGAGGACTTTTTGTGCTAATCCGGGAGGATTTGTGGCTGTGGAGGAATACGGGGATTTGGTTCTGGTCAACGGGCATGCGGCCAAGAAAGCCAAAAGCAAAAACACAAACCTTGCCCTTCTCTCCAGGGTGGAGCTTACAGATCCTGTTGAAGATACCACCACATACGGGCGGGCCATAGCCAGGTTATCCAACACCATTGGAGGCGGAAAGCCCCTGCTTCAGAGACTGAAGGATCTTAAAGAAGGCCACCGGTCCACCTGGGAGAGGATCTCCCACACTTCGCTCTCTCCCACCCTGTCTCAGGCCACTCCAGGAGACGTATCCATGGCCCTTCCCAGCAGGATTGTCATCAATGTCTTGGAAGGGATAGAAAAGATCAACTATCTCCTCCCAGGGATCGATTCTGAGAATACCCTGGTCTATGCTCCTGAAATAAAATTTTACGATACCAAATACAAGGTGAATCAAAACCTGGAAGCCAGCCTCAGAAATTTCTATGTGGCTGGAGATTCTTCCGGATATGCCCGAGGTATTGTTTATTCCGCAGTGACAGGAATGATCGCTGCTGAAGGCATAAAGAGATCAGCCGGTGATCAATAGAGAAAGTGTCTATAGCTGTGTCCATATCCAGAATTCCCCTCATTTCTAATTTTTGGCAGCAAGGTATCTCGCTTCCCGGATAGATCAGAAGACCATGGAAGCTTCTCCAAAACCGTGATGAGTTACCTATACTGATTGAAGAGGATGAGGATGGGGGATGACGGCTTCCCACCCTCACCCCATTCACAGAAATGGAAATGCTTTTACAAGGACAATGCTTTACTTGATATTGATATTCATCGCCATCACTGTGGTGGCCTCTCTTCTGGGTCTTACAGATATAGCCGAAGCCGCCTCTACCACTGCCAAAATCCTTTTTTTTCTGTTTTTGGTCCTTTTCATCACCACCCTGGTGGTGAAAAAGATAAGAAAGAAAAAATAGGAATGTGGGTCAGTTTGAATTAAACCTGAGTACACTGCTTCTTTGCTGACAACAATCCTCAACAATCAAGAGGATTGGGATTTTGACTGGACATCTCACTCCCTGCCGCCTCCATGATGCGAAAGCCCCAGAAGCCGCTTTAAAAAAGCGCTATCTTAGAATTGACTTGATTCGAGATCAAACCAAATGGGTTTGATGAAAGGATCGACTTAACTCATCGATTATAAAATAGAACCATCCGGATTAAAATTTTCGTTGAATCCAAGCTCTTTTAAAAGTTTAGAAATATCCAGCGGAATAAGCAAATGAATGATAAATCTTTCAAAATTAAGATTTTTCTCCTGACCTAAAGGTGGAAGATTATTTTTTAAATATCTCTAAAAATTTATGGGGAGACAATATTTTTATTCTCATATAAGATCCAAAGGACTCAAAGGCTTTGTCTCCAGTTATTATATAGCTAGCTTTTAGAGCCACAGCGCATTCAATGAATTTGTCATCACCAGGATCTTCTTCAATTAGATTAAAATCAGGTGTTTTTTTTGTAAACAAAGTATTAATGCCTTTCGCGAAAAGGGCTAACAATTCTTCTAACTCCGCTTCATGTTTTAAGCTCAGTCGTTGAAGCACCTGGATGTATTCCTCCAGAATGCTATCTGAGAGACAGAGAGTGATTTGGCCTGTTTTCCAAAGGTCAATAATTTTTTTTGGGTTTCCCCCGAAAAAAGAGGAAACGAAAATATTGGTGTCGATAACCACTTTCATTTATTTGATTCTCTGACCTGTCTCACCATTTCAGATATATCTTTATGCTGAATACCTTTGGATTTGAGTTTTTTCCCTATTCTTGACCATAGGTTGTCAATATAGTCACTTATATCGCGGTCTTGAATGTAATCTCTAATCAACTCTCGTACCACCTGAGAGGTGCTTTTTCCCTGGTTCCGGGCGATTCTATCCAGCTTTTCCTTTGTTTCTGAAGACAGCCGGATAAGCATCTGGGATGTCATGTAAACCTCCTTTTTATATCATGTATATAATATATATCATATATATATTCCCGTCAAGTGAATATACTAAATTCGTTTTTTTAGATATGGAAAGAACGATGCTTTACTTGATATTGATATTCATTTGACCTGCTCCTTAAAATCAAACTAAGAAAAGGGTTTGATGGGATTCTAATGGGCGATCACAGGATACCAAAAATGATAGGTGAGTTTGGTCCGATCAATAATTGGAGGTGAAGGATTGAAGCTGACGGCTCTGCTTGGACTCTTTTATTTTTTTCAAGGCTTTGGCTTCAATCTGCCTGATTCTCTCCCTGGTTACCCCAAACCTTTGCCCCACTTCTTCCAGGGTGTGCTCGTTTCCATCTATCAACCCGAATCTCATCTTGATCACCTCAGCTTCTCTTTCCGTCAGGCTGTTAAGGGCTTCCTCGATGTGCTCTCTCAGGTTGATATGGGTGACCGTCTCCTGAGGGGAGGGGGTTCTCTCATCCTGGATAAAATCACCAAAGTGTGTATCTTCTTCGCTGCCCACAGGAGCGTCCAGAGATACGGTTTCCTGAGATATTTTCTTGAGTTTTCTTACTTTCTTTGCTGGCATTTTCATCCTTTGGGCCAGCTCAGCCGAGGTGGGTTCTCTTCCTTTATCTTGGACAAATTTCTTTGTGGCTTTCTTGAATTTGCTGATGGTTTCCACCATATGAACAGGAAGTCTTATGGTCCGGGCCTGGTCGGCTATAGCTCGGGTTATGGCCTGTCTGATCCACCAGGTGGCATAAGTTGAGAATTTGTATCCTTTCCTGTAGTCAAATTTTTCCACTGCCCTCATCAATCCCATGTTTCCTTCCTGGATCAAGTCGAGGAATTTAAGTCCGCGGTTGGTGTATTTTTTTGCTATGGATATCACCAGTCTCAGGTTGGCTTCTATCAATGCCTTTTTTGCCTGGTCGCTGATCTTCTTTCCTACCGCCACATCCCGGAGAACTTTTCTCAATCCCTTTGGATCAAGGCCGGTCTCTTTGCGCTGTTTTCTAAGCAGGCGGTTGACTTTTCTGATATCGAGTTTGAGCTGCTTTTTCCTTTTTTTACTTCTTGCTCTCCTGAATTTTAAATACGATTCGTCTTTTGTTTCCTCTAACTCATTGACTGTCTGAAGTCTATTTTGAAGGATGCTGAGAATTTTTTGCCAGTGAGCATGGTTGATACGGAGCTCTCTTATCAAAAGACTTATTTTTACCACCAGGCGGTATCGGGCAAATCTGTATTTCTTTTTTGAAGGGAGGCTCTGCAGTTGACTGTTCAAATTTTTGATTTTCCCTATTTTGGTTAAAATTTGCTTTTTCTTATCCTCGATATTCGACTCTGTCACTTCTTCGTCTAAATCAAACGCTTTGGGGATAAGTTGAGGATTTTCTTTTATCTTCTGTTCAAGGAAAAGGACTTCATTGAGGGCAGTCCTTGTTTTGGAGAGGGCTTTGACAATGTCCTTTTCGCCTCTTTCTAATTGCCTGGCTAAGATGATTTCTCCCTGGTGGGTGAGGAGGGATATTCTTCCCATTTCTCTAAGATAAAGCTTGGTAGGATCTGTTGTCGGCTGCAGCCCTTTAAAAGAAAGGGATTTCCCTTTTTTTCTTTTTGGTTTATCCAGAATCTTGATGTTGTGGTGGTCCAGGATTTTCATGAAATAATCTATATAATCTTCGGAGTCCAGTTTGTCCTGGAGGGCGTCGCCTATTTCTTCCAGGAATATATACCCCTGCTCCTCTGCTTTTGAGATGAGCTGATCCAGTTCTTCCCTTTTGTCTTTGGTGATTGGTTCTAAATCTTTTATGGTAAGTATCATTCCATTATTTATAACTTAGATTAGGTTCTTTTCGTTGCAAATTATTTTTGTATATTTTTATCCTATTTGGCATGTTTTTTGTAATATTGTATAAATAAGAAAGTCATGCTGGTCATAGTGTCAGGCTTACCGGGTACAGGAAAAACCACGGTGGCCAAAAAGATGTCTGATGAAATGAAAGCTGTGGTTTTGAGCACGGATAGAATCAGAAAGAAAGCCTTGAAAGAACTGGGGTATTCAGAGAGAAAGAAAAAGCGGGTCTATGATGAGATGTTGAGGATTGCCCAGGATTTGCTGAAAAAGGGAGAAAATGTCATTCTGGACGGGACTTTTTTCCGTAAAGAGCTGAGAGAAAGAGGATTTAAATTAGGCCAGAGGCTTGACCAGAGGGTTTTTTTAGTGGAGACCGTTTGTCCAGAAGAGACGGTCAAAAAGAGAATTGAGGAAAGATATAAACACAAAAAGGACTACAGTGAAGCCAACTATAAAGTTTATAAAATCATCCAGAGTAAATTCGACCCTTTCCAGAGTGAACATTTTGTCATAAACACCCAGAATGAGGAGGAGTGGAAAGAAAAGCTGCTGGATGCGGTGAATAAAATGAGAGTCATACAGAATCAGGAGGAGATCATAGATAAGTTACTGAGAGAAGAGAGGGAGAAAGTCCTCCAGACTCATATAAGTTGGGTGATTTTGACCGGAAAAAACGCTTATAAAGTGAAAAAGCCGGTGCGGTTCAGTTTCGTGGATTACAGTTCGTTGGAAAAGAGGAAGCATTTCTGTGAGGAAGAGAACAGGATCAATTCTTTGCTTTCTCCGGACATGTATCTGGGAACAATGCCCATCAAAATGTCGAATGGTAAAGTCATCCTGGATGGAGAGGGGGAGACTGTGGAATATGCGGTCAAAATGAAGGAGCTTCCTCAGGAAGCGAGAATGGACCATCTGCTGAAAAAGGGGAAAGTCGGCTCCTCTCATGTTGAAGAAATTGCCCGGATTTTAGCCCGGTTCCATGCCCAGGCTGAGAAGGCCCCTCAAGAGTATGGTTCCATCAAGGCCGTAAAAGAGAATTTTTCTCCAGTGTTTGAGACAAAAGATATTCTGCAGAAATTCCTGGGTGCAGGAAAAAAAATGGAGAATATAGAAGATAAAGTGAATTCTTTCCTTAAGAAAAATAAAAATTTATTGAATAAAAGAAGATCTCAAAATAAAATAAGACACTGCCACGGAGATGTGAGAACAAAAAACATCTTCCTCTACGGAAAGAAAATTTACATTTTCGATGCCGTTGAATTCAACCAGAAGATATCCTGCTGTGATGTGGCTGCTGAGGTAGCATTTTTGTCCATGGATTTGAATTTCTTTAGCCAGAAAGAAATGGCTGAGGCTTTTGTGGAAAAGTACATCCAGTTCTCCAAGGATAAAGAACTGGAAAAATTGATAGACTTCTACCAGTGTTACCGGGCATTGGTGGAGACACTGGTGGAATCCTACACCCTGGTTGACGCAGAGATTGGCGAACGGAAGAAAAACAAAGCCAAACAAGCCTGTCAGAAATATTTGGATCTGGCATTTTCCTTTGCCCAGAAGTTGAGGATTTCTGAATCAGAAATGCGGTCATGAAAAGAGAAAGAAGAGGAAAGCTGAGAAGGGACATTCACGGCTTTTCTCTTGAAATACAAACTCCATCTGGTGGTCACCATTGAGAACAAAGGGCCTGGAACCATTCCAGAACAGGTATGGGTTACAGAGGAAGAACCCGAATGTTCCTTGACCATTCTGCTCAACGAAGAGGAATTCAGCAAAACCACCGTCTTGGAATTCGATCCGGATAAAGCTCTCCAACCTGTAGAAGGTATCGCTGTTTTCCCCACTGATCTAAAAATAACAGAGGAAGCCACTGTGGCTGCTGTCATTGACTGTGCGCATCTCATCAATGAACAGAATGAAGAGAACAACTCCCTAACTGCTGTTCTGGAGTGCGAGAAATAAGCGTTGGGATATCTTCTAACAGCAATATGGGTTTTTTTACAGGAGATGGACTTCCGGTCACCTGAAATCACAGAAAAGGATTAAGGCTTTTGTCTTCTTTGATTCCACTAACATGCATTGATTAATCTTTATATTCGCATCTGATAAAATCTTTATGAACTTCTCCTTGCTGAATTTATGTCCTAGTTCACAGATGCGGTTATGGTCAACAGGAGCCCGGATGAGCAGGGATCTAAAATTTTTCCGCAGTCTGTTCAGGGTGAGGACAGGATCATTAAAATGATGCACCACTCCCCATAGAATCCCCAGATCTCCGGATATATTTTGCGTGGCCACATCCAATACACGGGCTTTTAACCCTCTTCTCTTAGCTGCGTGAACCAGAGAAGAAGATATGTCCACCCCTTCAAAAGTCTTGGGTTTGAGCACTTTTTTCAACTTCTTGCTTATTTTTCCGTTTCCACATCCAATATCCACCACATGCCTTTCCTTAAAAGAGTGGGGAAGATTCCTTTTCAATAACTTTAGTTCCGATTTTACATCATAAACAGACAGGTTCATCCCGAACGAATAAAGAATTTTTTGGATAATTTTTATCATTTCTTTTAATCTGGCCGCTTTAACCTGAAATTTGCATGGACAACTCAACCCATCCGGGCATTTCACCATATCAAAACATAAATAAAAAAGCAAAAAGCATCGACCTTGACGAACCACATCCCCATTTTCTAGGGGGAACTCCAGTTCCATCTTTGTAATGACATTTTATTTTATGCGTTTATAATAGAGAAAGGAAAAAGAGGGTAATGGAAATGGAAGCACATTTTCCACTCCTGGTGCTGCTTCTCGGTGGAATCATCGTTTTAACCATTGTCATCCGCTCTGGACTGAAAAAAGCAGGTATACCCTCCTTGATTGGCTTTATGGTTCTCGGGGTGTTGATAAGGATGGCAGACAGCCGGGGAAATTTTTTAACCAAAGAGACTCAAGAGATATTTGAATTCCTGGCTAATATAGGTGTCATCACTTTGCTTTTCCGGGTGGGTCTGGAAAGCAACCTGAAGGGACTGCTGAATCAAATCCGCCACGCCAGCATAATCTGGACAGGAAATATTGTATTCAGCGGGTTGTTAGGGTATTGGATAGCCCACTATTGGCTGGGATTGGAGATTATACCCAGTCTTTTCATAGGGGTTTCCCTCACTGCCACCAGCGTGGGGGTTTCCATCAGCGTTTGGCAGGAAGCCAAAGCTGTTCGTTCTCCCACCGGAGAACTGCTGCTTGATGTGGCGGAGATGGACGATATCTCTGGTATAATCCTGATGGCCTTGCTCCTCTCTGCGGCCCCAGCTTTGAAGCAGGGGTTAGGAGGAGCCATGTCCGGTGAAACGGTGGAGACCCTAGCCGTTCTCCTGCTGAAATTGATTGCTTTTGGGATTTTGTGCGTCCTGTTTTCTCTTTATATAGAGAAACGTATCACCAGATTTTTCAGCAAAATGAAACATTCTCCAGATCCTATGCTGATGATAGCAGGATTTGGTTTCATCATAGCTTCTGTGGCTGGACTGTTAGGCTTTTCTCTGGCCATGGGAGCTTTTTTTGCCGGCCTGGTGTTCAGTCGTGACCCAAAAGCCGTAAGATTGGATACTTCATTCGGAGCCCTGTATGATTTTTTTGTCCCTTTTTTCTTCATCGCCATAGGCCTGAATGTGGATCCCGGGAGCTTGGCCTCTGCATTCAGCCTGGGATTGATTCTGCTTGCGGTTGCGGTCATCGGCAAGCTGATCGGCAATGGAGTTCTTTCCCTTATGGTCACAGGATGGGCCAGCTCTGCCTTGATAAGCGTCAGCATGGTTCCCAGGGCAGAAATTGCCATGATTGTCATGCAGAAGGGGAGCCAATTGGGCGGTTGGGCAGTGCCCAACAATGTCTATTCAGCCATGGTTTTTGTTTCATTGGCCACCTGCGTGGGGGCCCCTTTTGTCCTCAGGCTGTTGCTGAAAAAGTGGCCCCAGTCCCGGACGGGTTAATGCTTCGGGGATGATAAAGCTGACGGCCCCCCATCCCTCACCCCCTATCACGGAAAAAGAAATGCTAACTATGGTTCAGCAGGGGAAGAATGAACTCCAAGTTTATGTTATGATAAAAGCTCCTTCTAATAAAATGGGTGAAGTTCAAACCGCAAAGCTGCTCAAAATAAACGGAGGCTAGAGATGGATAAATCACTTTCCCCCGGCCAGGAATCCAGAAATCCAAACAAGGGGGAGGTGTTTTCCATCCGAAGCAGCGTTATCGATATCCGGTTTCCCCATAAGATTCCTGAAATTCACAACCGGCTGAATGCCGGAGAAGACGGCCGGGTGGTGATCGAAGTGATCACCCATCTGGATTCTGATATGATCAGAGGAATCGCTCTGACTCCAACCCAGGGATTGGCCCGAGGTTCTGAGGTGGTGGACACCGGCGGTCCTATCAAAGTCCCGGTAGGGAAGGAGCTGCTGGGCCGGGTATTCAATGTATTCGGTGAAACTACAGACAAGAAGGGAGAGCTAAAAAACATCAAAGAATGGCGTTCCATCCATCAGCAGCCGGTACCTTTATCCCTGCAGACCACCACTTCTGATATTTTTGTGACCGGCATCAAGGCTATCGATGTTCTTGCCCCCCTGGAGAGGGGAGGGAAAGCCGGCATGTTCGGGGGAGCGGGAGTGGGCAAGACTGTTTTGATCATGGAGATGATCCACAACATGGCCGCCCAGCACGAAGGCATAAGCATCTTCTGCGGGATCGGAGAGAGAAACCGTGAAGGAGAGGAACTTTACCGGGAAGTCCAGGAAGCTGGAGTCCTGGATAATGCGGTGTTGATGTTTGGGCAGATGGATGAACAGCCAGGAGCAAGATTTCGGGTGGGACATGCAGCCCTAACCGTGGCCGAGTATTTCAGGGATGATGCTCGACAGGATGTGCTTCTGTTGATCGATAACATCTTCCGGTTTATCCAGGCTGGAGCGGAAGTGTCGGGGCTTTTAGGGCAGATTCCATCTCGGGTCGGATATCAGCCTACCCTGGCCACAGAGCTGTCAGAACTGGAGGAACGGATATGCAGCACCCAATCAGGAGCCATCAGCTCGATTCAGGCAGTTTACGTCCCCGCAGATGATTTCACTGACCCAGCAGCCGTGCACACGTTCGGACACCTTTCCGCCTCCATCGTACTTTCCCGGAAAAGGGCCAGCCAGGGCCTTTACCCGGCCGTTGACCCTCTGCAGTCCCGCTCCAAGATGCTGGCTCCCCATATGGTGGGAGAGAGGCATTACCGCATCGCCAGGGAAATGCGCAGGACTCTGGCTGAATACGAGGAACTCAAGGATATCATCGCCATGTTAGGCATTGAAGAGCTTTCTCGAGATGATCAACAGACCGTATACAGGGCCCGCAGGCTGGAAAGATTCTTGACCCAGCCCTTTTTCACCACCCAGCAGTTCACCGGCCATGCGGGCAGGATGGTTGACCTGGAGGATGCCCTGGACGGATGTGAGGCCATTCTAAACGACCGGTTCTCTGATTATCCCGAGAAAGCGCTTTATATGATCGGGAAAGCTGATGAGGCCAAACAATGAGGCTGAAAATCCTTCTTCCTGTTGAGATTCTGATCGACCAGGAAGTGGATAAGGTTACCGCGGAAGCTGAGAATGGATCCTTCACCATTCTTCCTCGGCATATCGATTTCGTGGCCTCGTTGGTCCCTGGCCTTCTATCTTTTGCGGCCGGGGACAGAGAGGTGTTTCTTGCCGTGGATGAGGGCGTGCTGGTCAAGGCTGGTCAAGAGGTGATGGTCTCCGTCCGGGATGCTGTAAGAGGAGAAAATTTGGGTCAACTGGAAAGAGCCGTACAGGAAAGATTCAGGGAGTTGGATGATCGGGAGAAGAAAGCCCGTTCCATTCTGGCAAAGTTTGAAGCGGATTTTATCCGCCGCTTCCTGGAGCTGGAGAGGCATGGATAGAAATTCTGATAAAAAAAGAAATCAGCACCAGAAATTTACCGAGGAGGTGGGGAAAAAAGAATTGCGAAAAATAAGGGCCCGGCGCAAAAGAGATGAAAGCATCTGGTTCGGGCTGGGCATGTTCGGCCTTATCGGCTGGTCAGTGGCCATTCCCACCTTGATCGGAATTGCGGTGGGAATTTATATCGACACAAAATGGCCCTCACCCATTTCCTGGACCCTCATGTGTCTTTTTATAGGTGTGGTGCTGGGCTGTCTCAATGCCTGGTTCTGGGTGAAAAAAGAAAGGAAAAAGATAGAGGAGAATCGATGATGATGAATGAATGGCCCATGCTGATCCTTTCTCTGGCTGCGGGAGCAGGAGTGGGAATTTTCTTTTTCGGAGGACTGTGGTGGACGGTCAGGCGTTTGCCCCGGTCTTCACGGCCTGTGGTTTTGACTGTGTCAAGTTTTTTGGTAAGAACAGGCGTTTCTGTGGCCGTTTTCTATTTATTGGTCAGGGGCGGCCACTGGGAAAGGCTCTTGGTTTGCCTGGCCGGTTTTCTTTTAATCAGGTTGGTCCTGACCCGAAGATGGTCTCCCCATAAAAAAAGAAAAGAGATTGCTGCATAAGGAAAGGAAAGGATATGGAAATAAGTCCTGATACCATCATTTTCTGGCAGTGGGGCCCGGTCTCTCTTAATGCCACCATAGTGTTCACCTGGATGATCATGGCTCTTCTGGTTTTGGTTTCCTGGCTGGTGACGCGGAGGCTGGCTGTGGAAGGGAAATTGACCAGATGGCAGATGTTTCTGGAAACTGTGATCTCTTATATAAGGAGGGAGATTCGGGAAATCACTCAGAGTGACCCCGATATCTATCTGCCTTTTATCGGGACTTTGTTTTTATACATTTCTGTCTCCAATTTTTTATCCTTTGTTCCCAAGTATAATCCCCCTACAGGCTCCATCACCACCACCGCAGCCCTGGCCCTGTGTGTGTTTTTTGCTGTGCCTGTGTTCGGCATTTCCCGGGCAGGCCTGAAGGGCTATCTCAGCCGCTACATCGAACCTTCGGTCTTCATGCTGCCTTTTAACATCATCGGCGAATTTTCGCGAACCCTGGCCCTGGCCGTCCGTCTTTTTGGAAATGTGATGAGCGGGACCATGATCGTGGGCATTTTGCTTTCCATCGCCCCTTTATTCCTGCCTGTCATCATGGAGGCTTTGGGACTTCTGATAGGCCAGATCCAGGCATATATTTTTGCTGTCTTGGCCACTGTGTATATCGCCTCTGCGACCAGAGCGTATGAGGAAAAAAAGAAAGAAAAAATGGAAAAAGCGGAAGGAGGAATGAACAATGGACAGCATTAACCTCATCGGAGCTGTCTCTATCTTTATATCCGGTCTGACTATCGCCATCGGTTCCATAGGCCCTGCGCTTGGCGAAGCCAGGGCTTTGGCCCAGGCATTGAGCTCTATCGCTCAACAGCCGGATGAAGCCAACACCATCACCAGGACCTTGTTTGTGGGACTGGCCATGATCGAGTCCACGGCCATTTACTGTTTTGTCATCTCCATAATTCTGATTTTCGCCAATCCTTTCTGGAATCTGGTGATCCAACGGGGAGGATAGGAATTGGAAATCGATCTGTTCACCTTCATCGCCCAGATCATCAATTTTCTTATTCTGGTGCTGCTTCTCAGACATTTCCTGTACAAGAGAGTGGTCAAGGCCATGGATGAGAGGGAGAGAAGAATTTCTGACCGGATAAAAGAATCGGAACATAAAAAAAAAGAAGCTGAACAGGAAGCTGAATCTCACCGCCTACAGAAGGAAGAGTTCCGGAAACAGCACCAGGAGCGGCTTGAACAGAGCAAAAGAGAGGCAGAAGGCAGGCGAAAGGAGATGTTGAAGGAAGCCCGTCAAGAAGTTGAAAAAAGCCGGAATAAATGGCACCAGGTGCTGCAGCGTCAAAAAGCGGCTTTTCTCCGGGATCTTCGCCGCAGAGCAGGGCAGCAGATGTACGAAATGGCCAGAAAGGTGCTGAATGATCTTGCTGACCAGGAATTGGAACGCCATATGGCAAAGGTTTTTATCCAACGGGTAAAGAACCTGGAAGGGGAAGAAAAAAAGGAGTTTCAGAAAAATATCCAGGATGGAAAGGAATCCGTCCTGGTCAAAAGTGCTTTCCCCATCCCTGAAAAAATGAAGAAGGAACTGGAAAATACGGTGAAAGAAACAATGGATATGGATAAGAAGGTAGAATTCAAACAAGCAAAAAATCTGATATGCGGGATTGAACTGGAAGCAGGTGACAGAAAAATTGCCTGGACGATTGACAGTTATTTAAGCGATCTGGAGGAAGATCTGTCTGAATTTTTCAAACAGAAGGGGATTGGAGAAGAGAAAGAGGAGGAAAAAGAAACAGATAAGGCAGAATAGAAATAAAACAGGATAAAAGTAAAAAAGAAAAGAGAAAAAAGAAGAATGAGTAACAAACCGGATACAGACAGCACCAGTTTGCAGAAGGTACTTGACCATGCCTTTTCCAGCATGCATGAGGTGCTGCGGCATCATCGGGCTGGCCTGGATTTCCGGGAGGTGGGCAGGGTGCAGAATGTGGGAAAAGGCATTGTCAGGATTAAAGGCCTTCCTCATGCTCAGTATGAGGAACTTCTCCGCTTTCCCGGCAACAAAATGGGAATAGCCTTCAACCTGGATCCCCGCGAGGTAGCAGCCATCCTGCTTGATGAATATGAAGATATTCAGGCCGGCCAGGAAGTGAGGAGAACCGGCCGGGTCATGGATGTGCCGGTGGGGGAAGATCTCCTGGGTCGGGTGGTGGATCCTTTAGGCCGACCCCTGGATGGAAAGGAATCCATCAGGGAAGCAGAAAGACTTCCCGTAGAGCGTAAAGCTCCGGCCATTATGGACAGGGCTCCGGTGAGTGTGCCGCTTCAGTCAGGAATTCAGGTGATAGACGCCCTGATTCCTGTAGGGCGCGGCCAGAGGGAGCTGATTTTAGGAGACCGCCAGATCGGAAAAACAGCCATTGCTGTGGATATCATCATCAATCAGAAAGATAAAGATGTGATCTGTTTTTACTGCGCCATAGGAAAGGAAAACTCCGCGGTGGCCAAGGTGATCGCTGATCTGCGTCAGTATAAGGCCTTGGAGTACTGTGTGGTGGTGGTTGCTACTGGAGAGAATCCTCCCGGGATCAATTTTATTGCCCCTTATACCGCTGTCAGCATGGGCGAGTACTTTATGGAAAAGGGGAAGGATGTCCTGGTGGTGTTCGATGATTTGACCCGCCATGCCCGCTCCTATCGGGAACTTTCCCTTCTATTGAGAAGGCCCCCGGCGCGGGAGGCTTATCCTGGAGATATTTTCTATATCCATTCTCGTCTTCTGGAAAGATCTACCCACTTGAAGGAAGAACGGGGAGGCGGATCGCTGACCGCTTTACCCATTGTGGAAACCCAGGCAGAGAATATTTCTGCTTACATCCCCACCAACCTGGTTTCCATCACCGATGGGCAGATCTATCTTTCTCCACGGCTTTTCGGGGAGGGAGTTTTGCCCCCTGTGGATGTGGGAAAGTCGGTTTCCAGGGTAGGGGGGAAAACACAGCTTCCTGCATACAGAGAGGTTTCTGGAGATCTGCGTCTCTCCTATTCTCAGTTCCAGGAACTGGAAACTTTCGCCCGCTTCGGTACCCGTCTGGATGAAGAAACCAAAAAGACCCTGGAAAGGGGAAGAAGAGTTCGAGAAGTGCTTAAGCAGCCTCAGTACAGGCCGGTCCAGGTGGCTGAGCAGATGGCCGTCCTTCTTGCTGTGACCGAAGGCCTGTTGGATCCGCTCCCTTTAAACCAGATTGCTGAAGCCAAGAAAAGAATCCAGGATGCGGTGAGAGAGAAATTACCGGAAGTGGCCGCACGCATAGAACAGGGCGAGGAACTTAAAAAAGAAGACCGCCAATCCCTTATAGAAATGTGCCGATATTTATTAAAAGACATGGTCAAAGAATAAGAAATGGAACAACTGGAAACCCTGAAAAGGAAAATAGAGAGTGCCGGAGACCTTCATTCTGTGGTAAAAACCATGAAAGCCTTGGCGGCGGTCAACATCCGCGAATACGAAAGGGCAGTGGAATCCCTCTCCCGTTACAGCCGGGCTGTGGAAATGGGCCTTCAAATCGCGATGAAAAACAGGCCCCGGGAAAAGGTTATATCAAGGCCCAGGGAAGAAGATTCTCTTGGTGCTGTCATTTTCGGGTCAGACCAGGGAATGGTGGGACAGTTCAATGATCATATTGCCTCTTATGCCCTGGAGAGGATGAAGGAATTTGGAATACCTCCACAGAAAAGATCTCTTTTGGTCCTTGGAGAAAGGGTGATCAGCCGGTTGGAAGAAGCCGGTCATCCTGTTGAAGACAGCGTTCCCATGTTTGGCTCTCTGGTGGATATCAACTCCATCATGCAGGAGGTCCTGATAAAGATTGAAGACTGGCGTTTAAAAAGAGAAGTGAAACGCATTGTGTTATTCTATAATAGACCCACACAAGGGGCTGCCTATGAGCCCCACATGAAATATCTTCTTCCCCTGGACTTGAACTGGCTTCAGAGCCTGGAAAACAAAGAATGGCCCACTCGTGTCCTCCCCACCTTCACCATGAAGTGGAGAGTTCTTTTTTCCTCTCTGATCCGCCATTACTTCTTCGTCTCTGTTTACCGGGCTTCTGTGGAATCTCTGGCCAGTGAAAATGCCAGCCGTCTTGCTTCCATGCAGGCAGCAGAGAAAAACATACAGGAACGTATGGAAGATTTGAACACCAGGTTTCAACATCAGCGTCAGGAATCCATAACCGCTGAACTTCTGGATATTGTCTCTGGATTCGAAATTATATCCCAGGAAAGATAGAAAAATTAGCTTCCTCACCCCCATCCCTCATCTTCATAACGGAATAGACAGAAATAGAAATGATTAGAGGAAAGATAGAAAATTAAACGTGGTGGGGATTTGGTGATAAAATAGAGAAGAGGAGATGAATATCAAAGTATCCTGATGAGCAGGAGAAGCAGGGTGAAAGAAAGCGGAAAAATTCATGTGGGCACATCGGGCTGGCATTATGCACACTGGCAGGGAGTATTTTATCCTGAGGATCTGGCCAAGAAAGACTTCCTTCAGTATTATTCAGGTTATTTCCAGACCGCAGAAATCAACAACACCTTCTATCAGGTTCCCCAAAAAAAGACCCTGATCCAGTGGAAAAACACCGCCCCCCAGGATTTCTTGTTTTCGGTAAAAGCCAGCCGGTTCATCACCCATATGAAAAAACTGAAGGATCCCGAACAGCCTGTCTCCAATTTTCTCAACACAATAAAAGCACTGGAGGATAAACTGGGACCCATCCTTTTCCAGCTTCCACCCCGGTGGAAAATCAACCTCCAGCGGCTGGAGTCCTTTCTGCGGGCGCTTCCCGGTGATTATAGTTATGCTTTTGAGTTTCGTGATCCCAGCTGGTTTGAGTCCGATGTGTATGACCTGTTGAGAGAACACCGCGCTTCGTTTTGTATCTATGATTTCGATTACAGGCTGTCCCCAAAAGAGGTGACCGCAGATTTTGTTTACATCCGCCTTCACGGGCCTGATGGACCATACCGAGGAAAATACGATAAGAAAACTCTCTCCGGATGGGCGGGGGCTTTTGCTGCCTGGAGCAAACAAAAAAAGGAAATTTACTGTTATTTTGACAATGACCAATCGGGCTTTGCCGTCCAGAATGCTTTGGACCTGAAGGAAATGGTGATGAAGGAATGAATCATGCCTGTTCATAATAACGACGTGGCTGAAATCTTTAATAAAGTCGCAGATTTTCTGGATATAAAGGGCGAAAATCCGTTCAGAATCAGGGCTTACAGAAACGCAGCTCGGACCATAGGCGGACTTTCTAAAAACGTGGCTGATTTGGTGGACCAGGGCCGGGACCTGTCGGAAATTCCAGGAATAGGGAAGGATCTGGCCGGAAAAATCGAGAAGATTGTCAAAACCGGAACTCTTCCCCTTCTGGAAGATCTTGAAAAAAAGATGCCCCCGGAATTGAGTGCTCTGATGAAAATTCAGGGCTTGGGTCCCAAGAAAGTCAAGGCCCTCTACAAAGATCTGGGGATAAGCACGGCTGAAGAACTAAAAAAGGCGGCTGAACAGAAGAAGATTCGAAAACTCCCTGGGTTTGGTGAAAAAACAGAACAGAGTATTGTCGAAGAAATCCAAAGGATGGAAGAGACCAGAGAAGTAAAGGAGAGAATCAAGCTCTCCGTGGCTGAACAGATTGCCAATCCTTTTTTGGATCATCTGAAAAAAGTGAAGGGAGTGAAGGATATGGTAGTGGCCGGAAGCTACCGGCGGAGGAAAGAGACAGTGGGAGACCTGGATTTCCTGGCTACCTGCAAAAAAGGATCCAGGGTGATGGACCGGTTTGTGGAATATGAAGATGTGGAAAAAGTTCTCTCCAAAGGGAGCACCAAGTCTTCGGTGGTGCTCCGGAGCGGGCTGCAGGTGGATCTTCGGGTTTTCCCTGAGGTCAGCTATGGAGCAGCCCTTCATTATTTCACAGGATCCAAGGAGCACAATATCGCTGTGCGCAGAATGGCAGTCAAAAGAAAACTCAAAATAAACGAATACGGTGTTTTTAAAGGGGACAAGAGGATTGCCGGAAAAACGGAAAAAGAAGTCTACAAGCAGGTCGATCTTCCATACATGGAGCCCGAATTGAGGGAAAACCGAGGAGAAATCGAAGCTGCCCAGGAGGAAAATCTTCCTTCCTTGATCACCCAGGATGATATCCGGGGCGATTTGCATGTCCATACCAAATACACCGACGGACACTACAGCCTGGAAGAAATGGCCCGGGCCGCCAAGGAAAGAGGGTATGATTATTTAGCAGTCACTGATCATTCCAAGCATGTGAGCGTAGCCAGGGGATTGGATGTCAAAAGACTGGGCCAGCAGATCGAGGAAATAGATCGGCTAAACGGCAATCTGAAGGATATCATCATCTTGAAATCCATTGAGGTGGACATTCTGGAGGACGGGTCTCTGGATCTCCCCGATGATATCTTGAAAGAGCTGGATTTGGTGATATGTTCTGTTCACTATAAATTCAACCTTTCCCAGGAAAAGCAGACACAAAGGATCATCAAAGCCATGGATAATCCTTATTTCCATATCCTCTGCCATCCCACCGGCCGGCTGATCAATGAACGTGAACCCTATGAAGTCAACATAGAAAAGATTCTGGAAGCAGCCAAGGACAGAGGATGTTTTGTGGAGCTCAATGCCCATCCTGACCGCCTCGATCTTACTGATATTCATTCAAAGATGGCCAAGGAATTGGGATTGAAGTTAGCTGTGGCCACAGACGCCCACAGCATCGATGATCTGGATCTGATGCGCTTTGGCGTGTACCAAGCCAGACGGGGCTGGCTGGAAAAAGATGATGTCCTCAACACCCGAACCTGGAAAGAACTCAAAAAATTATTGAAAAGAAAGTGATATAAAAAGAGGATGATCATGGATTTCAAGAAGAATCCCAACACAAAATTCAAAGATATTGACAGCATGAGCAGGGAAGAAGCCCGTCAACAGGTGGAAGCTCTCAGGGAAGGAATCGAATATCATAATTACCTGTACTACGTAAAAAATCAGCCTCAAATTTCTGATGCTGTCTATGACAAGCTTTTTCACCGCCTCCAGAAACTGGAAGAAGCCTTTCCTGAGCTTCAGTCTGACACTTCACCCACCCGTAAAATTGGAGCCAAACCTTTAGACAAGCTTAAAAAAATCAGCCACACCGTCCCCATGCTCTCTCTGAATGCGGCCCTGGAGGAAGATGAAGTGGAAGATTTTGATCGGTTCCTCTACAGGAATGTGGACAAAGACAAAATTTCCTATGTGGTGGAGCCCAAGTTTGATGGATTTTCAGTGGAGGTGGTTTACAGGGAGGGAACCTTTCAGTACGGAGCCACAAGAGGAGACGGAGAAGTAGGAGAAGACATCTCTGAAAACCTGAAGACCATCGGCCCGCTCCCCATGCATCTCCAGAGATCAGATGAAAAAGAGATTCCTTCCTTCCTTTCTGTCCGGGCTGAGGTGTTCATGCCCAAAAAGGCTTTTCAGCAGCTGAACAAAGAACGCATCGAAAAGGGAGAAACTCCCTTCGCCAATCCCCGGAATGCTGCTGCTGGCGTCATGAGACAGCTTGACCCCAAAAAGGTGGCCGACAAACCTCTGGATATTTTCTTCTATGAAATCTTGAAGACAGAAAAAGATGAATTTTCTTCCCACTGGGAGGAGCTTCAGGTGTTTCCCAAATGGGGGCTGAAAACAGATTCCCATAACAGGAAGTGTTCTTCAATCAAAGAAGTTAAAGACTATCACCATAAACTCTATGAGGAACGGGATGAACTGGATTATGAAATCGACGGAGTGGTGATCAAGCTGGACGACCTTAAAGCCAGAAAGGAATTAGGGACCAGGCAGAGGAGCCCCCGGTGGGCTCTGGCATGGAAATTTCCTCCCAAAAAAGAAATCTCCACCCTGGAGGATATCGTGGTCCAGGTAGGAAGAACAGGGATGCTGACGCCGGTGGCCTTGCTGGAGCCTGTGGATGTGGGGGGAGTGACGGTCAGCCGGGCCACCCTCCACAACCAGGATGAGGTGCGGAAAAAAGATGTGCGCCCCGGGGATAAGGTGAGGGTGGCCAGAGCAGGAGATGTGATTCCGGAAGTGGTGGAACGCATACAGGAACCAGGCAAAAAAAGGGGGAAAGAATTCTCCATGCCTGAAAAATGCCCGGTTTGTGGAACAGAAGTGTACAGAGAAGGCGCCTATTATTTTTGTCCAGCAGGGCTTTCCTGCCAGGCGCAGCTTATCGGGCATATCATTCATTATGCTTCCCGCGATGCCATGGATATCGAAGGATTAGGTGATAAGATCGCCAGGCAGTTGGTAGAGAGAGAAATGGTGAAAGATATCGCTGACCTCTACCATCTTTCCGTGGACCGTCTTCTGGAGCTGGAAGGATTCGCCCAAAAATCGGCAGACAACCTGTATAAGGCTATCCAGAAAACCAAAAAAATGCGCCTGAACAGATTTCTTTACGCCCTGGGCATCCGCCATGTGGGCCAGCACGTGGCACAGGTTCTGGCTGAGGAATTCCGGAGTCTGGATAATCTGAGGAAAGTAAGCCGAGAAGATCTGGAGAAAATACCGGAAATAGGACCCCAGATTGCCGCCAGCGTGGAGAACTTTTTCAGCCAGAAAGAAAACAAAAAAGTTCTCAGACGGCTGACCGAGACCGGGATGGAAGTGGAAAAAATGCCCCCGAAAAAAGAAATGCCGCTGAAAGGGATAAAATTTGTGTTTACAGGAGAACTGGAAGGCTACTCCCGCGGTGAGGCTGAAAAGCTGGTAGAAAATCTTGGAGGAAGATCCACTTCCAGCGTCAGCGGCGAAACAGATTTTGTGGTGGTGGGAGAGAATCCGGGCAGCAAACTTCAAGAAGCGAAAAGGCGCGGGGTGAAGCTGCTCGATGAAAACGGATTCAAAAAATTAATACAAGAGAAAGGAGAATAATTCCTGGAGTGAGATGGAAATCGCTTATAAACACATGAAATTGTTTTCAGGTGAGGAGTGAACAATGAAAAAAGACCCCAGAACACAATATGTGGATAAAGTAAAAGTTCAAGTGGGGGAAATAGAGGCAGCCATCAATAATCTGGAATTCAAGCTGGATGAGGCGGACTGGGAACCCATGATCGATTACAAGAAGCAGGTGGATGAGCTGCGCCTGAGACTGGAGGATATAAAACAGAAAGTCAGGGAATTGGAGGTAAAAAGCGAGGCCACCCTGCCGGAATTCAAACAAGAGATAGAAGACTCGCTTCAAGGATTGGGTGATCACCTGAGAAGAGTGTCTTCAAATCTGGATAAAATCACATTGGAATAAAGAAGAGATGTAATCATGCCTGAGCTTCCTGATGTCCAGGTTTACAAACAGTATTTGGATGCCACTTCTCTACATAAGACAATCAAAAACGTAAAAGTTGAGGATAGCAGAGTGCTTTCCAACGTCACTCCGGGCAAGCTCCGGAATAGGCTCAAAGGACATAAAATCGAATCTTCGCGGCGCCACGGAAAATATCTCTTAGCTTTTCTGGATGCTGGATTCTGGCTGTCTTTTCATTTTGGTATGACCGGACGGTTGAAATACTTCAAGAAGATGGAGAAGGATCCTGCTCATGACAGAGTTCTGCTGAGTTTTGTCAACGGCTATCATCTGGCTTATGTGAGTCAGAGAATGCTGGGAGAATTGGAAGTAGTGGAAGATAGGGAGGAGTTTATCAAAAAAAAAGAAATGGGGGAGGATGCTCTCAGTATTGATCTGGAGAGCTTTACAAAGGTTGTTAAGGGAAGGAGGGGATCCATAAAGTCAACCCTGATGAATCAGAAATTGATAGCTGGAATCGGCAACATCTATGCTGATGAAATTCTTTTTCATTCCCGAATTCATCCTAAGACCCAGGCCAGTAAGCTCCGGGAAGGAGACTTCCAAAAGATTTTTAATAATATGACCAAAGTGCTCGAAAAAGCTATCCGCTGTCAAGTGGATCCGGAGAGGTTTCCTGATTCTTATCTTCTTCCCCACAGGCATCAAGAAGGAAAATGTCCCCGTTCCCACGGGAATCTGGAGACTGTGAAGATCAGCGGACGCACAGCTTATTTCTGTCCCCGCTGCCAGGCCCAGCAATAGTAAATGATGAAAATTAATATATATCACAGAATACCAACCCTGGTGCTTTATCCAGCTATTGTGGTAATTATTTATATTTCCCCAATAGGCAGTAAGAGATGGGGGGTGAGGAAGCCCCCATCCCTTACCACTTCCTATAAGTATAAATATTTATACTCATTATGGCTTTGGAAATGTTCCAGGTATTATGGGCAATGAGAATCTATTTATGGTAAAGGAGGAACGCATGTTACCTTTTAAAAAAATTCTGTGGCCCACTGATTTCAGTGAGCCTTCTTTTGAGGCTCTTAAGGCAGCCAATGAACTGGCTTTGAATTTTTCGTCCAAGCTCTACGTTGTCCATGTGATAGCGCCGGTCCCGGTAGTGGCAGCACCGCCAGGTCCCACCAGTTTCAATGTGGGAGTCTATCGAACAGAGCTGGAAGAGTCTGCCAAAAAGTCTGTCCAGGAGATCATCGAAAAAAAGATTTCCGACAAGATCGAAGCTCAACCTGTGGTGGTGCACGGTATGGCTGCGGATGAAATCGTGCGGGTGGCTGAGGAAGAAAAGGTGGATCTTGTGGTCATCGCCACTCACGGAGAGACTGGATTCCGCCATTTCATTTTCGGCTCAGTGGCTGAAAAAGTGGTCAGGACATCTCCTGTTCCGGTCCTCACCATCCGTGCTCCAGAAAAAAAGGAATAAGCTGTCTAACCTCCCCTTCTACATGTGTTGTGGGGGTTCTGGTGTTTTGGAGGTTACCTTTTTTATCCTGTCGTAGCCTGCTTTCAATTCTTCTCTAATCTCTGCAGCCTCTTTTGTGGTGATCTTTTTTGCTTCTTCATAGCCAGCAACCACGGTGTTGACCACATTTTCATAGGTCTCTTTAGTGATATCCTTGATTTGAGGCAGATTTTCCAGGATTTGGTCCTTCATTTCGAAATAATATCTCCTCATCTCCTCCCGCGTTTCTTTTCCTGATTTGGGAGAGAACAAAATTCCGGCAACAGCTCCTGTCAGCAGTCCCAGAAGAAAGTCTCTGATGTCCATGTCCATACCTCCTTTCTGAATTTATTTCCGTAAAGATTAAAGTTGATTTTCAATAAAGAGCCAATAGTCTTGTTTGATGAACTTTGTCTTGTTTTACCGCACATGTTTTGGGATCATAGTTTATTATAAATCTTTTCGCTCAAGAAGCGAAGAAATTTTTCATAAAGGGAAGCATCTTTTTTTCAGGGGTAAAAAGATGTTTGGGGATGGCTGAAGCGACCATTGAAGGTTTAGCCTTCC
>JBKHJA010000037.1:0-22101 GCA_046538375.1 Candidatus Aminicenantota bacterium
GGGTGTGGGAGTCTCACGTTCTTCCTCAGGTTCAAGTTCCACCAGCTCCGCGGTCAAAGTCTTCTCCTTTCCGTCACGAATGACCTTGATTTCCACTTTGGTGCCGGGCTGAATATCGGCAATGGTGAAACTCAGATCATTTTTGTCCTCCACTGGTTCACCGTTGACTTCGATAATCACATCATGCCGCTTTATCCCCGCCTTTTCTGCTGGAGTATCGGGTTCCACTTTGGTCACATAGGCCCCCTTCTTTGATTCGAGTTTAAGAAAGTCTTTGATATCTTCATTTATGTCTTGAATCTGAACACCTAAATATCCGCGGACCACCCTGCCTTTTTCTTTAAGCTGTTTGACGATTTTTTTAGCCAGATTGGAAGGAATGGCGAAGCCGATACCGATGTTCCCTCCCGTTGGAGTCAAAATGTTGCTGGTGATGCCGATGACTTCTCCTTCCATGTTTACCAGAGGGCCGCCGCTGTTGCCCCGGTTTATGGCAGCATCGGTCTGGATAAAATCCTGATAATCAGGAACATTTAAACTCCCGGCCAGTTGGCGTCCTTTGGCACTGACAATACCTGCGGTCACCGTATGCTCCATTCCCAGGGGATTACCGATAGCCATCACCCATTCTCCTACCCGAAGCTGGGATGAATCACCTAAACTGGCAAAAGGAAGACCATTGCCGTCCACTTTGAGCAAAGCCAGATCTGTTTTGCTGTCAGTGCCCACAATTTCTGCTTTGTATTCGTTTCCGTCGACCGAAAAAACACTGACTTTGATGGCATTTTCCACAAGATGATTGTTGGTGATGATGTAGCCTTCTGAGTTTATCAAGAAGCCAGTTCCGTAAGCCGTGGAACGGAATTCTCTTTCTCTATCTTGAGGGATATCGAAGAATCTTTCCCAAAAATCTTCAAAAGACCATTGTTCTCCAAAGCCTATGACTCTTCGCTTTTCCACTCTCTCAGCCTCAATCTTTAACACAGCAGGGCCCACTTTTTCTGCGGTGACCACAAAATCTGACTTTTTACTCAACTGAGGTGAGTCAGAGGCATAAAGAGGAGAGGAGAACGATGAAGAAGAGGGGACTTCTGAGAAAGAATCAGGAGAGTTTTTCTCCGGGAAATAGACAAAAACCAATCCGGCTATGAATATTCCCACAAAGAAACTCAGTAGAGCTATGATAAGAGTTCTTTTCATTTTTTTCCTCCTCAAAGCTATTTACTAAATTAACACAGTCACAGGCAAAATTCAATTCAAGTTGTGAGTGGAGTTTATCAATGACATATGTGAAACTCTGTGTCCAGGGAAAAGTTGCATTAATGTTCCGCAGCCTATAATATATTTTTGACTTCAGAAATTTTTGCTTTTTTTTGGATGTGCGGGGATGATTATGGAAGTCAGGCGATTTTGCTTTGGGGCTGAAAAAGGATGTTGAATCATGACACTGAAAAAAGGAATCCTGATCGTTTTGGAAGGAGTGGACGGGTCTGGCAAGACCACCCAGGCGAAAATTCTGCTGGGCACCCTGCGGTCCAGAGGTTATGATGCGGTTTATTTTCGCGAGCCTTCCAGGGGAAAATGGGGAAAGATGATCAAAGAAAAGGCCCTCTATGCTGACTCCCTCTCTCCAGAAGAAGAATTGGCGCTGTTTCACAAGGATAGAAAAGAGAATGTGGAGAGAAACTTAAAGCCTGCCCTCGCCAGAAAGCAGGTGGTCATCCTGGACAGGTATTATTTTTCCACCATAGCCTATCAAGGAGCAAGAGGGATTGATCCGGCATGGATAAGACGAATAAACGAGGAGTTTGCCGTCAAGCCTGATCTTGTATTTATCCTGGATATTGAAGCCAAAAAAGGACTAAAAAGGATAGAAGACAGAAAGAGGAAAGACAGGCTTTTCGAGCGGGAAGACTATCTGGATAAAGTTAGAGGTATATTCAAAGGCATGAAAGGAAAGAATATTGTCCATATCGACGGCCGGAGATCAGCAGAGAAAATCAGCCAGGAAATAGAAAAAAAAGTTTTTGATTACATAGAATAAGGAAAAGAAGTCGGTTCTCGTTTTCTAGACCTGGAAGTTGTAATTTGTTATATTTCTATTCTATGGCTATAAAGAAGAAACTTATCGTCAGAATAAAAAAAATAAAGAAACCCACCAAACAAAAAGTCTTAAAGGCCGCTCTGGTCGCTTTTATTTTTGCTTCTGTATGTGTATTGGGAGGGATGCTTGGCGCCTATGTGGCCATCATCCAGAATCTTCCCTCCATATCCAAGCTGGAAAAATTTGAACCGCCTATCATCACCTACATTTACTCCGGCGAGGGAGAGGTGATCGGTGAATATGCCCAGGAGAAGAGGATTGAAGTCGGTTTTAGGGAAATTCCGGAAATTTTGATAAAAGCCATTGTGGCCACAGAGGACCCCAGGTTTTACCGGCACGGAGGCATCGATTTTCGTGGAATATTAAGGGCCATAAAGGAGGATATCAAAGTCGGAAGACCGGGAAGGCTTCATGGAGGAAGCACCATCAGTCAGCAGCTGGCCAGAGAATTGTTTCTTCACCGCAGGCAGACGGTGAGAAGAAAATTGAAAGAGGTCATCCTCGCTCTTCAGATTGAAAAAAAGTATTCAAAAGATGAGATCCTGACCATGTACTGCAACCAGTTCAATCTGGGACACGGAGCCTATGGAGTGGAATCAGCGGCTCAACTGTATTTTGGAAAGAAAGCCTCAGAACTGAATTTAGCAGAATCAGCCATGATTGTGGGCATATTAAGAGGCCCTTCCCTTTATTCTCCTTACCGAAGGCCTGAGCTGACTCTCCGCCGCCGAAACCATGTGATCAACAGGATGGCGGGGGAGAACTTTATAACCCGGGAAAAAGCAGCAGAGGCTAAAGAAAAATCCCTTGGTGTGCTCCCACTGCATAGAGAAGATTCGGAATTTTCTGCTTATTTCAGAGAGGAGGTCAGGAAGTTTCTGGAGAATAATTATGGTATCGATGCTCTGTACAAAGAAGGTTTGAAAGTGTACACCACTTTAGACACCAATTTGCAGCGCTACGCTGAACAGGCTCTTCGAGAAGGGCTGCGCAGGCTCGACAAAAGAAAGGGATGGAGAAAAGACAAGAGAAATTTGCTGGATGAAGGGGTGGAAAATCTTGAAGAACTCGATCCCAAATTTCTCTCCACCTGGCTGAATCCCGCTTTGGAAGAAGGTGAAATCATTCAAGCTGTGGTGTTGTCCGTGGATAGAAGCAGAGCAGCGGTAAAGGTCAAAGATTATGAGGGAAAATTAACAAACACTGACATCGCCTGGACAAAAACCAGGAATCTGAAGAACCTGATCAAGAGAGGGGATGTCATCCAGGTAGAAATCAAAAACATAAACCAAGCGGAGAAGGATCTTCTGGTCTCGCTTGACCAGGAGCCCATTCTGGAGGGGGCTTTTATAGCTGTGGAGCCCCGGACAGGCCAGATCAAGGCTATGGTAGGAGGATATTCCTTCAAACGGCTTAAATTCAACCAGGCAACCCAGGCCTTGAGGCAGTCCGGCTCCGCCATCAAACCAATACTCTACACCGCGGCCCTGGAAAACGGATTCACACCCGCCAGCATCATCATCGATGAACCCACCGAATTTATGGATGAATGGCTGGAAGAACCCTGGACCCCTGAAAATTATGACCATAAGTACAAGGGAGCAGTGACCGTCCGCAAGGGACTGGAGGAGTCCAGGAATATCGTAACCGCTAAGCTTCTGGAATACATTTCTCCTCATACCGGGGAAGAGTACTGTCAGAGGTTCGGGATCACCACTCCTGTGTATCCCTATCTTTCTTTAGCCCTGGGAGCATTTGAGGTGAGGCTGATCGAGCTTGTTTCTGCTTATACCGTTTTTCCCAATAGAGGCATCCGCATAGAGCCTTACTTCATTACCCGGATTGAAGATAAAGAAGGCAATATTCTGGAAGAGGCTAAAATGGAATCAGAAGAAGTGATTTCTCCTCAGATGGCTTACATGATGACTTATCTGCTGGAGGGAGTGGTGGATAGAGGAACAGCCCGGGCAGCAGCCTTTTTGGAGAAGCCTTTAGCCGGAAAAACCGGCACCACTGATGAGTACACAGATGCCTGGTTTATCGGATTTTCTCCCTCTCTATGTGCGGGAGTATGGGTGGGCCATGAAAAGGAAAAGGCTCCTATCGGAGAGAGACAATCGGGTGCGGTGGCTGCTCTTCCCATATGGATAGATTTTTTTCAAAAAATCATCCAGGAGGAAAAAGAGGCAGCAGAGGAAAATGGAGAAGAGGTCCCAGAGGAGGAGTTTGAGATGCCGCCCAACCTCAATTTTGTGGAGATTGACCGGAAAACGGGACTGCTGGCCACTCCTTTCTGTCTTTTCCCGTTCAAAGAGGTTTTTTTCCCTGGAACAGAGCCGGCCCGCTTCTGTTCACACGAGGATCATATGATGATTCTCGATTATTATTCTGTGGATAAAGAAGAAGTCCAATGACAGCCTCAATGCTTTTTCTTTTTCACTTTTTTTGAGCCGGATTTCGACTTGGTGCTGGAGGACGATGATTTCTTTGTTGGTGAAGAGGAACGCTTTGAACTGGAGTCTGAGCTGACCTTTTCGCGGGACGAGCTGCGGGATGAGCTTTCGCTGGATCGGCTTTTTATAGACTTACCACCGGAGATATAGCGGAAAATCCGGCCAAGAACAGAATCTGATTCCCTTGTTTTCCTTATATATCTGCTGTCTTTTTTTATGTATGTGCTGTCTCTGATTTCTGGAGATGAAGGATATCCGATTTTTCTTTTGATGATTCTTCTCTCTGAGGAGGGAGTAAGGCCACCGGCCTGGTCCTTTCTGACTTTCCTGATGTCGGCAGGGTGATATTCTTTTAGTGAGGACCGGCTCAGGGACTCTCTCAATTTTTCCACAGAAGAAGTTTCTTTTTTCCTGAGAAAAACCCTGTCTTTTCCCAGTTTCTCCAAGGAAATATCTTCCTTTGCCGGCCTTATGGAGACAGGTTTACGGTCAAGCTCGATCTTACCCAGGCCTTTGATCGACTCCTGAGATAAAGCCACTTTAGAGATGTTTGGAGATCTGAGTTGATTTTTGTGGATGACTGTTAGAACCCGGGAATCATGAGGATAATAAGCACCTTCGTACCGGTCGTAAAACACGTTGTTGATTATAACCACCGGGCGGTTGTAATAACTCAAAGGAGCCCAACCTATGTAATCATAGCCCCGGTACCAGCTTACCCAGGCTGGACCCCAGCGTATGGTGGGAATCCAGTACCAGCCTGCGCCTGCGCTCCAGTGCCATCTTCCGTAATGAAAAGTCACCCATCCCCAGGGTTCGTAGGGAAGCCAGGTCCAACCGCACGCAGGAAGCCACAGCCAGCGGCCGTAGTGGTAAGGGCGCCAGTGAGGCTCGATTCCGCCGGGAACCCACACATAGCCGTAGGGCCTGATATAAGCCCAATCTCCGTAAGCAGCCAGCTCGTATTCGAAATCCCCCAGTTCCTCAGGAAGGTATGTTTTTGCCAGGCGCTTCCGGGTTTGAGAATCTCTGTATTCGCTCCAGCGGTCAAAGCTGTCTTCAGCTACGGCATGGAAGGGAGCAGGCCGGGAATTGAAATGACCTTGTATGGCCTCCAATCTTTGCTCGTCCTTGACCAGCACAGATTCTGATTCACCGGCAGCTTCGATCAGCCCCTGGAAAACAAAGATTTCTGTTTCCCTTCCCTCTCTCATATCGATTCTGTACAGGCCTTTTTCTAAAAGATACACCGAGACATCGGGAGTGTGAATTTCAATGTCTTTTTCCTCTCCTAAAAAATCAATGCGGGAGTAAATATTCCCTGACCAGATTTGAATCTGAGTAAGGTCATTTCCCTTATCAGGGAGCTTTAAAAAATCGATTTTGGTGTTGTGGTCCAGACGAACATAATTTCCTTTTCCCAAGTAGATTTCTGCTCTGCCTTCTGTTGTTCCCAGTCTATCTCCTTCAGCTATGGGCATGTTCGCCACACCCTCCTCGTAACTGAGCTCAGCGGCTCGCTGGATGTAGGTTTTTCCGGTGATATAACTCAACCGGGCAAAAGAATAGTCAGTATAGTTAATCTCTTCCGCATACAGCGAAGAGAATAAGAAAGCCAAGCCAACGGCCAAACCCACTGTTTTTCTCATCGTTTTCTCCTTTCTCTACACTGTAACACCATGCAAATACTATGCCAAATCCTCTCTCCTGGGATTTTGATAAGGGGTAAAAAATATGTCCTTTAAAGATGACGGGTGTATATCTGCGGGACGATATTCTATATCTTCCAGTATTTTTTCTGGATCTTAATAACAGGGGCCAATTCTTTCTCCAACCCCACAGAGGCTGGGGCCTGTATTTCCGGTTTTATCCCTTCACCTGCCATATGGAGCAGCACCTGTTTGACTCCTTCCTTGAGCCCCTGGAGGTCATAGCCTCCTTCCAGAGTGAACAGAATCCGGTCTTCGCAGTGTTGATGAGCCAGTGACAGAAGTTCTGAGGTTAAAGCTCCGAATCCATTCCCGCTCACTCTCATTCCTCCCAGTGGATCAGCTTCATGTATGTCGAATCCAGCAGAGACCAGGATGAATTCAGGCCTGTAAGCAGAAGCCACAGGGGAAAGGATGTTTTTAAAGATGAACAGATAATCCTGGTCTTCTTTTCCTCCCGTGAGAGGCACGTTGACCGTAAACCCTTCACCTTGTCCGCTGCCTGTTTCATTCCAGGATCCGGTGCCCGGATAATGAGGAAACTGATGAGTGGAAAAATAAAGGACATCGCTTCTCCGGTCAAAAGAGTGTTGAGTTCCGTTGCCGTGGTGGAGATCCCAGTCCACGATCAATACACGTTCCAGGCCATATTTTTTTATCAAGTATTGAGCTCCGATAGCTATGTTGTTGAAGATGCAGAATCCCATAGCCCGGGAAGCCTCAGCATGGTGCCCGGGCGGCCGGACCAGAGCAAAGGCGCTGCTGACTTTTTGGTCCATGATGAAGTCCAGGGCCTTGAGGAGGCCGCCAGCAGCCAGCAGGGCCACCTGGTAGGATCGGGAGGAGGTGGCTGTGTCGGGATCGAGGATCACCCTGTCTTTTCCTGAGGTCTCTTTTATGGTCTGGATATATGAAGAGGAGTGAATCATCTCTATCTCCTCTTGATGTGCTTCTCTGGGTTCTATTTCCACATAAGGAAAGGAGATTTCGCCGTCTATCATCCGGTAGATGACATCCAGTCTCTGGGGGTTTTCTACGTGGAAGGAGCCCATATTGTGCTCCATGTACCGGCGGTCTTTGACTATGCCTGTTTTCATGGTATTCCTCCTATAAAGGATACTCCCCATACCCAAATCTCATTCAGGGAACAGCCTCACCTTTTTTTCTTTTTGGGGAAGAATTTTTCCAGTTGTTCAGGCTCTGGCTTTTTGGTCAGCAGGCTGACCACGATCAAAGAAAAAAGAGAGACCATCAAAGAGGGATAGATCAGGGGAATTCCCCATGGGTCTCCTTCAGGAGCTTTATCTGGAGGAAGAACCTCGGCCATTATCTTAAGAAAAATGCACACCGCTGTCCCTGAGATGATGGAGGCCAGTCCTCCGGCCTTGGTGGCCCTCTTCCAGGCCAGGGCAGCGATAAGGGCTGGAGTGATGGCAACCCCATAAATGGTGTAGGCGAAGTAAGCTGTCTGGAGCACGGAAGTGAGTCTCATGGCCAGCAGAAAAGCCAGAACGCCCAGCACCACCACAAAGACTTTCTGGATGGCCACCATGGCGGTCTGGGAAGCATCTTTTTTAAGAAAGCGTTGATAGATATCCCGCATCACATTGGTGGAAGGAGAGAGGAGGTAGTTCATGCCTGTGGAAATGACCACAGCGCAGGCCGCACCCAGAAGAAGAACACCCACCGGCGCAGGAACCAGGTGCCTGGCTGCCATGAGCACCATTTTTCCTCCTTCTTTGGGGATGGAAAGGTCAATCTGGTTGTGAAGCTTGCTGTACGCGAACACGGCTATCACCACCACCACTGTCTCCACGAATACGGTCCCTACAGTCCAGAGGATAACCGCATTGCGGGCATTTTTTGCGGTTCTGGCGCTGTAGAATTTTTGATACATGCTCTGAATCCCCATGAGAAGGAGCATGGTGGCCAGGAAATAGCCTCCCACTTTAAGGGCGGGATGGGCTCCGAACTGCTCGTTTACCACGGAAAAATAACCGGCATCCAGGGTTTGTGTCGCCTGGGGAAAGCCGCCTGCAGCCAGATAAACAAAAGGCACGGAGAGAAGACAGGCTAAAACGATGATGATGCCGTTGGGAAGATCGGTGTAAGCCACAGCCACCATCCCTCCCAGGGCAGTGAACAGGATGACAAAAAGAGCGGCAACGGTTGTTCCCACCGATTCAGGAATGGCGCCGTCGGTGGCCACGTTAAGAATAAATCCACCGGCCACAAACTGGTAGGAGACGATCACGGTGAAGGAGATGATAAGGGCCACGGCCCCGAACAGACGGGCTGCTGGGCCGTACCGCTCTTCCAGGATATCGCCGATGGTGTATTGGCCGAAGGTCCGAATTTTTGCGGCTAAAAAGAAGATCAGAATAATACCTACCCAGGCTCCGGCAGCCATCCACAGGGCCGAAAACCCGGCCTGGGCAGCAAATTCAGCCCCGGCGATGAAAGTCCCTGATCCTATCCAGGTACAGATCAGGGTAAAGACCATGACCGAGGTCTTAAGCCTCCGGCCAGCCACCATAAAGTCGTCCTGGCTTTTGACCCTTTTGGAACGGTAAAAATTAAGGGCGGTGAGAACCAGAAGATAGGCTAGGATTATGTAAAGATACGCGGACATGAATTCCTCCTTTTTTTATGGATTCAAAAAAAGCCATTCTCCTTCCCCATTTTCTTCATCAGCGGACAGGCCGCCTTTTTTTGTCAAGCTGGACTGAATAGAGGGTGGTGAAATTGGGCTCAGCCATGGTGGTGCCGTAGATATAGTCAGCCACCTCCATGGTCTTGAAGTTATGGGTGATCAGGATAAATTGGGTCTGGTTTTTTATCCTTTTCATCAAATTTAAAAATCTCTGCAGATTCACTTCATCCAGGGCAGCATCCACTTCATCCAGCACACAGAAAGGGGTGGGTTTGTAACGGAAAAGGCCAAAGAAGAAAGCCAGGCTGGTTAAGCTCTTCTCTCCGCCCGAAAGCAGGGAGAGGCTTTGCAGCCTCTTCCCCGGCGGCTGGGCGGCAATGTCCACACCGCTTTCCAGCGGGCTGCTCTCATCTGTAAGCTTGAGTTCAGCCCGGCCGCCGTTGAAAAGAAGGGTGAACACGTCCTGGAAATTTTTGTTGATTTCTGCGAGGGCCTTCAGGAATTGGGTTCTGCTTTCCTGATCGATTTTTTTGATGGCCTGTTTGGTGGTGTCGATGGATTCCCGCAGGTCTTTCTTCTGCTGGATCAGATAATCGTGGCGTTTTTTCTGGTTCTGGTATTCCTCTTCAGCCATCAGATTGACCGCTTTGATTTTTTGAAGCTTCTCCTTGGCGTCTTCCAGCTTGGCCTGGGTATCCTCATCTTTTATCTCATCCACGGAGAGCTCTTTTTTGACCTCAGAGATTGATTTTTTGAGCTCCTGCCAGCAGCTTTCCTCAAGATTTGCCAGATCTCTTTCTCTTTCTGCTTTTTTGATCTCCCATTCCACTCTCTGTCCTTTTACCTGTTCATATTCTTCTCTCCATTTTTCAATCCGCTCTTCGCTCTCTTTTTGCTCCCTCTGGAGTCTGTTCAGCCGGGATTCATTCTGAGACAGTTGTGCTTCTCTGGATTTTTTTTCTTTTTTTAGCGATTTTGTTTCTTCCGAGAGTTTGGTCATGTTTTCTCGGAGTTCGGATATTTTCTCCTCTGCATTTTGGGCCTCTGTGTGGAAGGAAATCCCTTTTTTGCTGAGCAAATCTTTTCTCTTTTTTAAATTCTTCAGCCTTTGATCAAGATTATTGATCTTTTCCTGGAAAAGGTCAATCTCAGATTTGAGTTCAAAAAACTGCCTTCTCTTCTGTTCGCCTTTTTTCTGAAGAGCTTCAAATTGCTCTTCTGTTGATTGAATGTCTTTGTTCAAAGTCTGTTCTTTCTGCTGGCTTTCTTTTATTTTCGAGGATACAGAAGCCAGCCGTTTTTCCATGTTTTCTTGGTCAGCGGTCAAAATATCATGTTCATTTTTCAGGGTGGTCAGGGTCATCTCCAGCTTTTCTTTTTCTGAGCGGTCAATGGCCCTATGTCTTTCTATCTCCTCTGCGAGCTTTTCCAGATGGATGGTTTTATCAGATTTATCCTCAATGTCTTTATCTGTTTTTTGTATTTTCCCGGAAATTTCTTTGATTTTAGCGCTTAAAGGAGAAATTTCTTTTTCCAGCGCAGAAATTCTCTGTTTTGAATTTTTTATTTCCGCAGCCGCAGTAAACAGGCCTCGTTTTTGTGTTCCTGCCTTCAGAAGACCCGATGAGTGCAGGACTTCACCTTGCAAGGTGAGGAAGTTCAGGGAAGGAAATTCCAGCCAGAGTTCAACTGCAGTTTTGACATTTTCCACCATGGCCGCCTCATCAAGTAAAGAGACAAAGCCTTTGGCTTTGGAAGCAGCCCGGACATGGGATTTCAGGCGCCCCAGCACTCTAGGATCCTGGTAGGCCCTGGAGGGAAGATCTTTTTTGGCCTGAGGGTGAAGGAGGAGAAAGTTTCCCCTGAGGTTTTTTTTGTCCAGGATTTTCAAAAAATCAGGCGCTTTGAAAAGAAGGGCCTTTGCTTCTTCTTTCCAGAAAATATCGATCAGAGGTGTGTATCGAGGGTCACTTTCCACGAAATCAGCCAGATAGCCAAAAGACCCGGGCATTTCTTCCTTCCCCTCTCCACTTTGTTCTTTTTCTCTTATTTCCTGAAGGAGCTGAACATGATGGATTTCTTTTTCTCTTTTTTCTGTAAAACCGTTCATTTTTCTCTGGAGGGCTTCAAGCGAGGAGAGAAGATGCTGTTTCTGTTTTTGGCTGGAATCTATTTCTTTTTTTAATTCTTTTTTTTGCTTTTGAATGCGGGAGAGCTCTTCTGCCTGCCGCCTTTCTTTTTCCTCTGTCAGGCGGAGAGAAGCGTTTTCTTTTTCCATCTGTGATTTGATTTTATCCTGCTGTCTGGAAAGAAGCTCTGCTTCCTTTTCCAATCTGGCTTTTTCATTTTTTAGTTCCGTGGAAGAGGAGAGTCCCTGGAAATATTCATTCTTCAGGGATTCGAGGTTTTGCTGGTGGGAATCTTTTTCTTTTTGGATTTTTTGGATCACCGCAGAGAGGCTTTTTGAATCTTTCTTCTTTTGGGCCAGATTTTTTCGGAAGCTCTTGAGATCGTCCTGGGCTTCGTTTTGTTCTTTCTCCAGTTGGGCGGCCTCCTGGTTGGCCTCATTCATGTTCTGTGTGGCCTTTTGCTTCCTCTCCTCGAGAAAATCAATACTGTTTTTGTTTTCTTCTCCTTCTGCTTCCAGCCGGGAGAGAGTTGATTCAAGGGAATAGATTTTCTTTTGTTCTTCCTTCACCTCTTTCTCCAGGGTCCAGGCTTCTTTTCTGCTGGAGGCCAGGTGTTTTTCTTCTTCTTTGATGCGGGCGGTGGCCTTTTTTTCTTGATTCAAGAAAGTTTTATAGTGAGAGGAAGCCTCTGTCTGGCCTTCTTCAAGCTGACCGATTTTTTTCCTGAAATGGAGGGTAGTGAGCTTTCTGATTTTCTCTCTGAGTTTCCTGTATCTGGCCGCTTCTCTGGCCTGTCTTTTCAGGGAATTTTTGGCTTTTGAGACTTCATTGATGATGTCTTCCAGTCTGACCAGATTTTGTTCGCTGCTTTCCAGTTTGTTTTCAGCCTGTCTTTTTTTGTCTTTGTAGTAGGAAGTCCCTGCAGCTTCCTCCACCAGCATTCTTTTATCGGCGGGTTTTGAGCTCAGGAAAAGCCCGATACTTCCCTGCTCGATCACAAAATATTCCTTTTCTCCCACCTCTTTCTTCCACAGGCATTCCTGGATATCCTTCAACCTGACCGATTTTCCGTTCAGTCTGTATTCGCTTTCCCCGGAACGGAAATAGCGGTGGCTGATGATGAGTTCTTCCCGGGCTTGGTCTTCGCTCAAATGCAGATTCACATCCGCCATGCTTAAAGGAGCCCTTTTCTCGTTGCCGTTGAAAATGATATCTGTGCTTCTTTCTCCTCGATAGGCTTTGAATCTCCTTCCGCCCAAAACCCAGAGAAAAGCATCCACGATATTGCTTTTTCCGGTTCCGTTGGGCCCCACCACCACCGTGATTCCAGGGTGAAAGAGGATTTTTGTTTTTTCCGGAAAAGACTTAAAGCCCTGCAGCTCCAGTTTTTTGATGATCATGGTTCTATTAAACAGGCTTTCATTTTGTCATGGCCCAGGTGTTTAATATGTAAGCGACTGTTCATAGGAAAATTATTGTATTAAATTTGATCTTATTTTCAAAGAACCAATGTTTGAATTTCTTTTTCAGTGGCCGGAAGTGATTTATCCGTCTGTGTCCCTTAACATTATGAAGGGGCTGCACTGCTGATCGCACAAAACGGGGTAAACTCAAGGCCATCTTGACAGTCCGTGCCGATTCAATTATTTTCTAAGTGCTCTGAAGCAGGAATATGCAGAGGGCCAGTGTAGCTCAGTCGGCAGAGCAACTGATTCGTAATCAGTAGGTCGGGGGTTCGAATCCCCCTGCTGGCTCTTTTATTATACGAGGAAGTAACAATTCAATGGGTAAAATAATGAGATTTGGATTGATCATTCCTTCCTCAAACAACACCATGGAAAAAGAATTCTGGAAAATATCTGCAGGATGGGCCGCTGTTCATGCAGGCAGGATGAGGCTCCAGTATTGAATTGACTAATTATACATAAATATGTATAAATGTATTGGAGGAACCAGCCATGAAGAGATTAAATATCACCATTGATGAAGAATTATATAAAAAGGTCAAAGCTTTATCGTTCTTCCGGAATGAAAGCATATCAGAGATCATTCGGAAATCACTTCGAGATTGGATAGAAAAAAGGATAAGCAGGAGGGAAGAATTGCTGCTCTCTGCAAAAGATGAAAAAGAAATTCTGGAAATACTCTCATCTGATGAATTTCTCACATCTGAGGAAGCAAAAGAGATTCTGGATTGATGAAGTTTCTCTACAGCAGAACGAGTGTTAAGTTTCTTCAGACACTTCAGAAAGATGTTGTCAATAAATTGATAGAAGCTATAGAAAAATTGCCTTTTGAAGGAGATAGAAAGAAGCTTAAAGGGAGAAAAGTGAAAAATGTATTTCGGTTGAGAATTGGCAAGTACAGGATAATCTATTCTCAACAGAAAGATGTGATAAGAATTATAAAGATAGACACCCGTGGTGATGTTTATAAATAATTTCTGAATTTAAAATTCAGCCAGGATGACAGGAAAATGAGATTGGGATTGATCATCCCTTCCTCAAACACCACCATGGAATACGAATTCTGGAAAATATCTTCAGGATGGGCCGCTGTTCACGCAGCCAGGATGAGGCTCCAGAAAATCACCCTTAGAGATTTGGAAGAGATGGAGGAACAGATGCTGGATGCAGCGGTCCGTGTTGCTGATGCCCATGTGGATATCATGGGATATGGCTGTACCTCCGGGAGTCTTTTCAAGGGCAAAGGTCACGCTCAAGAAATAGAGAAAAAAATACAAGAAAAGACCGGGGTTCCTGCCGTGGCCGCGGCCAGGGCGGTGGTTGAAGCCCTGGATAAACTTCATATAAACAGAGTCTCTGTGGCCACTCCTTATACGGATGAGATAAATGAGCTTGAAAGAAGATTCCTCCAACAGAATAAGATAGATGTTCTAAAAATTAAAGGCCTGGACATGGTCAAAAACCATGAGGTTGGAAGCATAGATCCTGAAGAAACCTATGAGCTTGCAAAATCAGTCTATGTCCCTGAAGCGAATGGATTATTCATTAGCTGCACGAACTTCAGGACTGTGGAAGTAATAAATCAGCTTGAGAAAGAGCTTGGAACTGCGGTGGTGTCAAGCAGTACGGCCACCTTCTGGGCCATGATGAGGAAAGCAGGGATCAACAGAAGATTAGAAAAATACGGCAGGCTCTTTCTAATATAATCCCTTTTCTATTTCGTTCTCTGCTGGAATGGATTGAAGGCGGTTTCTGAATATCCTTCAGGGAGCTCATAGGTCCCTTCAGGAGCATCTGCCTCTTCCACGGAGAGGACTTCTTCTCTGTATTTGGTCTCTGCACCCATCATGGTCATGGAGAAGAGGGTCACCACCGGATACCCATCTAATTTTTCAAATTCTTGGGCAAATCCTTTAAACATGGGATTGATGGAGAGAATCTTGGTGGATAAATCTTTGTACATATCCATATCGATGTCGATATCTTTGGTGAGCCACATTTCCATCTTCATGGGCATGTTCATTCCCATCATGGAAACGTCGATTTCCACGATGTATTTCCTGCAATCCCAGTCTTTGATTTTTTGGGTCTCCTCGGTTGCCGTGACTTTAGGGGTGACCTGCATCATCTGCATCATCTGTTTGGCTTGAGGAGAGAGTTCTTTTTCAAAGTCAATGGGCAGGTCCATGACTGAATAGCTTTTTTTCTCATGGTCGACGACATAAATTTTGTCCTGGTCCAGGCGAACAATAGTGGTTCTGCTCTGGCCTTCGTCCTGCCTCATCTTGTCTTTGGACAGCCAGGTCTCCCCCTGTTCATCCTTGGCCGGCTGGGTCTGACCCATGATGGTCACTTCGTCGGTGTGCTTGATTTTTTTGATGTGATAGTCAGCCTGGGTTAAACAGGGATAAAGCAAAAAGGATAGAGCAAAAACGAAAGCCGTACTCCAGGAAACATATGTTTTTCTCATTAACGTTCCTCCTAAAGAAGTTTCAATTAATTTATCTCATTTTCCAGATAAAAGCAATTTTTCTTTTCCATTGTAATCTTTTCTAAAACAGTGATGAGTATAAATATTTATATTGACTGAAAGGGGTGAGGGATGGGGGTGGGGAAAATTAGCGTGCTGACGACCCCCATCCCTCACCCCCTATCACGGAAATAGAAATGCTTTCTTTTCCCATATATCTCAACCACGGAAGAGCAGGAAGTTGAGAGCCGCCAGAAGGAGCATGGAACCCGAGATAAATAGCCACATGGTTTTTTCGCTGCGGGAGAAAAGCCCGAAGCGGAGAGGACTGGAATAGGGTGTATTCTTATTTATGAAATCTCCTGCCTTTTTCCGCTGTTCCTCATCCCACCCACAGGAAGATTCATGGAGAGTGCGGCCAAAATATTTTTCCAGGATGAGGTTTTCTCTGTAGGCGGCCAGAAAAAATTTCTTTTTGGCCTCTTTATCTTCTGATCTTAATGCTTTTTCATAATTTTTGTCTCTTATTTCAAGATGGCTTCTCATCTCATACAGGAAAGGATGGTTTAAAGCAGAAAAGCGGCGCTTGAATTCTTTAAAATCCCTTTTTTTCCAGTTTTTTATGTCCTGGGCATTTTGTTCGAGTTTTTCTCTATCTTCTCTTCTCAATTCATCCGAAGAAAGAAGAGAATAGAATTCTCCTATCTCTGGATGCTGGTGTTTTTTCCTGAATCTGTTCATGGCCTCCTCATTTTGAAGAGGGGAGAGGCCGGGGAAGATTTTGGTGTAAGCGGCAACCCTGGAGGGAGTGTTGGAGAGGCAGAGGCCCACCAGAACCATATTTCCGGCCAACAACAGAGAGAAGGTTTTGAATGATTTCGGCTTTATCCTGGCTGAGATTCCATGAGGCTGGATTCCTTTCCCCATGGCGGCCAGAAACAAAGCACAGGAGAGCGAATTGAGGCCCACATCCCGGATGTCCCAGTACCGGACCGGCACCACCCACTGAAATATCTCGTCAAATATGCCTACCAGCGAGCCGCTGAGGAAAGCGATGAAATAGATGCTTATGTCTTTGGTGTTGAATTTCAAAGCGCGGAAGAGCAAAAATCCAAGAAGACCGTACTCCAGAAAATGAACCGCTTCCACCGGGACCTGACTGAGTTTCAGGGTGAAATAAAAATAGAGAGCCGCCACCAAAAGGAGCCACAGGTAGTTGGAAAGCCTGCGAATTTTGAGACGGAAAAAAAGAAAGAACAGGAGAGTAAGAAAGGCAGCGCCAACCACCACCATCACAAAGATGGGGAAAAAAGAATGTCCCCAATGAGCGGAAACAAAATTCTGGATGGTCCGGGCAAAAGGAACAATCAGCAGAATAGCCGCTGCGCACAGGAATACCAGAAACCAGGAAAGGAGAATCCTGGTCCCTCTTTTAGCCTTCATGGTATTCAAAACATGCCCTTTTCAGCTCGATTATGAAAAGGCCGTTTTTTTCTTTGTCCTGAGATGATAATATAAAAACCCTCCTATGACAAATATCTGCATCATGAAATGTGAAAAGGAGGATTCAAGGCCAGCATTAAGGAGGCGAAAAGCGGCTGGAGGAGGTTTTGATGAAAATGAATAAAGAACTGATAAAACTTATTTCTCTGGAGAAAAAAGTGGCCGTGATCACCGGAGCAGCTTCAGGCATCGGGCTGGCTGCGGCCAGGAGAATGGCCCAGGCCGGCGCCCAGGTGGCTGTGGTGGATATTGATGATGTCAAGGGCAAGGAAGCTGTCCGTGAAATCGAAAAAATAGGGACCAGGGTAAAATTCTACAGATGTGATGTCACTTCTTATTCTGACTGCAGGAAGACCGCAGATCTCGTTTATAAAGAATTCGGAAGAATGGACATCCTATTCAATAACGCAGGAGTGATCAGCCGCAGGAATACCGTAGATTTAAAGGAAAAAGAATGGGATAAGGTGGTGGCCGCTGATTTGAAGTCCATCTATTTGCTGTCTCATCATGTCATTCCTTATATGATCAACAACGGCGGAGGGGCCATCGTCAACAACGGCTCTGGATGGGGATTGAAGGGCGGGCCTGATGCGGCGGCTTATTGTGCGGCCAAAGGGGGAGTGGTCAACCTGACCCGGGCCATGGCCGTAGACCATGGGAAGCAGAACATCCGGGTGAACTGCGTGTGTCCTGGAGACACCAGGACTCCGCTCCTCAACCAGGAAGCTTCATTATTGGGAGAAGACCAGAATGAATTTATCCAGAAGGCAGCAGAACGTCCTCTCAGGCGGGTGGGAAGTCCAGAGGATATTGCCAATGCAGTGCTTTTCCTGGCCAGCGATATGTCCAGTTGGGTCACCGGATCGGTTCTGGTTGTGGACGGCGGGGGATTGGCTTGACTATGCATTCGTAACTAGCACCAAAAAAAATTACTTCCATGAAAGGAGGTTTGTGTGAGCAAAGGAGAAAAATTCTATCATCCTTACATTCCCAATTCTTCGCCTAAAAACAAGGCGGAGATGCTGAAGGAGTTGGGGATAAAAAATATCGAGGAGCTGTATGCCGATATTCCCCCGCAATTGAGATTCAAAGGCCGCATGAATTTGCCGGCGCCTCTTCGGTCAGAGTGCGCTCTGGAGCGGCATGTCCGGGGCATCCTTTCCCGGAATCAATCCTGTGAGGAAAACATAAGTTTTTTAGGGGGAGGGTGCTGGCCTCACTATGTCCCGGCCATCTGTGACCAGATCAACCAGCGCTCAGAATTTCTCACCGCTTATGCCGGAGAGCCTTACGAGGACCACGGAAGGTTCCAGGCCCTTTTCGAGTACCAGAGCTTGATGGCCGAACTGGTGGACATGGATGTGGTGAACGTGCCCACCTATGATTGGAGCCAGGCCGCCAGCACATCGCTGAGCATGGCTTCCCGGATCACCCGGCGCCAGGAAATACTGGCCGCTGACACCATAGCTCCTGACAGGTTGATGGTTATCCGGAACTACTGCCAGCCGGTGCTGAAGATCACCATGGTCAAGCATTCCTCGGACACGGGATTAATGGATATAGAGGATTTAAAATCCAAGATTTCTTCCTCCACGGCAGCCGTTTATTTTGAAAATCCTTCCTATCTGGGTTTCATCGAAACCCAGGGCCAGGAGATATCAGATCTGGCCCACGGTCAGGGAGCACTGAGTGTGGTGGGGGTGGATCCCATATCCCTGGGCATTTTGGTTCCTCCCTCCCATTACGGCGCGGATTTGGTTTGCGGCGATATCCAGCCTCTGGGAAATCATATGCACTACGGAGGAGGCCTGGGAGGCTTCATCGCCGCTCCAGATGAGGAGAGATTTGTCATGGAATACCCTTCGCGCCTTTTTGGAATCACCAGGACTTCTGTGGAAGGCGAATATGGATTTGGTGATGTGGCCTATGAGAGAACTTCGTTTGCAGAAAGAGAAAAAGGGAAAGAGTTTGTGGGAACCCATGCCGCTTTATGCGGCATCACCGCGGGTGTCTATCTGGCACTTTTAGGACCCAGGGGTATTCAGGAGCTGAGCAGGAGCATCCTTCAGAAATCCCGCTATGCCGCGGCCAGGCTCTCAGAAATCGAAGGAGTCAAAGCTCCGGTGTTTAAATCGCCGCATTTTAAGGAATTTGTGGTGGACTTCAGGGGAACAGGGAGAACTGTGGCGGATATAAACCGCGAGTTGAGAAAAAAACACATATTCGGAGGCAAAGATCTTTCTAAAGAATTTCCACAGTTTAAAAACTGTGCCCTGTACTGTGTGACAGAAATCCATACCAGGGAAGATATAGACACGCTGGTTCAGGCTCTGAACAAAATCCTGGCTCAGGAAATTGAGTGAGGCAGAGGAGGGACCATGCGAGACAAAAAGAAAAATAAAACAAGAAATTTTCATCAGGCCAAATGGGATGAGCCCATCGTCTTCGAGCTGCACACAGAGGGAGAAAGAGGAATTCTGGTGCCCGAAGTGGAAGAAGAAATCGAAGAGGCGGTGGGAGACGGGCTGGCAGAACTTCCTGAAGAAATGATCAGAAAAGAGCCTCCAGCGCTACCTGAGATATCTCAAATGAGAGTCCTAAAACACTATCTCCGCCTTTCCCAGCAGTGTTTGGGAGCTGATTTGAACATCGATGTGGGCCAGGGAACCTGCACCATGAAATACAGCCCAAAAATAAACGAAGTTTTAGTCTCCTCCCCCCAAGTCGCCTCCCTTCATCCAGACCAGGATGAAAGCACTGTCCAGGGAGCCCTGGAAATCATGCACAAGCTGGACCTTTTTTTGAGGGAAATATCAGGGATGAGCCGGTTTTCCTTCCAGCCAGGAGGAGGCTCAGGAGCCCTCCTGGCCATGGCCTCCATCGTCCGTGCCTATCATCAATCCCGCGGCCAGGCCCAAGAGAGGGATGAAATCATCACCACTATTTTTTCTCATCCTTCCGGTGCTGCCGCAGCAGCGGTCAAAGGATACAGAGTGATAACCATTTATTCAGATGAAAAGGGCGTGCCTGACAGGGTGGCTCTGGAAAAAGCCCTGTCTTCCCGTACGGCCGGGCTGCTGATCACCAATCCCGAGGATACCGGAATCTTCAATCCCCATATCGCCGAATTCACCAGAATGGTCCACCAGGCAGGAGCACTGTGCGGGTATGACCAGGCCAATGCCAACGGAATACTGGGAGTAACCCGGGCCAGGGAAGCGGGGTTCGACCTCAGCTTTTTTAATCTTCATAAGACCTTCTCCTCTCCCCACGGCTGCGGAGGGCCTGCCACCGGGGCCCTGGGAGCGGTGGAGGAGCTGGTGCCCTTTATGCCGGTGCCCTTGGTCGGTTATGACGGGGAGACATATTTTCTGGATTATGATTGTCCCCACACCATCGGCAAAGTGAGAGGATTCTACGGAGTTTTCCCTGCTGTTTTGAGGGCCTATTCCTGGATTATGAGCCTGGGAGAAGAGGGCCTGAAGGAAGCGTCCCGGGTGGCTGTGCTGAACAACAATTACATGTTGAAGAAAATAAGAGAAATCAAAGGAGCCAGCGTCTCTTTCCCCGAAGCAAAAAGGAGGATTGAGCAGGTCCGGTACAGCTGGAAGAGACTGGCTGAACGGACAGGAGTGGGAACCGAGGATGTCACCTGCCGGATGGCTGATTTTGGGTTTCATCTGTGGTCCAGCCATCATCCCTGGATTATTCCCCAGCCTTTTACCATCGAACCCACAGAATCCTACTCCAAACAAGAGCTGGATGAATACCTACAGGGATTGAGGAAAGTGGTCAGAGAATCTTATGAAGACCCCGAAAAAGTCAAAAACGCACCCTACAGGAGTGTGGTCCACAAGATCGACCACTCCACCCTGGATGATCCGCAAAAATGGGCAATAACCTGGAGGTCATACCTGAAAAAACATAAAAGGGAAGAATAGACATATTTGAGAATGAAGAAATTGGGGTTGATTGTGAATCCGGTGGCGGGGATGGGAGGAAGAGTGGGCCTTAAGGGAACCGACGGAAGGGAGATTCTGGAGAGGGCCATTAAGCTGGGAGCAAAGCCTGTGGCTCAGCCAAGAGCCAAAAAGGCTCTGGAAAAGCTTTCGTCTCTTAGAGAGGAAATTGAAATGATCACCTGCTCCGGCAGAATGGGGGAGGGAACGGCCCTTCAAGGCGGCTGTTCTCCCAGAATAATAAAAATAGGATCACACTCCATGACCACGGCTTCTGATACCCAAAGGGCAGCTCAGGAGATGGCGTCTCTGCAGGTTGATCTTCTGCTTTTCGCCGGTGGAGACGGAACAGCCCGGGATATCTACGAAGCGGTGGGTGATTCCCTGGTGGTTTTAGGGATTCCCTGTGGAGTCAAGATCCATTCGGCTGTGTTTGCCTGCAGTCCTCAAGCAGCAGGTGAGTTAGCCGCTTTATACCTTCAGGGGAAAGCGGCCAGAGTGGGGGAGGCCGAGGTCATGGATATCGACGAGGAAATGTTCAGAAACCAGAGGCTTTCAGCCAGATTATTCGGATATCTGCGCGTACCTGTTAGAAAAATATACCTTCAGCGGGTGAAAGCTTCCAGTCCGGAGAGCGAAAGGTATGCTCAGGAAGCTATTGCCTCTGAGGTTGCAGAAAATCTCTCTGATGAATATCAATACATCATCGGCCCCGGCACCACCACCAGAGCCGTAATGGAAAGGCTTGGTTTGGAGAATTCGCTGCTGGGAGTGGACCTTGTTTACAGGAAAAAACTGGTGGGCAGGGATTTGAACGAGCGGCAGATTCTGGAGAGAATCAGAGGAAAAAAGACCAAGTTGATCATAACGCCTGTGGGAGGCCAGGGATATATCCTGGGAAGAGGGAATCAGCAGATAAGTCCAGAGGTCATAAACCAGATAGAAAAAGAAGATATCATGGTGGTGGCCACCAGGAAAAAATTGAATGCCTTGTCCGGACGGCCCCTTCTGGTGGATACAGGAGATGAAAAGACGGACAGGAAGCTGAGCGGTTATTACAAGGTCATAACAGGATATCGAAAATACACCATGTATAAAGTCTCGGATTCTCTGGAACAGGGAGAAGAGGCGGGAGGAAATGCGAAGTCAAAAAGCAAATGAATTTTATTTCATGCCTTTGGACAGCCATCTTTTTGACCATCCTCCAGTCTTTTAAAGTTTCAAAAACAGCAGGAATTTTGCTCATTCCATATATCCTGTGGGTCAGTTTTGCCGGAGTGCTCAATTTCTTCTTGTGGAATTTGAATAGGTAAGAACATATTTTTGACTTTTGTTAAAAAATTCTATTATGATATAATAGATTTGCTGGCTGGAGAGGAATCCTCCTTAGCCCCGCTTCCTTTTCCTTTTCCAAACCTTGGCGCCTCGACAGCCAGCAAGCCCCTTTTTTGCTGGAAATCCCAGGATTCAAAGGATTTTCCGCCATAAATTCTTTACTCAACAGTATTTTCAGCCCTTTTAAATTTTTATAACCTGGAGTTATAAAATTTCAAAAAATCCTTGATTTTACTTGGATTATTCATGAATTCGCTGGAAACAGTGTATATGAGGCAGGAAATTGGGGACATGACCCAATTTTCTGAAATTGGGATCGT
>JBKHJA010000038.1:0-21777 GCA_046538375.1 Candidatus Aminicenantota bacterium
AATCTTCTATCCGTGCCCTTAACATTCCTGTTATGTCCGCACACACCTTAACATCTGCCGGAAATTCGGGACATGTACCGATTTTTTTTCAAAATCGGTAACGTGTCCCTTGAATTTCCAGTACATGTCCCTGATTTCTCCTCTTATCCATGACAAATTGAGCATGTTTATGAATAATGCAGGTTAAAAAGGCCTTCCCAGTTTTATGTGATCGATTAACCTGCATTATTCATAAATTGAAGGTTTTCCCAGATGCAGTCATGAATTATGGGAAATTAGGGACACGATCCCAATTTCAGAAAATTGGGTCATGTCCCCAATTTCCTGCCTCATATACATTGTTTCCAGCGAATTCATGAATAATACAGGTTAATAAATCTGAATTTATGAATCTTTGTGATAAAAAGAATGAGGTCCCTTGACACAACTGGGATGTACTTGTATAGTGACTTATGAGTTTACATTTTAAACTTATAAGTTTACTGAAGATACTCTTTGGTATAAGGATATGACTAAAACAGATTTAAGACTGGAAAGAAAAAAACAGAGATGGAAAGAAAACAGGCTGGACATCCTTAAAGCAGCAGAAGATGTATTTGTCCAAAAAGGATATAACCTGGCGTCCATGGATGATATTGCCCATGGGGCTCAATTCTCCAAGGCCACTCTCTACCGTTATTTCAACAGCAAAAGGGATATATTCTTCGAGGTCATCCTGAATTCTTTTGAAGCGGTTATCATGAAGGTAAGGAAAATACAGGAAGAAGAAGGAAACGCTGAGCATAAACTGAAAGAGATCATTCGGTTTGCCCTTCGATTTTTTTACCAGAAAAAGCACATTTCCAGGATGTTTCTGATGGAGAAGTTTTTTATGAGAACGCTCCTTAAACTGAGTCCTGAGAAAAAAGGGGCCCTTTCGGAGCAGGAGTTAGGATTTCTGGAAGGCATCCGGACAAAAAAAGAGAATATACTGAAGGTTATCATAGAAATACTGGAAGAAGGAATCAAAACCGGAGAATTCCGGAAAGTGAACGCCCATGATGCGGCCCATGCTTTTGAAGCCATGCTTCATGGTTTCTATTTCACCAAGTTCTGGTATGAGAAAGAGTATGACATAGATACGGGGATAAAATTGATCCGTGAATTTTTCCTTAAAGGAATCAGGAGAGAAAAAAAGCCTGAATAGGAGAATGAATATGCAGAAAGCAGGAAAAATTTTTTTGATAATGTGTTTGATATTGACTGCTGGGAACTTTGTTTATTCTCAGGAAAAACTCACCTTAACTCTTGAGGATAGTATAGAGCTGGCTCTTTCACAGAATCCTTATCATCTTGCCTCTGAAGAGCGGGTGGAGGGAGCAAGACACAAGGTGAGAGAGGCAGTTTCCAACTTTCTTCCTTCTCTCAACGCCCAGGGCCTTCACACCTTGGACGAGAAGCTTTTTGTGCTGGAATTTCCGTCTTTTATACCCGGTCAGCCTCCCCAGAGAGTGGCTGTCGATTTTACCAGGGACTACCAGTTCGCGCTATCTTTTTCAGTTCCCCTTTTTACCAGCGGGCGCTTAACAGCAGGCTTCAACCAGGCTAAATACAATCTCCTCTCCACCGAAGAATCGGTGAGACAATCCGAGCACACCACCGTTTTCAACATCAAGCAGGCTTTTTACAGAGTTCTGCTGGCTGGAGAGTTTGTCAAGGTGGCGAGGGAAGCGGTGGAGGTGGCTGAAAAGCATTTGCATAATGTGAAAAACATGTATGAAGTGGGGATGGCTTCCAAATTTGACCTTTTAAGGTCAGAAGTTCAGGTGGCCAACCTGAAGCCTCAGTTGATAAAAGCCCGCAACAGCTTGAAAATCGCTGAACTCGGTTTGAAGACTCTTCTGGGATTGGATCTTTCCCAGCCTGTGGAACTGAAAGGAGATCTGACCTACAAGCCTTATGAACCTGATCTAGAGAAGTGTCTGGCCAGGGCCCTTCAAAACCGTCCTGAAATAAGCCAGCTGAGGTATCAAAAGAAGATAGCAGGAGAGATGGTCAAAATGGCTAGAGCCTCAGGGCTTCCGTCTCTGGCCGTCTCAGGCACTTATAATTTCTGGGCCGACCGATTCAACTTCCAGAAAGATACCTGGCAGAGCTACTATTCTGTGAATCTGGTCCTCACTGTCCCCATTTTTAACGGCTTTGCCAGTTGGACTCAGGTGGCTCAATCCAAATCTGCTATAAGGGAATTGGAGCTGACTCGAAAAGGAGTGGAGGAAAATATTAGATTTGAAGTGAGGCAGGCTGTCCTGAATTTGAAGGAGGCCAAAGAATCCCTTATCTCGCAGCAGAAGAATGTGGAGCAGGCCCAGGAAAGTCTGCGGATCGCTGAGTTGAATTTTTCTGAAGGCCTGGCCACTACTCTTGACGTCAGTTCTGCTCAAGCCGCATTAAGCCAGGCCAAGACAAATTACTCTCAAGCACTCTATGATTATGTGGTTTCTCTAGCTCAATTGGATAAGGCTATGGGAGTGAGCAGGAGTGTGGAAGAGAAATAAGGTTAAATTTGCCTGGACGAAGATGTACGGAGGAATAAAATGAAAATAAGCATTGAGCCAAAAGTTTTTGCGGCCGTATTCCTTGTCTTTTCTCTTTTTTCCTGTGGACCTCAGAACCAGGAGCAGAAAGTTGAGGAGGAATCCTTTGGTGCTACCCCGGTCAAGGTGTTCAAGGTAAGAAAGCAGAGGATATCCGAGAAACTTCACTATACAGGAATTATAGAACCCTGGAATAAGATAAATATCACTCCAGATATCGCAGGGAAAGTGGCCAAGATTTATGTGGAGGAAGGACAGAAAGTCAGGAAGGGCCAGTTGTTGGCTGAACTGGACACCCGGACAACGCGCCTTCAGCTCGAACAGGCCCAAGCAGCATTGGCTGTGGCTGAAGCCAACCATAAGGATGCCCAGCGGAACATGGAGAGGATGGAACGGCTGCAGCAGGAGAAGGCTGTTTCTGATCAGCAGTATGAGAAAATCCGGTTGGCCTATGAAGCGGCCGAAGCCCAGCTTCAGCAGGCCAGGGCTTCTTTGAACCTGGCCCGCCATAATCTGGAAGTTTCTTTGATGAGAGCTCCTTTCGACGGAGTGGTGGCTTCCAAGAATGCCGATGTTGGGGATGTTATCAATCCCATGATGGGAGGTTTCTCACCCACCAGTGGTGTTCTGACATTGATGGATTTTTATGGAGTCAAGATCGAGGTGGATGTTTCCCATAAAGATATAGTCCGCATCCAAAAAGGCCAGCCTGCCCTGCTCCAGGTCGATGTTTTTCCAGACAGGGTCTTTAAAGGTCAGGTGAGTGTGGTTAACCAGACCGCTGATCCGTTGACCAAGAAGTTCAAGGTGGTGGTGAGAGTGGATAATCCGGACCTGCGGCTTCGTCCCAACACCTTTGGAGAAGTAACCCTGGAAGTGAGCACTCATGAGCAGGCTTTGGTTATGCCCCAAAAGGCTGTTGTGGAGGATCAATTTGTTTTTGTTGCTCAACAGAATAAGGCTTTAAGAAGAAAAGTCACCTTAGGTCTCCAGAATGCGGAGATGGTGGAGGTGGTCGACGGTGTTGCCGAGGGAGACATGGTTATTGTGAAAGGGAATTACGGCCTCGTGGATGGCGCTGAGGTCTCCATTGAAGAGGGTACACAATGAAAATACCAGAGTTTTCTGTTAACAGAAAAGTGACCACCGCTATGCTGGCCATGATTCTGGTGGTCCTGGGTATCATCACTTTTACCAGGCTGGGATTGGATTTTTTCCCTGACATTGAATTTCCTACCGTATCTGTTATCACCGTGTACAGCGGTGCTTCTTCAGAAGACATCGAGAACACCATCACCAAACCGCTTGAGGAAATCATAAGTTCGGTCAACCGGGTAAAAAAGGTGAACTCCATAACTTCTGAAAGTGCCTCGGTGATCATGATCGAGTTTGAATGGGGGACCAACCTGGATTTTGCTGCTCAAGATGTCAGAGATCAGATTGGCCTTTACCGCAATTTTCTTCCCGAAGAAGCCCAGGATCCTCTGGTGGTGAAATTCAGCATATCCCAGATACCGGTCATTTTTTACGGGGTTACCGGGAATCGTCCTGTTTTTGAGCTTAAGGAAATGATAGAAGATGAAGTGGTGGGACGTCTGGAGAGGATCGATGGGGTGGCCTCTGCCCCGGTTTATTCCACAGAAATCAGAGAAATCTTGGTCAACGTGGATAAAGCAGCCCTTGAATCCCGGAGTCTGTCGTTGGATCAGATTCTCCTGGCCCTCCGGATGGAAAACCTTAATCTCCCGGCTGGACATATTGTGGAGCGGCATTCTGATTTTCTGGTAAGGACTCTGGGAGAATTCCAGAACTTGACTGATATTCGCCGCACCATCATCGGATCAACTTCAAACGGAGAGCCGGTTTACCTGCAGGATGTGGCCGAGGTCAAAGATGCCATGAAAGAAACAAGGTTCATAGCCCGCATCCAGGGACAAAAAGGCATATTTTTGATTGTCAACAAGCGGTCAGGAGCCAACACGGTCATTGCCGTGGAAGCGGTTAAGAGAGAATTGGCAAGAATCCAGAAAACCCTTCCTTCTGATGTGGAGTTTTTCACCTTCATGGATCAATCGGAGATGATTCAAAGGGTGATCCGCCGCACCGCCAACAATGCCCTGGTGGGCGGAGTACTGGCCATATTTTTTATCTTTATTTTCCTCCGTAACTGGCGGCCCACCATCACCATTTTTCTGGCCATCCCTCTCTCTGTGATCACCACCTTTATCGCCTTTTATGTGGCTGGATACACCATCAACCTGCTGACTTTGGGGGGACTGGCTTTAGGTATAGGAATGCTGGTGGACAATGCGGTGGTGGTTATCGAAAATATATTTCGCCATCTGGAAGAGGGAGAAGAAAAAAATATGGCTGCAAAACTCGGCGCCTCCGAGGTGGGCATGGCCATCACCGCTTCCACCCTGACCACCATTGCTGTTTTCTTCCCCATGGTCTTTGCCCGGGGAATAACCGGGAGCATGACCCGAGGATTGGCTTTGGCCATTGCCTTTTCTCTTCTGGCCTCTCTTTTTGTGGCTCTGACCGTGGTTCCTATGGTGGCCTCTCTCATTTTCAAAGCCAACAACAAGAGAGGGACACCAGACAAGAACAAGAATAAGAGAAGAATAGAATTTGAGAAGGCCAGGAATTTCTACCGGAAGGTCCTTCATCAGACCCTTCGCCGGCGGTGGTGGGTTCTGGGCGGAGCCCTGGCTCTGTTTATAATCTCCATGGCCGTTATTCCTTTTCTGGGGACAGAATTCATGCCCGCCATGGATCGGGACATGATCATCCTCAAGGTGATCATGCCGGTGGGAACATCTCTTGAGGAAACAGATCGGGTGGTGACCATGGTGGAAAATTTAATGGTACAGCAGCCCGGCATAGAGACAGTTTCCGTTCAAGCCGGATCCCAGGCTGAGGAGAATCCAGCTGACATGGCCGGGGGGGTGAGCACCACCGGAACTCACGAAGGTCTGATCTGGGTGGGATTGGTCAACAAGAGTGAAAGAGAGCTCTCCGATACCAAGATACTGGAAAAGATTCGAAGTCAGCTGCCCCGAATGACGGGAGTGAAGTTCGAAGCCGTGGACCTGGGCGAAGCCATGATGAGCGGTGTTCAAGCACCGGTGGAGATAAAGATTTTTGGGAAAGATCTTGAGCTTCTCAAAAGCACAGCCGATTCCATGGTGGGGAGAATCCAGGATATAGAAGGATTAAGAGATGTCACCCACAGTTTAGTTGAAGGAAAACCAGAGTATCATATCCGGATAAACCGGGAGCAGGCTTCCCGGTTGGGATTGATGGTGAATAAGGTGGCCCACACAGTTCAAACCGCTTCCCTGGGAAAAGTGGCCACCCGGTTCCGGGAAAGGGATGAGGAGGTGGACATCCGGGTGAGGTTTAAGGAGAAGTTCAGAGACAGCCTGGACGATATTCGAAATATCCCTATTTTAACTCCCACCAACAAAGTTATCCACCTGGATCAGGTGGCTGAGATCACCCAAGGGGAAGGCCCTATCCGGATTACAAGAGAGAACCAGGCCCGGCAGGTGGCGGTCACAGCCAATATCGCGGGCAGGGATTTAGGAAGTGTTATCCGGGATATAAGAGCAAGAATTGCCGGCATGGAGAGAGCACTTCCTCCGGGCTATTTCATCGAATTTGGGGGCGAATTTGAACAGATGCAGGAAGCCTTTATGATCATGGCCGGCGCTTTTGCCCTGGCTACTCTTCTGGTTTATATGATCATGGCTTCCCAGTTCGAATCCTTTATACATCCCTTTGTGATCATGTTCACCATTCCCCTGGCTCTTATCGGGGTGATATTGGCCCTGCTCATCACCGGTAAAGCGGTAAACCTTCCTTCCCTGATTGGGTTTGTGATGCTGGCAGGAATTGCGGTCAATAACGGAATCGTGATGGTGGATTATATCAACCAGTTGTGGCGGAAAGGGATAGAAAAGAAGGAGGCTATTCTTCAAGGCTGCACGGTCCGGCTTCGTCCGGTGTTGATCACCGCCTGCACCACCATCCTGGGGATGCTGCCCATGGCCCTGAGCACTTCGGAAGGAGCGGAAATGAGAGCGCCCATGGCCATCGCCGTCATAGGCGGGCTGGTGGCCACCACTTTTCTCACCCTTTTTGTGATCCCCATCATCTACAGCGTGGTGAACCGGGTTAAGTTTAAAGAAGTTTAATCTGTTACCGGATTTGTAGGAACTATATAAAAATATAGGGAACTTCACTCAATATCCCTTTGTTGATAGAATAGAGAAAGAGGAGGATTTGAGGATGAAAGAAATCAAAGTTTCCATATTATTTTTTCTCTTCATTGCCTTTTTTTCCAGTTTTCTCATGTCTCAGGAAGGAAGAGGCCAGGCAAGACTGAAGGGAGTGGTGGTGGATAAAGAAGGAAATCCCGTTGAAGGAGCAAAGGTTGAGCTTGAATCACTGGTGCATGAACTTACCATGACCACAAAGACAAATGAAAAAGGAATATGGTCTTTTATTGGCCTGGGGAGAACAGTGGTGAGAATAAAGGCTTCCAAGGAAGGCTATGATCCCACCATCATTCCAGAACTTGAGGTCAGCGCAATCAAGAATCCAGATCAGGAGATCGTTTTAAAGAAAATCACAGATGTGGAAAGGCTGGAGAGAGAAAGCCCCAAAGAATTGTACCTCAAGGGAGAAAAATTATACAACCAGGAAGAATATGAAAAAGCCCTTGATGTTTTCAAAGAATTCGTTGAAAAACAGCCAGATTTGTATGAAGCAAGAGTCAGTATGGGCAACTGCTATATAAAATTAAAACAATATGATAAAGCCATCCAAGAATTTGAATTTGTTTTGGATAAGCTGGAGGAAGAAAAAGAGGATCTCAAAGGAAATGAAACTGCAGCATCCATATATGCCAGTCTTGGCGAGCTGTATATGGATAAAAATGATTTTGACAGAGCAAAAGATTATTTTGAAAAATCAATTGATATTGATCCCTCAGACCATGCTTTATCCTATAATGTTGCGGAAATTCTTTTTAACTCCAACAAAATTGATGAAGCCATTCAGTATTACCAGTTAACCGCTGAAATAAAACCTGATTGGCCGAATTCTTATTTAAAATTGGGATACTGTTATTTGAACAAGGGAGAAATGAGAAAAGCTATTGATTATTTGAATAAATTTGTGGAATTAAGCCCTCAGGATGACCCTCAAGTCAATGCTGTTAAAAATCTGATAAAACAGTTAGAAAAGAAGTAAAAATTTTAGTGGCGCTCGAAGATTGTTTTCGGTGTGGTGGTGGTGACCTTCTCCCCCCCTGTTATTTCCACTATCTTGCTCATGGCGCTGTAAAGATCTCCTGAGTTGTCAATCAACTGGTATCTTTTTGTTGAAACCTTTTTGGGATTGATATAAACAAAATTGAATTGAACTTCAGCTTTTTTTAATTCTTCCCCAATCTTTTCCGAGCCAAAATCTGTTTTGGATCTTTCCTCCAGGAATACTTCCACCACTTTAAAAGCTATCTGTTGATTTTCCCTCAGTATGTCCATGGTATCCTTGTCAGGTATGGGTCTGTATTCCTTCTGGAAAAAGAGATACATCTGATTTTCCGTATCACCGGTCACTTTTTTTGATCTTTTGAAGACATCTGCAAAATTTAAAAGCAGTTCCTGGTTGATCCTTCTGGTCATCCTTAATTCATTTCGATTGTTTTCATAGGCTGCTATGAGATTTTTAACGTCTTGCGAACCTGAATTTCTCCTTATTTCTTCCACTATGCTGAGCATTTGGGTGTAGATATTCCTGTAGCTGGCGCCTGAGAGGGAAGTGTGTTTTTTGATGGTGTCTTTTACTTCTTGGTTAATTTTTTTCCTGGATTCTGAAAGGGCTTGACTTGAGTAGCTCAACATTTTATTGGCAGGGGTCATGATAATGAGCTGATCTTTTGGGCCCAGAGCTTTGTTGAAGAAAGAATCTATGGCGTAATCTATTTCTTTGGGGTAATCCTTGATATCAAAGAGAAACATTATATTTTTGGGCTTCTCGCCCGCATGGATATTAAAAATAATAAGAACCAGTATCAAGAAGACGCTGAAGAGATAAATCCTTTTTTTCATTGTTCCTCTCCCATCTTCTTCCAGATGGTTAAACAGTTATTTTGATAAAAAAAGGGAGACACACGAAGTGCCTCCCTTTTTTCTCGTTTCTCAGCCTCTACTTTCTAGAATTCAAATCTCGCACCAATCCTGAAAATTCTTGGATCCTCAATGCCTTCAACTTTTTGGTAATCGATGCTGGGGTTGCTGGAGATTGTATAGACGTCGTTTGTTGTGCTTGTGTTGAGAACGCTGAACACATCTCCAAAAACAGCAAATCTGGTTCTGCCGATTCTGAACTCTTTTTCAAGTTTGACATCCAACAGATAAAGCCCTGGATATCCCGTTGAACCTCTTTCTTCCGCATAAATGGTTTCACTGCCCTGGAAAAGATCCAGTCCAAGATCCGTACTTCTGATCCGTCTGGTGTATCTTCTTCCGGATAGATACCTGAAGTAGGTTCCAAAATTTATACCAAAAGGTCCTCTTATCATTCCCTGCACCTTCAGTTGATGTCTTCTTTCATAGGGGAATCTTCCCATGGCGTTTATGTGGGCATTGGGATTTTCGTAGTAAGCCGTACCGCTCCAGCTGTCTCCAAAATCAGTTCCCACCAACCCTCTTGATTTCTGCCACACATAGGACACTTTGAGCTGCCATCCGTGGGAATATCTTTTGTCAAAAGTGACTTCCACCCCGTCATAGTCTCTCTTGGCATCCGGAGGATTGATCATGTACGCATCTGCTACATAGACTCCCACTTGTTCCCAGAAGGTTACGGTGGAGCCGTCGTGAGGATCTGTGGCGGTAACCGGGGTGTAATTTAGCCAGTCATACTCACCGGTGCTGAGAAGCTTGTCAATGTCAATATTGTTGGCGTCTGCATCTTCTGCAAGGTCTCTGTCCCATTTCCTGATGTATCGAATACCCAGAGAAGCATCTTCGAATATTTCTCTTTCCACACCCACTATGAGCTCATCTGTGTAGGCAGCCTTAAAATCGTAATCTCCGTACCCGTATTTGGGGGCATACTCAGGACCTGATACGGCAAGACCCCAAAGTCCTGCAAGGGTGTAATCCGGATTTAAGGGTCCGTAATAATATACCCAGCCGTTGGGATTTCCACGGGAAACCCACTGAGTGAGATTTGCCAGGTAGTATCGTGAGAAACTGGCCTTGATCATGGTTTTGCCGTCGCCCATCAGGTCATAGATAAGTCCTAACCGGGGGGAAAGTGTATTCCAGGTGTAGGCGGTTATGGATTCGGTAATGCCTCTGTTGTATGTGTATCCGAAAAGCTCCTGTTCTCCTTCATCTTCCAGTTGAGGTGGGTATATACCCTGCATGCGGTCAAACCTCAATCCCACATTGGCTGTCAGTCTGTTGGAAATATTCCAGGCATCCTGGATGTAAACACCCAGATTCCTGCTCTCATTCACCTGGTCGTACACAGCATACCAGATGCCATACCAAGGGCTTCCATAATAAGTATTGATAAAGCTCATGCCGTTTACAGGATGTCTGTTGAAATCCAGGTATCTGCTTGTTCTGGCAAACATGTATTCCACTCCCATCTTCATTTCATGGGCTCCTGCAAAATCATCAATGTATACTGTTCCATCAGCCTCTATGGAATAACGGTCACGGGTATAAAGGTCGCTGTATCCAAAACTTCCAGAATTCAGGTTGGTTGTGTATTCCCAATAATTGGGCTTATCATTTTTGGCAAACAGGTTGAAGTCTGTCATATAGGCAAAAGCTTTAACATTCATAAAAAAGTTTGTCCCGAAGAATCTGGTGTAGTGCAGGTTGATCACATTTGTTGGGGTTTCCTGCTCCCAGGTGGTGTCTTCAGTATTATATCTGGAGGCGCCTCGGTGGTGTCTTCTTATATCTGAAAATCTATAGGAAGCAATGAACTTGTTATCCGGATTGGGCTGGAAGGTCAGTTTCAGGTAAGGATATGGCCTGAACTGGTCCACTCCTGTTTCCTTGTCTTTGTCGTAAGGGTATCCAGAAACGATTCTTTCCTGTTTCCAGAAACTGCCGTTTGCAAAAAACCAGAGCTTATCCCTGATTATAGGGCCGCCCACACTGAATCCCGGTTCCATTTCATACTTGAAGCCGGTTTCTTCCCCTTCTAAAGGAGTGCCTTTGGTGTTGTTCGACTGGAAATTCTCTCCTCTGTAGTAGATGTTAACAGACCCGTGGAATTCGTTTCCGCCGGATTTGGAGACCGCATTCACGATGGCTCCACGTACCTGTCCGTGCTCGGCAGAAAGACCCCCGGTCTGCACGGATATTTCCTCCACTGTATCCATACTGAAGAAAAGAGCTTCTGTGCCCACAGCAGCGTCAGCCGTGTTCACTCCATCAATACTGTAAACATTGTCCCGTACGGATCCTCCATGGGAAGTGCTTCCAGTCACACCTGGCGTCATATTGAAATAGGTGCCGAATGTCCGGGTTGCTGGAATAGTGGTGATGAACACGTCATCTATGGTCACCGTCTTGGTGGTGGCCTGCCTGTCAACTGTGGGGGATTCGCCCACCACAGTTATTTCCTCTTCCACTGTGGCTACGGACATGGTGATGTCCAGAGAAGTGGTCTTGTTTGCACTGACGATAATGCCTTTTCTTACCTTAGTGTTGAATCCAGGAAGTTCGAATGTAACCTGATAAGTGCCCGGAGGGAGAGAGGGAAACCGGAAAACACCACTTTCGCTGGTGATTCTGGAAATCTGTGGAGCAATAAGAGCAGGAGATGTGATGGTCACTGTCACTCCGGGAAGCGGAATTCCTTCTTCATCCGTGACTGTGCCCTGTATTTTTCCTATTTGTCCTGTTTGGGAGAAACTTAACCCAAACACCAGAAGAAACATGAGAGAAAAAGGTAAAAGCCTTTTCATGAAAACCTCCTTGTACGTATTTTTATTTCTCCTTTTTCCATGCCTTAAAGTTTTTCACTTCAAGACGACATAGGCCTGTTTTTGTTTATTATCCCTATTCTCACCTCCCTTTTCATATGTCCGTATAATAAGGATGATGTCATTATTAGTTTATGACTGGAATAATAAATAATAAGTACAGATAGACTGCAAAAAACATGCCAAATTATTTAAAAGGGAAGAATATTTATGTTGTTGAATCTAAAGGAGTTATAAAAGGGGCGAGTTTTATCCATAAAAATTGTTATCCAAAAAATTGGATTAATTCAATAATTTGAATTTAGAACGGAAAAATGAGTGTCTATTAAAGACGCTGTTTCTCTATGAAAATGTTTACCGCTGGGTATGGTGAGAGTTTCCTTTTTATGCTTTGTAGCGGAGATAGGATCCGATTTTTCCGTATCTGTTAAGTTTCGAGGAAGGGTTGATGTGTCTCACCTGGCTGTTTTTGTCCAATGCCTTTTCCACTGCCTCGTCAACAATGTCCACCACCGGATCTGTTTTCTTCTGGCAGGAAGGACAGCGAAGTTCATCCACATACAAAAATTGACAATGGGGACAGATCCTTCCGGGGTGGGAGAAGTTACGGCTGACCAGCAGGGTCTGGACTTCACCCCGGTTGAGCCGCTGGAGGGAATTTTTTAGTCCTGAGCTGGCCCGGCCTCCTTTTTCCAGTTCGGAGACAAACCGGTTGACCAGATCGTCTTCTTCTTTCTTTTTGACTTTTTTTTCCAAGGCCGTGGTTTCCTTGAGGATGCTGTCAGGAGAATCCCCGGGATTGGCTTTGAGCTGGCCCTTAAATCTCTGTTTGAGATAAGGATGAAGAAGAGGTTCAAACTCAGCAAAATATTCATCAATACAACCCACAAAAAGCCAATCGAAGTGATTCTTCTTGAACAAAGAGAATGTCTTTTGAGCGGTTTTCTTGAAATATTCGCGCAGAAGCGTATCTATGCGTCTTTCGATCCGTTTTGATTCATAGCCTTCCCACCCCCCTTCTTTGACCCGGCCCGGGACGTCTCCGACCATACTTTCCATAAGGGAAATCTCCCCCATTATCACGTCATACCACTTGGCTTCTCGTCTATCCAGAGTGAGAACGCAGATATGACGAAATTCATTCAAAATGGAAGAAAGAAACCGGACATAGGGATCTTTATCAAAAACTATCCTGTTGCGGGGTGGAGCAGGGAGATCATAATCCTGCCAGAAATCTTGATGGCTGCATGAGAATATGGCCAGTCCTGCGAAATTTTGGGAGGGGATAATCTGGGAACAGAATTTTTTGATTTTTTCCATGTCTTGAAGGAGAGACTCTTTTTTTTCTTTGCTCAGATCCATTGAATCCAATCGCGTCTTTCCTCTTCTGAGAATGTTTTTGGCTGTCAGCAAGATTTCTTTTTTTCTCAGCCTGCTCTTGTCTGTATCCAGATAGAAAGAAGTGGTCAGATAATGATCACTCCTGAATTTGGAGAGACTCTCGATTTGTTTCTGGCTCAGAAGTTTCATTAGTCCTCCTTTTGGATAGTTTGGGTGGAAAATGGATAGAAGAACATGAGTGAAAATTCAATGGAACAGCTGACAGATATCACCTGGACTTTAAAAAAATAAGGTGAGAACACCTTTTTGTCAAGTTCAAAATAGACTGTCCAGAATAAACAGTTGATGGCATCTTTTTTTGGTGGCTTTACTCTTTTTCATGATGGAATTATAATAGAGAAACCGGATGGATGACAGAGAAGAGGCAGGTGCGGAAGTGGCGGAATTGGTAGACGCGTAAGCCTCAGGAGTTTATGGTCTTTTTGACCGTGTGGGTTCGAGTCCCACCTTCCGCACCACTTCATTCAAGCGCTGCCCAGACATACCACACGTAAAAATTTGGCTTTGTTCCATTTGGAGAATGCTGGCTACAAAAGGGACCACATAAATGTATACCTGATGATGGGACTTCCTCAAAAATCCCCTTCTGGAGTGAAAGAGAGCATTCTTCAGGTGCAGCGGTTGGGTGCCAAACCCAGGTTGGCTTATTTTTCACCAGTTCCCGGCACACAGGATTGGCAGTGGATGAAAGAGAACGGGTATATTGACCAAAACGCAGATCCTCTCCTCCATAACAAATTGAATTTCCCCTTTGTGAGAGGAAATTTTTCCTGGGAAGATTTTGAGTTTCTGCGCAGCCTCCTGTAAAAAAATGAAGGTGGAAATGCTTATCTCTATGAGTAGCATTTCCATTTCCGTGAGAAAGGGTGAGGAATGGGGGGTCGTCAGCACGCTAATTTTCCCCAGCGAGGAAAATCAGCTCCCATTCGGACTTCGCTCTTCTCTCCTGCGGAGAGAAACCATGCCCGCTCAGTCCTCATAGGGGCTTCCTCACCCCCATCCCTCACCCTTTTCCATCAGTATATATTTATGTTCATCACAGTTTTGGAAATGATACTCATGGAGTTGAATTTATTTGGATATAGAGTTACCTTATATAAGTAGGATATCCATTCAAAAAGCCGTTCCTGTATTCTGAGAAAGTGGAGATGGTTTTCCTGTGACCAACCATATTAAAAATTACATAGAACAAAGAGGAGTTATGAAGGGATGAAAAAAACACATATTTTCTGCTGCCTTCTCCTTCTTTTCTTTATTTACAGCTGCCCTGAAGGAGAAGCAGGTGATCTTCCCAATCGGTATAAAAAGTGGCTGGAAGAGGAAGTGGCATATATTATTGCCCCCGTGGAGAAGGAAGTCTTTCTGAAGCTTAAAACAGACCGGGAGAGAGATCTATTCATACAGGCTTTCTGGAAACACCGAGATCCTACTCCTGGAACCCCTGAAAACGAATTCAAAAAAGAGCATTACCAGCGAATAAATTATGTCAACCATTTTTTTGGAAGGGGAACACCAAAGCCGGGCTGGAAAACAGACCGGGGACGGGTTTATATCATCCTGGGTGAACCGAATGATATCCAGCAATTTGAAGGAAAGACCATGACTTATCCGTCAGAAGTCTGGTTTTACCAAGGAAAAACCCACCTGGGCTTGCCCCCTGGATTTCATCTTGTTTTTTTCCAGGAAGGAGGAAGCGGCGAATACAGACTGTACAGTCCTCTCAGGGATGGACCTCAGGCGCTGCTGACCTCTTATTGGGGTGATCCTGTGGACTATTTAGCGGCCTATGAGAGGCTCAACGAGGTTGAGCCAGGCTTGGCCCAGGTTTCCCTTAACCTTATTCCCGGTGACCAATCAGGGGCCTTTGGCCGGCCTTCCCTTTCCTCTGATTTGTTAATCCAGAAGGTGGAAACAGCTTCTGTGAGGCAGGTGGAGGAGAAGTATGCCCAGAAATTTCTTGAATACAAAGATATTGTGGAGGTGGAATACAGCGCCAATTACATGGACAGCGATTCTTTGGTCAAAGTGATTAGAGGGCCCAACGGAACATATTTTGTTCATTATGCCGTGGAGCCGGAAAGACTTTCCGTGAACCAGTACCAGGATAAATATTCCACACATTTGAAACTCAACGGAACAGTCACTGATTCTGAGGGAAGGAATATCTACCAGTTTGAAAAGGATATTTCTCTTGATTTCAGCAAAGAACAGATGAACGAAATAAGTCATCGGCCTCTCAGTATTCAGGATATGTTTCCTCTTATTCCCGGTGATTACAAGTTGTCCATTCTGGTTAAGAATCAAGCTTCTAAGGAATTTACCTCTTTAGAAAGAAATATTCACATTCCTCAGGAAGAAGGCTCTGTGCAGATGACCTCCCTCATCCTGGGATATTATACGGAGAAAACTAAAACTCCGGAGAAAAGACTGAGGCCTTTCCAATTGGGGGGCAGTCGGGTCCATTTTCAGTCCAACAGAGTCTTTCTCAGGGAAGATGAGATGGTGGTGGCCTTTCAGATTCATGGATTGAGTGAAGAGTTGAGAGAAAAAGCAGAGCTCAGATTCACCTTTTTTAAGGGAGAAGAAGAGTTTTTCTCTGCCACCAGGGCACTTAATGAGTATCAAGAAATTCCCCATATCATTCAGAAATTTTCTCTCGCCCAATTTTCTCCCGCCCATTATCAGATTCAAGTATCTGTTACGGCCGAAGAGCAGGAAATTGTTTCCGACAGCGAAGAGTTTGCTGTGACTTACAGCCAGGCCATGGCCCGTCCCTGGATTCACTCTCAACTTTTGCCTCCCCCTCAAGATCCGGTCTATTCCCATGTCATCGGAATCCAACTTTTCAACAGCGGCCGAATCGAGGAAGCAAAACCCTTTTTGGAAGAGGCCTTTCATAAAAAACCAGAATCAGTGGATATGGCCCTCAATTTAGCCCGGGCCTATATGAGACTGGCCGAGTATGAGAAAGTAGAAGCAGTGCTGCTTCCTTTTTTGGAACGTGCCCAAGCTCCCCCCTACCAGGCTTTTTATATCATGGGGAAAGCCTACCAAAATAAAGGAGAGCTGGCCAAAGCCATCCAGATTTTTGACCGGGCCATTTCCCATCATGGACTGAACGTACATCTTCTCAATTCTCTGGGAGAATGCTATTTTCAGTTGGGGAACAGGAAAGAAGCCCTGACTGCTTGGGAGAAATCCCTGGAGATAAATCCAAATCAGCCTCAGGTCAAGCAGGACGTTGAGGCTTTGAAGGAGATAAAATGACTGTTTCATCTAGTTGGAGAAAAAGGCAAAAAACAAAATTTCTTTGTTTGATCTTTTTTCCTGTTGTTTTCCTCTCTTTTCTGCTGATCTTCTTTTCTTCTTCCTGCCGTCTTTACAAACTGGAACAGCAATTAGAACCTGATGATGCCGAATTTTTATCCAAGGTGAGATATATCATCACCAAGAAGGAACGAAAGATTTTCCTGGAACTTCCTGACTCGGAGAAAGAAGACTTTAAGGAAAAATTCTGGGAGCGCCGGGATCCCGATCCTTCAACAGAAGAGAACGAGTTCAAAATGGAATACTTTGACCGGATAGAAAGAGCCAACGAGCTTTTTATCAGCGAGGGAAAGCCAGGATGGCTGACTGACAGGGGCAGAATCTATATCCTTTTTGGGCCGCCCATGGACAGGTTGACATACCCCATGGGAGGGGATCCCTCAGGCCGCTGCAGTGAAGTCTGGTATTACGGAAATTTTCCTGTGGTGTTTGTGGATTCTATGTGTTCAGGAAATTACCGCCTGGTGACCTATAACCTGAGTGCTATTCGTTCCCTTAACTTGATGTACATGCATGAACTCAGCATGGCCCAGGCTGAGGCTCAACAGACAATCAGAGCGGACGAAAGGAGGCTTTTTGATTTTGATTTGAGCATCAAAAAAGCAGTAGCTGATGAGGAAAGGTTTGAAGGGTTGGTGGAGATCGGAATCCCCTATTCTGAGCTGTGGTTTGCGGCCGAGGAGGAGAAGTTAAAAACAGTGCTTGATGTTGAGCTCAAGTTGAATGATTCCGAGGGCTCTCTGGTGTGGGAAAAAAAAGAGTCTTATGAGATCGAAATAGATGAAGAAGAGCTCAAAAAGAGCAAGGGAAAAAGTTACAACATGGAAATCCCTGTCAGGATCAGTGAAGATGCTGGCAGACTGCTTGGAGGGAAAAACAAACTTCATGTCCGCCTGAAAAATAGAACAGGAGGAGAAGAATTAAGGAAAGTGGTGGAGTTCAAGCTTTAAATATGGTTGGCATCCCTGGGATTTTTCACTATAATAGAGAACCAAGGATAAAGCGAGCTGATGAAGAAAGCCCCAATATAACGCACTGAATAGAATGTCATCACCAGCATTGACGAGAGGAGGATAAAATGAAGCCCTTTTTCTGTAATAAATTTTTGAACTTGGGTACAGTCCTTTTTTTTCTGTCAGTCTTGGCCTGCGCACCGGCATTTCCTCAGGAACACATGGGGAAAGGGAGAATCAGCGGTACGGTGGTGGATGAGGAAGGAAATCCTCTGGAAGGCGTTTTGATCACTGTGCAGAGCTTGAAATATGACACAAAACTGGAGAGCCGTTCAGATGAAGAAGGCCACTTTGCTGTGGCCGGGATGGGATCAGGCAGGTGGCGAATAACAGCTTCCAAGGAGGGATACCAGAGTTCTTATGTGGATATGAATATCAGCCAGCTTCGTAGAAATCCGCCTGTTTCTTTTACCCTAAAGAAGATGACCGGTATTGCTGCCCTCCGAACCGACCAAGAATCCTACGAAATGTTTGACCAGGGAAATCTTCTGATCCAGCAGGAGAAATATGAAGAAGCTATACAGATTTTCCAGGATTTCCTGGAGAAATATCCAGAAGTTTACCAGGCTCACCTCAATGTAGGGACATGCTATCTTAAAAAAGGAGATCTGGAAAAAGCAGAGACAGAATTTAAGTTCGTCCTGGACAAAACTTTGGAAACTCACCGCGATTATAAAGAAGACCCCCAGGCCAGCCTTCGTGCTCTTACCGGGCTGGGGGAACTTTATATTCAAAAAGAGGAATTCGAGACAGCGCAGAAATATTTTGCTCAAGCCCTAGAGATTTCTCCTGAAGACGAGGTGGCTGCCTACAATGTGGGAGAGATCTTTTTCTCTCACCAGAAGATCGATGAGGCCATCAAATATTTTGAGCTGGCCATCCAGATAAAAAAAGACTGGTCAAAGCCCTACCTCAAACTGGGCTATGTTTACCTCAATAAAGGAGATTTTGATAGATCTTTGGAATACTTCAATAAATTCCTGGAGATGGATCCTGAAAATCCTGAAGTTCCCAAGGTCAAGAATATGGTGGCCGCCATTAAAAACATGAAAAAGTAGAGAAGTTTTTGGATCAGAAGCTGAAACGGAAGCCCAACCTGAATATCCGAGCTCCCAGGACATAGGTTATTTTCTCATAGTCCGGACCCAGCACCCTCGTTCCCCGGGTGGAATTTTCATCGTCTGGGAACCAGAATCCTCCATCATTTTGGTGCTCGATTTTATACCGGCTGCCTAGAGCATTGAAAATGTCCACGTAGGCACTTATTTTAGCCGAATCTCCCAGCCGAAGCTCCTTCTCTATCCTCAGGTCAAGACTGTTATAAGGGTCAAGCCTTCTTTCACCGGGTGATTCCAGATAGACTCTGGCCAAAGAACCATAGGCATGATTGGCCTCAATCCAGGAAGGAGGAGGGTAGATGGTCACACTCCTTGCCCATGGCTTCCCGCTCATGTGGGCGTAGTAGAAGCTCAGCAGAATATCGAGTGGAAACCGGTAAGTTCCCATGAGCTTGATCACCAGAGGCCGGTCGTAGTCCAGCCTGGAATTTTCCGGTGAATGGTTCACAAAATAATTGGGAGAGTCAGCGGCTGGGGTGAATCCTGAGCTGGCTTCATACCCTAAGTCCATATTGCCTGTGGATTGACTCCAAACCACTGAGCCCAGAAACTGCCAGTCATGGGACCACCTCTTCTTAAACACCAATTCCAAAGCCCTGTACTTCCTCTCGAGCTCCGGAACATTTTTGAGCCGATCAAAGAAAAGAGGAGCATCCTGAGACCAGAAATACACAGTGACCGGAGTGTCTTGATAATCTCCGCCTCCTGGAACCACAGTGTGGAAAGGGATCCACCATCCCTCTGAGTCTTGATCGAGTGTGTACCAGTCCTTGTCTTTATCGGGCGAATAGCGGACGTTTTCCAGAATGTTTTCTCTGCGCTTGGAGATATAAGTTAATCCCACCGAGAAATCTCTGAATATTTCCTGGTGGAGCCCGACGGTCCACTCTTGGGTGCAGGGAGATGTGATATCCGGGTCTATCCTCATTTTATAATAATCTTCCATGTATAAGCGGTAGTCCTGGTAGTCGAGGAGAAAGGTGTCGGCATCATCCGGTTGGCCGTTCATGTTTTCATCGTACCAGAAGAATCGATGAGAGCGCCCGGGAAAGAATGGATTTACAGGAGCCAGGTAGTCAAACATCATGTATTCGTGGTAGCGGGCAAAGGAGGCTTTTAACACGGTTTTTCCGTTTCCATGGACATTCAAACTCAATCCTAACCGGGGGGAAAGGGTGTTCCAGGTCATCAGATTTTTCAATTCTGGGATGATATTGTTGTGGTAGGGATTCACACCAGCCTCAGGCTTGATCAATTCTTCCCCTACCTTGAGAGAAAGAGGATTTCCACTGGCAATTTTTTGGAAGGTAGGCATCCGGGCATCGCTTCTGTCGAATCGAATCCCCAGATTGAGAGTCAATCTATGGGCAAAAGTTGCCCTGTCCTGGATAAAAAATCCCAATTTTCTGAGTTCCAGGATAGAATTCAGCCCCCCTTCCAGTCTACTGGCAAGATAGAAATGGACCATCCCTTTTCCCACCATATTGCCTGTGGAGGGGGAGAGAGCCTGTCCAAAATAATAGGGGCTTCCGTTAAAATAGTCGATCAACAGATTGTCGTTTTTCCAGGTATCCCTTTCTCCATGCACGTATTCGTATTCTGCGCCCAGCTTGAACTGGTGGTCGCTTCTCAACATCCCATCCTGAAACCGGATTAAATAGGCTCCGGCCTGAAATCTTTTGCTGAGCTGAGTTTCATTGAAGGCAGCACTTCCCCAGAGATAGCCGGTGGCTCCATCAAAGTATTGAGGATTCTCCCTGGCTTGTGGGTTGACATAGAGAGGAAGCCGGTGGGAAAAGTAGCCTGCTTTGGCTTCCACGAATGTATTTTGGTCAAGAATGTAGCTCGCCCTGCCGTCAAAGGTATAATTTTTTTGGTGATCCCAGACTCGAGTGGCTTCTTCTGTGGTATTCCATCCTAGATAAGAGGCATACACGGGCTGATGGCGGTTGGTATAGCTGAACAGGGCTGAAGCTTTGAACTGGGAAGTGATTTTGCTGCTCAGTTTGAAAAATCCCAGTTTTTGGTTGTCTTTCCAGAGATAGTCTTCATGTTTTTTGCCCACTGGGTCTGTCCAGGGAGAAAATCGAGTGGTGCGGTCATGAAAAATTAAACCACCGCATCCGAAATACCAGAGTCTGTTTTCCAGTAGAGAACCCCCCAGAGAGAGAGACATATCCCACATCTTTTGATCAGCAAGGGGAGAAATAACTCGGGGATCCTCCATCTCTTTTTCAGAGACCAGAGAGTCGGTCAGTTTATCACTGGCATGATAGAAAAGGATTTCCCCGTTGAATCTGTTTCCCCCTGATTTGGTCACCACGTTGATGTATGCTCCTTCCGTAGATTCGATATCCGGGGGATGGCCGGCGGTTTCCAACTCTATTTCTTCTAACACTTCAAAGTTGATGTTGGTGTTGAGCAGCATTCCCCAGGGGTCGTTCATGCTCAGGCCTTCGAAGGCATAGGTGTTGGACCTGGCTGACGAGCCGTGGACTATGGCTTGCGGCTGGTAAGGAGTCCCTTCTAAATGCACACCAGAATCAGAATTGACAATGTGGTGGAGGTCCCGGGAAAAGGGAATGTTTTCAATGATCTCCTGCTCCAGGATCACCGCTGTTTTGGTTGATTCTCCATCAAGAGTGGGGGAGGGAATGCGGAGGGTGATTTCTTCTTCGATCTTGGTTATTTCCATGGTGACAGTGATAGTGGTGGTCTTCCCTACGCTGAGGTAAATATTTTCTATGTGAACTGTTTTAAATCCTGGCATTTCCACTGTGACCCTGTAGGCGCCGGGAGGAAGAAGGGGAAACCGGAAGTTCCCGGTATGAGCAGTGATATAGGTTTGAATCCCCAGCAAGGCAGGTGATGATACGTAGATAAAAGCTCCCGGCAGGGGAAAACCTTCGGTATCCATGATCTTTCCTTTCAGGGTGCCGGTTTGGCTCTGGGCCCACCCTGAAAAAGCCGTTCCCAGCAGTAAGTATATGATCACAACGAATTGGCCTGGCTTTTTTCTCAATTTGAACCTCCTTTTCTTACTCCTTTTTCACCACCATGTTTTTTCAATCTCTAACCATGAATCTTTGAAGGTGAATGTGGGCTGATTTGTTATATTGTCAACTTCTGTGTTTGAATAGCTGTAATCTTAACAGTTATGTTTTTCTTTGACAATATCTTTTTGCATCCGCCAAAAAGGAGACAGTCCCCCTTTTCCGGTATTTTTTGGCTGGACATGGAGGCCTCATCTGCTATGATTTATCCTGGATTATTCATGAATAATCCAGGCGTACCTGCATTATACAGAAATCATGGGA
>JBKHJA010000039.1:0-21761 GCA_046538375.1 Candidatus Aminicenantota bacterium
CAATCCCCTTTTTCTGGTCCTGCTCACATAAGATCGGAATCTATCGAAATCGAATTTGTCCAGGTTTTGGATCCGCAGTTCCTTTAGCCAATCCAGTGAAAATTCGTTTCTTTGGAGAAAAATATAGATTTTATCTAAAAGAGCCTTTTCGGGAAAGGCGATATAAAGGGAAGGGCCGTTATACGCCGTTTGCATGTATCCAGTAAAAAAAGAGGGCTGGACATGATGATAAATGAAGAGAGTCTTCTGGGCACTAAATCGAATCCCCCGGTTAGTGGTGATAGAAGTGGGATTGAAAACATGTTCGGGAATCATTCCATGATATTGAAGCGCCCACTCCAAAGATAGGTAGGAAGGGTGGACCACCGTGTTAGCGATAACAGTGGGTGGAACCTCCTTCAATCGATACGGTTTTTCAATGAGGTACCATTCTTTTCTTATTTGTGAGAGTTTGCCCGTATCAACCCATCTTGAAAGCTGAACCTGAATATGATGGGGATCATCAGGGAAAATCTTCAACATCGATGAATGAAAAAGCGGTCTTTTCGCAAATTTAGTTAATAAATCTCCCCATCGCATAGCATTAACTTAACATAATTGTTAAGTATTTGCAATACTATTAATATTTATCACTCACTTTTATTCGCAAAATTTATACCCCACACCCCGCACGCCAAGCATGTGCTTGGGATTTGACGGGTCGTCTTCAATATTTTTTCTCAGCTCAGCGATGTGCTTGTCCACAGTCCGGGGCTGGATATAAACATCGTCGCCCCACACTTCATCCAGAATGGAATTTCGGCTCATCACCTGATCTTGATGCTCGATAAAAAAACGGAGAAGGTCAAACTCAAGCGCGCTCAGATTCAAATTCAGACATGGTACACCCTCTGCAGACACCTCCTTTTTTAGACGAGACATCAAAGAATCATCAATTTTCGAACTAATTCCCTATGGCGGCTTCGCGACCCTCAACAAATGAAAATGGTTCAATCACTGGGATATTCGATTCCAAAGAAGAGAAATTTGAATTTGTCAACATCTCAGGATACGAGCGTATCCGGGCCAACAGGAACAGAAGTGCCTGATCCAATCATTTTGTTGAATTCATGTTTCGGTACAAAACCATCTCCTATCTGGATGAAGGGGCCTTCCAGGTGAATATCACGCTCACCAGAAAAAAAACCATTCCTGCGAACATATACATGTTTCTGTAACCATAGAGGTCAGAAATCCAACCAAAAAAAGTAGATCCAGTTCCCATCCCCACATCGAAAAGAGTTAAATAAAGACTTATGGCCAGCCCTTTATTTTCCCGCCCCAAGATATCGATGATATAAGTGCTTAGAGCAGGGAAAATGAGCCCCTGCCCAAATCCCCCGATAAAGCCGGCGAGGATAAACATCCAGAAAGATCTCACCTGGGATATCAAGAATAGATTGAAGCTTATGATACACACTGCCGGGAAGATGACTTTCTTGCGCCCATACCGATCTGATATATCACCGATTCCCAGCCGGGCAAGAATAGCTGCAGCAGAGAAGAACAGAAAAAAAGGGCCCACTCTATCTAAAGGAATAGATTTTCCGAACAGGGCAATGAAATAGACCACCGCTCCTCTGATGGCTCCATGGACAACCGGAAGAGTGGAAATCAAAAGGATGATCACCACAGATACCCCGCGCAAAGATTGGGGCTTTTGGAAAGAACGTTCATGATCAGGCCTCATCACTTCTTTGGTGGATAAGACACACACAAATGAGGCCGCCAGCAGAATGATGCTGGTGTTGAAAAGACCGGTGAATCCAAATTGATTGATCACCTCTTCAGCCAGCATGGGCCCCAGGGCGCTGGAAAGAAGACCGGCCACCCCGATGATGCCCATGGAATGAGCCAGCCTTTCCACCGGAGCCAAATCAGAACAAATGGTCAAGGTGGCTGTCATGCTCACTCCCCAACCTAAGCCCATCAAGGCTCTCAAAAGAAGGGGAAGACAGCCCGCATCCTTAACCAGGTGAAAAAAAGGCAAAATAAGAATCAAGAAACCTATGCCAAAAAGAGAGATTTTCTTTCTTCCCCTTATATCCACCAGCCGTCCGATAAAAGGACGGACAAAGATGGCCATCAGGCTGTGAACACCCATGATCAATCCTATCCTGCTCTGGGGAGGGTTAAATTGTTTGAGGAATAGAGGGAACAGAAAAAACAGGGTGATACTCATGAATAAAAAGAAATAGCCAAACAGAGCCACTAAAAAAGAGCGGTTCCATATGGTGGGCACTTGATCTTTGTTATCCATTTTTTAAGGCGCAGCCAGATTTAGGTCGTGCTGTATTGAAATATAATAGTGTATTAAATGAAAAAAATCAGGTAAAGGGAAATTTGAAGGATAAAGAGGTGCTGGCTGTCTTGGGTATGGGGAAAATAAGCAAAAAGGGGATAATGAAGGAGGGTTTTAAAACCTTGCCCAGCCAGCACAGCAAGATTTGTCTTTATTATACCAGGTTCAAAAGAAAAATCAATAGCTTTTTTTAAAAAATTTCATAAATCCGCAGTTTTTATCAAACTGAAATCGCCGACTCTGGCTGCCTCAAGGATTGGAGTCATGTATTCATCCACCACATTCCTGTTTAAAGGAGAAGGCATATTCTTGAGCATTATCAGAATAATCAAGAATCAGGAGAAACCCTGTGCTTAACCTTCACACCTCGTGCTTCGAGCGCCTCCATGAAAGGCTCGTACAAATTATCATGAAAGATATTTTCAGGAAACAGGCTTCCCATGAGAGTGATCTTGCCAGCTTTTCTGACCTCTTCCCCGAGACCTTCACCTCACAATTCAGGTTTTTACCTCGTCCCGAACCTTTAACTTGGCCCTGATCAGCTCACTGTGACTGAGCCGGAGCAAACGGGCCAATTTGTGGACCAGATGGTCCTCGTATTTGTCCAGTTTTTCATCGGCATAGATCACTTTCCAGGCCGCTTCCACCACTTTCATCTTTTCTTCTCTGGAGTAGTTCTTATTGATCAGATGGGTGTATTCCCATAAATCGATGCTCTCTTCCCTTCTTTTTCTGGCAATCTCCATCAACTCTTGGACGGCCTGTTCTGATATATGAAATTTCTTTTTTAAGATAGCGCTGACAGTCTCTTTCTCCAAACTGTGGAATTCATAATCAGACCTGGCCACCTCCAGAAGAATAACGCAGGTGGCAATCTGAATCCGTTCTGCCTCATCCAGCACTGCAGGCCTGGTGTCGCTTTTTCTTGTTTTGAGTAATCTCTTCTTCAAGGTGACCAGAACCATCGCTTTTCCCTGGCTTTAGAAAAATCTTGTCCCATGATTTAGAGAATTCATGATAAAATGGCCTTATCTTCCCGTCAAGTCATACTTAGTATCAGAAACACCACTCATGACTATCACCAGAAAAAAGAGGCTTGTCTGGTATCAGACTCAGAGGATAATTTAAAAAAGAGCTCCAGCATTCCTGTGACTTATTCTATCACCTTGACTCTGGTATCATGGGCCAGGGTGAAGTGGCCTTCCAGGATGACCGATTCTCTTTCCTTTAGCCCATCCAGAACCTCCGCATAATCCTCATTCTCTCTCCCCACCTCAATATATCTCCACTTGGCCAGGCCCTCCTCCACCACAAAGGCCAATTTTCTTCCTCCTCTGACCAGGACAGCTTGTTGGGGGATGAGCAGCCTGTCTTTGTAAATCTGGGCCGCAATCTCCACCTCAGCATGCATGCCCGGTTTAATCTCTTCTTGTGGATTCTTCATACCGATTATCACTCTGCATGTTCTGTCCTCTGGATCAACCACAGGACTCAGGGCCTTAACTTCCCCCTTGAAAACCTTCCCCGGATAGGCACTGAAACTTAAATCCGCTTCCCGGCCCACTCTTATCCTGCTGATCTCACTCTCCAGTATTTTGGCATGGACCCGAATACGGCTGATGTCAATAAGAGTGAACAGTTTCTTAGAGTTTGTGATATGTTCATGAGGAGAAACCTGAATATCGTATACGATTCCTGAAAACGGCGCCCGGACTTTGGTTTTTTCCAGCTTCAGACGGGCTTTTTTGACTTCAATTTCAGCCTGAGTGAGGCCCTTCACCGCAGCCCTGACTTCCTTTTTTCTTTCCCCTGAAGCAATCACAGCCAGCTCATACTCCCTGGAGGCATTTTCAAATTCTTTTTCAGATATCATTCCCTTCCGGTAGAGCTTCCGAGCCTTTTCATATTCTTCCCTGGCTTTGTGCATTTTTTCTTTCTCAGGATTCTGTGGTGGTTCTTCAGACCTGCTAAATTTCTCTTCCAGCATCATTTCTGATAAATATCTCAATCTTTTAACTTCACAGACTTCCAGATCCAGCTTGTGCTCCCTGTCATTCAGCTCAACCAGCAGGTCGCCTTTTCTGACATGTTGGCTTTCTTCAACATTCAAAGCTTTGATCACTCCCGGGACCTCAGCTCTGATGATGATTTTCTTTTCGGATACAGCCTCAGCAGGTGATTTGAGTCTAATGATGAGATCGCCTTTTTTTGCCTGGACAACTTTTACCGGGATAAGCGGTTCTTTAAATTTTCTCTCTGGCTGAGAGGATTGAGGTGTGTTTTCTGATAAAGGAGAATATGAATCCCGGCTTATAAAAATAAAATAAACGGACACCCCCGCCGCAAGGGCAATAAAAAAAATGAGCAGTATTTTTTTGGGAAAGATCATTCCAGCCATCCCTGTCTCCTCTCCAAAGAGGGTCAATCTTCCTTTCTTTTTTGGTGTCGCTTCCTCACTTCCTTCCTGGCAAAAACAGTGTGATTACAAAATTGAAATCCCTTCTCTACAGGACAATCTCTATCTTCTCAATTCGTGCCAGGTTTGGACACTGTCTATTATTTTCTCATTCACCCAGGAACGGATGCTATCTCCGTAGAAATAAAAAATAGGAATGGCAATAAGAATGAACAAAGTGGAACTTATCAGCCCTCCTACGGCTGAGAGAGCCAAAGAAGACCAGATCTGCCTCCTGCCCACTTCTATTTTAATCAATACCAGAGGCAGCATTCCCAGGACTGTGGTGCTGGTGGTCATAAAAATAGGCCTTACTCTTTCTCTGGCTCCTTTTATCACCGCCTCCAGGAGAGACAGCCCCTGTCTTTTCTTCAGATTAATATGGTCAACAAGGAGAATAGAGTTGTTAACCACGATACCGCCAAGCAGAATGACTCCGATGTAAGCCGAAGAATCGAACGGAAAATCAGCAATGACAAAGGCCATAAACACTCCCATCAATGCCAGGGGGACAGACAGAAGAATGAAAAAGGGTTGAATGATGGATTCATAAAGCGAGGCCAGGATCATGAAAATGATGATCAGAGAAAAAATGATGGCAAATTTTATCTGCCCTTTTTCTTCCTCTGTCATCCGCCATTCCTGTCCTAAAGTGGCAGAAAAACCGGGAGGAAGCGGGAGTGTGGAAAACACAGCCTTTTTATATTTATCGGCAGCCCTGGGCGGACCTCTAAACTTCCACATCACCATCTGCTGGAACTTCTGGTTCTCTCTCCGGATCGACCCAGCAATCTGTCTTTCTTCCAAAGTGGAAATCTCCCCCAATCTCAAATATTCACCTTGTTGTGTTCTCACCACTGCATCCTGAAGACTGTTGAGGTCTATGGTGTCAGTTTCAGGAAACTTCATTGAAATCTCCATTTCCCTGCCGCCGATATTGGCTTTCATGGGAACATAAAATCTTCCCTGAAACAAAGACTGGAGATGAGAGTAAAGATAAAGGGGATCAACATGGTACTTTCTCAGCCTGTGTTTATCGATTTTTAAGATGTACTCAAATGAATCCAGCCTCCACCAGCCGTAACGGCTTGAGATTATACGAATTTCCTTGATTCGAGGATTTCTTTTGAGTCTCCTCTCCAGGTTAGAAGTGATTTCTTTCAGTTTTTTCAAATTGTAGCCGTAAAATTTAATACTGGAATTATAAAAAGCCCCTCCTCCCAGACTGGAATGATATCCTTGAAGATCAAAGCCATAAATCCCGATGCTTATGCCAGCGAAGTGTGTGGCCAGTTGGATCAATTCTTCTTTCAATGAATAAGGGCGGTAAGAATTTTCAATCTGTGGGGGAAAAGTGATATCCAAACGGGCTCTCTCTGGAGAAACAGAAGTATTTAATGTCTTCTCATAATCCTTTTCGAGGATCCTCTCTTCAAATTTCCGGGCCACTGCGTCTGTTTTTTCCAGAGCTGCCCCCGGGGGCATGCTTATGATGACAGATATTCCCTGTCTGTAGTCCCATCTGAAAAAATCTCCCACAGTGACTTCAGAACGAAACCATTCCAAACTGCCATAAAACAGGCATCCCACAGCCAGAATGACTTCCACAGGATGCCGGATGAGGAATCTTAAAATTTTCTCATAGACATCTCTTGTCTTTTCTTTTTTCACCCTTACCCTTTTCTCCATCAGCTTGGGGATTAAAGCCGGGATCAGAGAAAAAGAGACCAGAAGAGATGCAGCCAGAGCAGAAGAAACCACTACGGCTAAAGGCAGATAATACATCTTGAGCCTTCCCTGGAAATAGGCAAAAGAAAAGAAAACGCTCATGGTGGTTAAGGTGGATGCCAATAACGGAAGAATCACCTCTTCTGAACCCTGGATGGCTGCCTGCACCGCAGATAATCCTCTCTCTTTCAAACGCAGCACATTCTCAAAGACAACGATGGAGTTATCCACGAACAGGCCAAACCCCAGAGCCAGTCCCCCTAAGGTCAGCATATTTATGGAAACCTTGAACAGATAGATAAGATTACAGGTAATCAGCACCGAGAAAACGACAGAAGAAAGAACCAAAAAAGAAGGCCTTATACTTCTCCACGCCAGGAAAACGAGGAGATAAAGAATTCCCATGATGATTCCAGCCAAAAAATAAAGATTCCTCAGGTTTCTCTGGATTTCCTTGCTTTCATCATCCACCACTTTGAATATCAGATCCGGGGGCAATTCTTTTTTTAAAGCCTCCAGCTTCTTTTTGACTTTTTTGGCCACCCGGAGAGTGCTTGCTCCTCTTTCTTTCTCCACAGTCAGACTGAGGGTGGAGCGTCCGTTTAACCGGTTAATACCATGCACTTCCCCGTAAGCCGGAACGATCCGGGCCACCTGATGGAGTCTAACGGGATTCCCTCCTGAATAAGAAATAACGGTTTTTCCTAAATCTTTCAGGCTGGTAATGGATTTAGCGAACTTGAATATAAATTCCTGATTTCCCTTTTTGATTTTCCCTGCTGGATGCGTTCGTGTTCTCTCTTTTATTTTAAAACTCACCTGATAAGGATGGATGTTTAAAGCCCTGAGTCTTCTTTCATCCAGCAAAATTTCTATCTCAGGGTCTGATCCGCCGCTCACTTCCACTTCAGCCACTCCTTTTACCGATCCGATTCCCGTTTCAATTTTGTCTTTAACCAACTTCCTTAGCTTGTGGAGGGAGTCATTTCCAGAAATGGTGCAGGAGAAAAAGGGTTTGACCCTGAAATCCGGAGGCACATAAGACTGAACCTTCGGCCTCACTCCATAGGGCAGTGCCTCTTCTGCTTGAGCGATTTTTTCTCTTAAAGCAAGCCGGGCGAACTCCATGTTGGTTTTTGGATCAAATTCCACAGTAATCATGGAAGTGCCCATTCTGGAATTTGATTTCACCTTTTTCACTCCTTCTGCAGTGGAGCATATCTCTTCCAGGGGAGATGTAATCTGAGTCTGGATGACTTCTGGGGAAACACCTGACCAGTTAGTCAGAATATGAAGTTCAGGGAACTCTTGTTTAGGAGCCAGTTCAACAGGAACATGAAGGAAAGAGTAAATTCCCAGAATCATCAAAGCCAGGAAAAACATGGCGGTAGCAATCGGCCTCTCCACAAAGATGTTCATTTCTTGAAACCCGCTTCTCTTTTTTCTGCCAGTTCATAGACCAGGGGAATAAGGATTAAGGTCAAGAAAGTGGCCAGGATAAGGCCGCCCATGACAGATATGGCCAGAGGCTGCTGGAGTTCTGCTCCTCTCCCCAGGCCCAAAGACATAGGAAAAAGACCAAACACGGTGGTCACTGTGGTCATCAAAATGGGTCTCAGCCTCACCCGGCTGGCTTCCATGATGGCTTCTCTGAGGATCAGCCCTCTTTTTCTCAATTGGTTGGTGTGGTCGATCTTCACGATAGCGTCATTCACCACTACCCCCGTCAGGACCACCATGCCCATAACAGAGATCACATTCAGAGTCTGCCCGGTAATGAGCAGGGCCCAGACCGCACCTGTTATACCCATGGGCATGGTGAACAAAATCAAAAATGGATGACGCAGGGACTCAAACTGGGCAGCCATAATCATGTAAACCAGAAGCACGGACAGGGAAAAGGCGAAAGCCAAGCTTCGAAAAGACCTGGCCATCTCTTCCTGCTCCCCGCTTAAAACAGCTCTGTAGCCGGAAGGAAGGGAGAGATCATCCATCTTCTCCTTGATCCTGGGGACAACCTGGCTGATCTTGGCACCTCGAAGATTGGCAGTCAGAAGAACTTCTCTCCTCTGGTTTTCACGCCGGATTTCTCTGGGTCCTTTCACCATCTCGTATGAAGCCAGCTCTCTTAAAGGGATAAGGGTTCCTCCATGAGGAATCTGTTCATCCATGAGGGAATCAAGGTTTTCTCGAGCAGGCTCTTCCAAACGCACCAGTATGTCGTATTTTTTATCCAGCTCCCTGAACCTGGCGGCTCTTTTTCCTCTGACCGCATGGACAAGAAAATCGCTTACATGAGCCGGCGGAATTTCATATTTTTCCAGAATTTCTTTTTTTAGCTTTATCAAACATTCAGGCTTTCCTTCTCCAATATTGGTGTTTACATCTGTAATCCCTTCTATTTTTTTGAGTTTATCTTCCAGTTCTTCGGCTAGTTTGCCCAGCCTGAAAAGATCATGGCCTTTAATTTTTATTCCCACTTCTGCTGAGGCCAAAGCCATGAACTCGGTGAGGGTGGACTGTTCCTTATTCACTGAGAACTGAAGCCAGGGCAATTTTTGCGCCTTTTCCCTCATACCCCGGATGATCTGTTCAAGTTGAGATGGATGGTGAACCTTGACATAGACTTTTCCCGAGTTCAACGAGATCTCAGAATTAGTGTTTTCCAGACCGCCGACTATACCAATGATAGAGAAAAAAGCTTTCACTTCTTCCTTTTTGTCCAGCCAATTCTCCATCCAAGAGACTGCCTCCGCGGTTTGTTCCAAAGAAAAATCTGGGGGAGTTTTGAAAATTAATTCAAAGGAAGAAGCTTCGGGCTTGGGCATGAATTCACGGGGAATCCGTGTGAAAATGAGGATGGAAAGAACCAGAAAGGCCATAGACCCAGCCAGAACTTTTCCTTTATTTTCCAGGCACCAAAGCAGGAAAAAGTGATACCTGGAAGCGAATCTTTTATAAGCAAAATTGAACCCATTAAATACATTTCTTAGAACAGAGTTGAAAGGGAGGCCGATGTAGTAAACTATCCATGAGAAGAGCTGAAGGATGAAGCTGAAAATATAATTGGAAGCAAAATAAGTAAATTTAAGTATAATATATAGAAAATATGTAATCCATAGGTAAGGATAAAGAAAATATTTCCATCCCGTTTTCTTCAGCTTCTCTTTTTTTTCCTCTTTTTTATGGAGGCCGCCTCTTCCTTCCGATTTCCTCTCCCATTTAAACTGCCTGGAGGCCATCATGGGAAGCAAAGTCAAGGAGACAACCAAAGAAGATAAAAGGGCAAAGCACACAGTGAGGGCAAGGTCCTTGAACAGCTGGCCGGCCACTCCATGCACATAAATAACCGGTAGAAAAACAGAAATGGTGGTTAAAGTGGAGGCAGCCACTGCTGCGCCCACTTCTTCAGTGCCGATAAAAGCAGCTTCCGCAAGACTTCTGCCCTGGCATCTGTGTCTGAATACACTCTCTGAGACCACAATAGAATTATCAACCAGCATTCCCACTCCCAGGGCCAGCCCACCCAAAGACATGATATTCAGAGTGATCTTCTGGAAGTAAAGAAGATTGAAGGTGGCAATAATAGAGATGGGAATAACTATGGCGATGATGAGTGGAATTTTAATATCTTGGAGAAAAACGAACAAAACCAGAAAGGCCAGGATGGCGCCATAGATAATGGCCTTGAGCACTGAGGAGATGGCATCCTCTATATATTTTGCCTGCTCATAGACCACCGCAATATCAGCCTGGGGATATTCCCGCTTTAATTCTTCCAGGACCTGGCGGGCTGTGTTGGTGACCTGGACCGTGTTTGCTCCCCATTCCTTGCGGACCAGAATCCCTATACTCTCTTTGCCATTCAGTCTGGTGATTCCCTCCCGTTCTTTAGTGGACTCTTTGATCTGAGCCACATCTTCGAGCCTCACAATACCTCTTCCTTCTGTGGCTTTGAGGCTTATTTCTCCGATCTCTTTGACCTGTTCAAACTCCCCTACCACCCTCAGTGCATAATTGAATCTTCCTTTCCTGATTGTTCCTCCCTGCAGGTTGCGGTTAAAAGCCTCAATCCTGCCAGCGATGGCCTCTATGCTCAGACCATACAGAGAAAGAAGCTGGGGGTTCACATCCACATGAATCTCCCGCTTCACTCCCCCTGCTATCTCAGCCCAACCAATGCCTTCCACCTGCTCCAGCCGAGGCTTGATGAGTTCTTCAGAAAATTCCTTGATCTCCAGAAGAGACCTCTCTCCTGATACGGCCAGGATCATGATGGGTTTGCTCTGGGGGTTCAGGGGTATAATGGTTGGACTTTGGGCATCATCAGGGAGGCTGTGCCGCGTGCTGTCCAGCTTTTCTCTGGTATGGAGCATGGCAAAATCCATATCCGTACCCCAGGCAAACTCAAGTGTCATGTACGAGACTCCTTCCTTAGAGACCGATTCCACCCGGCGCAGCCCAGGAATTCGACTTACCGCTGCTTCAAGAGGTGAAGTGACCAGCGCTTCGACTTCCTCAGGAGCTACTCCAGGATATTGAGTCATCACCGAAAGGCGCGGATAGCTGATATCCGGCAGCAGATCCACACCCAGCTTCTGCAAAGACACAAAGCCAAAAAGCACCATGGCCAGAAAAAACATAAAGGTGGCCACAGGCCTTCGGATGGAGAGCTGGGTAATATTCATCTGCCCATGACTTGCTTGATGAATTTCCTCTTATTCCTGGCTCATGCTATTCATATAGACATAGAAATCCCCCTGAAATTATCATTGAAGCCCAGATTTTTTTGAAATATAAAGGAAAAGACAGGCGGGTTTTCAGGTATGTGGAAAAGAAATTCTATGGATCATTGATCATTAATATAATCGCAATTTTTCCTTTGTCATAGCGAGGTAGTGAGCACCGCGGCGATCTCATTTTATCTACTGCCAAGCACAGCGCTTTCATACTTGCGGGGTATTAGCAAAAAAATCACATTTTCATGCGTGATGGGTGGTACACTCGCTATGGAAAATTAGTGAAATTGAATTGATATGAAGTGAATGCGAAAATGCACTGGGAGATAGGCGCAAAAAGATTATTGCGATCAGTCTAGCGTAAAAAGAAATTAAAAATTTTACCCTGGCTATTCTTTCTTTTCTTCTGGTGGCTGGGGAGGGGTGAGGGTAAAGCCTAACTGCTGCATCATCTCCAATACATTGTAGATTACCCATTCTTCCACGATCTTTGATTCTGCCATATGCATAAGAGAAATCCCGGAAATATTGATTTTTTTGCCTGTGGCCGGGAGCTCTCCCGCTGGAGAGCTGAGCGGGCCTGTGTTAGTGCCTGTCAGTGTCCAGCGTGCCATAACCTTATTGTCCTTGACCATAATTTCATCGAAGGTTATGGTGAAGTCTGGAAAAGAAGTGCGCGCCGATGTGACCCAGTTCTCAACACCCTCCAGTCCTCTCAGATCTTCGGGGAAAGTAGAGCAATGCACCACCACTTCAGGTGCAAAATGCTTATCAATCATATCCATGCTGCCTTCATTCCACATCAATAAGACATCATCCATAAGGATTTGAGCCTCCTCCTCAGTGATGCCTTCGGGCACTTCTTCAGTGACCTGCTGCTGGCATCCAAAACTGACGCAGAGCAGCAAGGCCAGAGGAATAACCATGCCTAACTGAAAGAATGTCTTTTTCATTTTGTCCTCCTTCCGCATTTGTATCTTTATACATACTTTAATGACAAAAGGATTCCATGTCAAATTACCCGTCAATTGTGGGAGCATTTTCAAAACCGTGATGAGTATAAATATATACTGATTGAAATAAATTTGACATTTTATATCGACCTTATTAATCTTTTCCTGAAATTTATATTAACCTTGATTATTCACGAGTCGAGGTTGCCGTAGATACGAGGCACAGGACACGCAGCTGTGGTTATCCACCGCAAGTGTCCTGTAACGAAGTAGATGCGGAAAGATCGGCTCGCCCAGAGGGTAAAAAAGGCCGATTTAAGATGAAATAGAATGACAAAGTTTAAGAAATTTGCTTTCTTTACGTACGCCTCAAGGAATTCTCTTAAATGATTCATGCTATTTGTGATATAAAAAGTATTGGCCTCTTTTATGAATAATCCAGGTTAAAGAAAGGAGAAGGTATGAGGAAAAAATTTTTATTCCTGCTTGTCGTCCTGTTTTGTATCGCCCTTATCGTTCCCCACACAAATCTATCCGCAGACCAGTCTAAACAACAAGCCATATCAACCAATAAGGACAAGCTGCTTACCATTGCGGTTCAAGGTCAAATAGCACCTGCCCAGCCCGCCAGATCCTATACCACAACCTGGGATGGGAAGCCCAAGATGGCCGTTGGCATCGGCGGTATCAATTATAACCTGAAAATCGGAGATAAAATCTTCGGCTGGGCTTCTGCTGATAGGGCCACTGTGGGTGTGGCAGCAGTTGGAATGGGGGAAGACCGGCGCAGAGATGCCTGGCACACTTTTGCTTCTGTAGGCAACCAGGCAAAAATTCTGAGCGGCAGGGCTAAAGGGGAAAAAGGAATTGTCATAGGCAAATTCTGGAACTACGTGCTGCTTCATTTCGAGGATGATGTCCTGGAAAAGCTGGCCATCGGTGACACTATTCAGGTAAAAGCATGCGGGGTCGGCCTTGAGATTGAAGGGTTCAAGGATGTTTTTGTTCACGGCCTGGCCCCTGATCTATTGGAAAATCTGAGCATCAGGAATGTGGATGGTAAGCTCGAGGTTCCGGTGGTTAAAGAAATACCGGCCGAGATCATGGGCCAGGGGTCAGGAAGCTCAAGCCTCTACGGCCACTGGCATATCCAAACCTGCTACCCGCCTGACATCAAGAAATACGGTCTGGACGAGCTTCGATTCGGGGATCTGGTGCTCTTGAGAGATATCCAGACTGACTACGGAAAGGGGTACTTTAAAGGAGGAGCAACCGCAGGCATCGTCAGCAGCGGGCCCAGTGATATTTCAGGTTTGGGTATAGGAGTAACACCCGTTCTATCCTCAAGAGCTGGCAAGTTAAAGGCACGGATTGATCCCACAGCAAACATGGGAAAGTTTCTGGGAATAAAGATGAAACAATCTCCTCCTAAGACAAATCCAGCACCTTTGAAGACCAACAAGGACAAGCTGATCACCACTGCTGTCCAGGCTGTTGTGCAGCCTGCTGGCACACGGGGATATTCAACCACCTACGATGGCAAGCCAAAGCTCAGCATCGGAATGGCTTCCATCAATTACACCGTCTCCCTCGGGGATCCCGCTTATGGATGGGCCAGTGCAGACCATGTGGAACCTGATGTCACTGTTCAAGGCCGGGATCGATCTTCTCCCTCCGAATGCGCCATAGCCATCCTTGCCTGTATCGGCAACCAGGCGGAAGTCATCTCAGGGGAAGCTAAGGGCACCAAAGGGATCTACATCGGCAGACACGCCGGCTCTGACGATCTTGTCTGGTTCCCAAAAAGCGCTGTTGAGAAACTTGCCCTGAACGATAAAATCCAGATCAAAGCCAGAGGGGTAGGACTGAAGATTGAGGGTTTCGAAGAAGTCAGAGTGAACAAGCTTTCTCCCAGACTGCTGGAGAACATGGGGATATCCATACAGGATGATCAACTGGTCGTCCCTGTGGTGATGGAAATTCCGGGCCATATCATGGGCTCGGGAATAGGGGGGCCTTTCATAGAATACATTGATTACGACATTCAGACCACCTGCCCGGAAGTGGTGGAGAAATATAACCTGAAAAAACTGAAACTGGGGGATCTGGTGGCCATAAAAGACCACTACGACTATTACGGACGGGGAAGATACGAAGGGGCTGTGACCATTGGTGTGTGCATCCACGGATGGAGCGATTTTGCCGGACACGGCCCGGGCCTGAATCCTGTTCTGAGTGCCCTGCCGGGCAAAATAAAGACCACCATCGATCCAAACGCAAACACTGCCTACTATCTTGGTATCAGAGCCAAACCAGGCCAATGAAGTCCTGCTCTTACTAAAGGGATGGGAATCACTTTCTTGTCGGAAAACCTGAACACAGAGTGAACGATTGAATGCTTGGTTAGAAAGTAAATCTCTGCATACATTGATTGCCTGATCAGGATCTCCTAACTCAACCACTGCTGTAGTAAGTTCAATTTCAATATTTTTAAAAGAAAATTGACAAATACAATATTATGAGTTTATTTATATAAAAGAAACCAAAACATAATAAAAAGGGGAAAATCATTTTAAACACAAAAGACCATTTGAGAAGACTCATAGATAATACGCGCGACGTTATCCTTGAAATCGATTTAAAAGGTCAATTTATCTTCGGAAACCGCTCTGCTGAACGCTTAACAGGTTATAAGCTTGAAGAACTTTTAAAAATGAACATGAGGGATTTGATCACACCCTCCCATATCCATAAAGTAGAATCACGCCTTAATATGCGAAAAAAGGGAGAAGAAATAAAAGAACCTCTCCAATTAGAAATAATACGAAAAGACGGAAAGCGAGTCCCTTTGGAAATAATAACCAGCCCGGTCATAGAAGACAATAAACTTGTGGCTGTGCAGGGTGTAGCGCGGGATCTAACAGAATACAGACAAATGGAAGCCGAGTTAAAGGAAGCTGAAAACCGATGGAGAGCTTTGTTTGAGCGCTCTATGGATTGGGTATACATTCACGACTTAAAAGGAAATTTCATTGACGCCAATCCTCCGGCATTAAAAGGCCTTGGATACAAAAAGAAAGAAATCAAGAATTTAACTTTCAAATCTTTATTATCATTAAACCAGCTTCCTAAAGTCTTTAAGGCAATTAGAGAATTGAAGCGAACAGGAACACAAAAAAAGATTACCAGGTTCAAGCTGAAACGAAAAAATGGCAAACACATATTCGTGGAGACCAAAGCATCAGTGATCCATCGAAAAGGAAAACGCCGGTATGTTTTGGGAATAGCCAGAGATGTTACAAAAAGGACTCAAATGGAAAAGGAGTTGAAGGAGGTAAATAAGAAGCTTAAAGTGTTGGCTTTAACTGATGACCTCACAGGGCTGTTTAACCACAGCGCGGTTGTAGAGAGGTTTAAAAATGAATTAGAAAGAGCTATGCGTCAAAAAGAGCCAATCTCTTTAATAATGGCGGATTTGGACCATTTCAAAAAGATAAATGATAAGTACGGCCACCTTGTTGGGGACCAGGTTCTTAAAGAGACTGGCAGATTTATAAAGGACTCTTTCCGCTCATACGATGTAACAGGCCGCTATGGAGGAGAAGAGTTTCTTATAGTGATGCCAAATACAAGACAGAAACAAGCCAAAAATGCCTCAGAGCGCTTAAGAAAAAAGTTTAAAAATAATCCCTTAAAATTTGAAGGAAAAGAGATCAAAGTTTCAATAAGTATAGGATTGACCACCTCTATGCCTCATAAAGACCACCTTGATGCAGAGACCTTGATGAAGCAGTCTGACAGTGCTCTTTACAATGCAAAACAGAAGGGCCGGGATCGAGTTGAGGTATACGAATGTGGACAAAACGACTAAAAATGACTCAGTTTGATTGACTCAGGCTAAAAAAAGCAGGGAAAATTCACTGAATTACCTGTAGAAATCTGGTGCCGGAGGAGGGATTCGAACCCACACTCTGGTCGCCCAGAACTGGATTTTGAGTCCAGCGCGTCTGCCAGTTTCGCCACTCCGGCTTTCATTATTTTCAATAATTTACGGGAGTTATCTTTCTTTTTCTGTGAAAAGTGTGAATAATTTGTGAATATTTGACCGTCATTTTTATTTTGATCCATCATATCTGAAACAGATTCCACAGCCCTCTTTTTAAGCTCTTCGCTGTTGTGTGCATATCTTGAAGTCATCCTTATATCAGAATGTCCTAAAATATCTCTGATGGATACCAAATCAGCTCCCTTCATCAGTTCATATGTTGCGAATGTATGCCTTAAATCATGGAATCGGCAATCCCGGATACTTGCTCTTTCCAATGCATTTTCCCAAGCAGTTCTTATGGACCTAATCGGCTTTCCATTCCTCGCAAAGACATATTCACTGTCTTCTTTCTTAGCATTTTCCAAAAGATCAGTCAATGTGGAATTCATCGGGATCTTCCTCATTTTACCTGTTTTTGCATGCAGTACCTGAATGAATCCTGCCTGAAAATTAACTTGGCTCCACTTTAATGAAAGAATCTCTCCGAGCCTCATTCCTGTATTGAGTGCAGTAATAATAATGGGTCTCAATTCATCATTTGCCTCATCTACTAATCTCTGTATTTCATCAGGTGTTAGTATTCTTTCCTTTAAATCCTCTTTTAGAAATTTCACCTCTTTAACCGGATTATAGTCAGCATATCCCCATTTGATCGCCAGGGTAAATAGATGCCTAATACCATCCTGCCTCCTTGTAAGCGTCAACGGAACTTTACAGTTCTGAGCTGCAAGAGGCAGGGTTCCTTCTGCTAACTCCTTTCATTTCAGCAATTATCCCCTTCCTTCGGGGATTGGTCCGTTTCTTGATGGACAGCTCCTTGCTGTGGCAGGAATCTATCGCCCCCGACATCCGGAGCGCACCGTGCTCTACCGCGTGCTCTTCCATTACTTTGAGCAGTTCCTTGCCGAATACGAGAGCCGTTTCGAGAGAGAACATGGCTTCTTCCTCACCGACCATGCCGGGGGGGACCGCATCATCAACCATCTCAAGCTGACATTTGTGGCGGAGAGACCTCCGTCCCCTCATATGGTCTCGCAGGCATTCCTGATGGATTCCGAGGCTCCGGCTGAATATTTTTCGTGATTTTCTCCTTGAGCAGGGAGGAGAAGTCTGGCTGATTTTTGGAGTTTTCAGGGCGTCTCTGCGGCTCATGAATCGTTTTGGCCCACCAGGAGCGACTTCCTCTTGTCCTTGATATCTTTTTTTTCGTGACTTATATTTCTTAGCGATGGTTGAAGGGGAAAATCGACACAAAAAGGCTCACTTGGCCGCCATAGCCGAAAAGGAAATTCCTATAGAAAAAAAATGCAGAGGCGGATGGCTAACCAGGGCTATGAACAAATCCTCTCCTAATTCACCTCGAAAGGGGATTGACTGATTTTAATGCGTTTATTTATAAGGATTTCTCAGGCGGCTCAGTCTTTTAGATAATTTCTTAAAAAGACAAGATGAAGGGTATACTGAGGACGAAAATGAAGAAAAAGGGCAAGAAATCTCTGTTTCTGAAAAGACTTTCTCTGTGCCTCTTTATTTCCTGTCTTTTCTTCCTGTTGATGAACGCATCACCTTCTTGGTTTCGGTCACCCGTAAGGCCGCTCTCTGAACAGGCCTGGATTCGCACAGGAGGACCCACCGGGGGGCTCGGCTATGATGTGCGAATCCATCCCGGGGACAAAAACATTATGTTTGTTACGGATAATCCCAGCGGAGTCAACAAGAGTTATGATGCGGGAAAGACATGGGTGCAGAGGAATGAGGGGATCACATCCAGGGCAGGGCCTTCATTGGATGGCATCCCTATTTTTTCCCTGACAATAGATTCAATGAATCCAGAGATCATTTGGGCAGGAACTCAGAATGCGAAAGGCATATACAGGTCAAGCGATGGCGGTGAGACCTGGATGAAAAGGGACAACGGAATCAAAGAAGGAAATGAAATCTCTTTTCGGGGTTTCGCTGTTCATCCATTTGATTCCGACATCGTCTTTGCCGGTGCGGAGATATCAAGCGGAATACAGGGAAAAGAATTTGACCTGACCAGAGGAAAGATCTACCGCACTCAAAATGGAGGAGAAGACTGGCAGTGTGTTTGGACCGCGGACAACCTTGTACGCATCATCATCTTCGACCCACAAAATCCAGATATCATGTACGCTTCCACAGGCATTTTCGACAGAGAAGCTTATAATGGCGAGGGTGTGGGCGTCTTAAAGTCATTGGATGGAGGAGACACCTGGTTTCCGATAAACAACGGAATCCCGAATAGTCAAGGAAATCGTTTCATAGGCTTTCTGGAGATGCATCCGGATCATTCAGGGATTCTTTTCGCTGCTGCCGGCAACAACGCCATGGGCCGGGGCGGTATCTTCCGGACAACAGACGGCGGAGAGCACTGGAAGAAAGTCCTCGCCGACGATATCTTTACAGTCGTCACCCTGAGTCCATCCAATCCCAACGTCGTCTATGCAGGGAGCGAACATTCTTTTTACAGAAGCTCTGATATGGGCGAGACCTGGCAGGAGTTGAGGAAGGAGGCTGAAGGATGCTGGGGCCCTCCGGGCGTGAGAGCGGGATTCCCCATAAGTGCTGTTGTCGACCCAAAGGACCCTTTGACCGTTTTTGTCAACAACTACAACGGAGGAAATTTTGTCTCGAAGGATGGCGGCCAGACCTGGGAAGACTGTAGCGATGGATACACGGGAGCTCATCTTCACGATATTGCCGTGGATAAAAGCAACTCAGCTGTTGTCTACACCATCGGGAGGAGCGGTCCTTTTGTCAGCCGTAATGGAGGGTCGAGCTGGCAGGGTTTGGCTTACAGCCCAGCAGCCTATCCAGAGTGGTATGCGGTGGGTGTGAATCCTCAAAATTCCCAGGAAGTGATTGTCTCCACCGAGCACGAGGGGGTTCTCCTAAGAAGTAAGGATGGGGGAAAGAGCTGGGAGAAGGTCTTTGACCATCCTCAGGCATGTGGAGATCCTCAGATGAGGCATGGATTCAGGGCCATAACCTACGCTCCTTCTAATCCAGCAATTGTCTACGCTGGTATGTGTAAAGGGAGGCGGACAATCATGGGAGATTTTCCTTCAGGACCAAGCTTCGGGATGTTCAAGTCAACAGATGGAGGAGCAACCTGGCAGGAGATCAACACAGGACTCAAGACCTCTTTGATAAACATCCAGTGCATAGTTGTGGCTCCAGAAATCCCTGATACTGTCTACATCGGCACCTGGCGTGATGGTCTCTTCAAGACTACAGATGGGGGGAAAACCTGGTTTCCCAAAAACAACGGGCTCGCTGTCAGCGATGTCTGTTCTCTCTCGATTGACCCCAGGAATCCAGAAATCCTTTACGCCGGGCTGGGTGAAGGTGCCGGAATCTATAAATCCACCGATGGAGGCGACTTCTGGAACTCAGTCAACAGCGGGATTAACATCCAATGTCCGTCCTATCTGCTGTCTTTCGGCCAAGTACAGAAAGGCATTTCCTTCCAGGCCCCTCCAAAAATAGTGCCTTCAGATTATTATTCTGTTCCCTGGACATCAATCTGGGATATCGTCATAGATCCAACAAACTCCCAGAGTCTGTATGCCGCGGACCATCAAAGCGGTGTTTACATGTCTTCCGACGGGGGAGAGAGCTGGATGCCCCTGAATGAAGGACTGTCCACTAAGGCTGTCACTGCATTGTCCATCTCTTCAGATGGACAGGTGATTTATGCCGCCACAGAAGGCGGAGGGGTCTTCAGGCTAGGCGGAGTCAGATACGGAGATAGAGAACCTGTAGGGGATAGGAAAAAGAGGCTTCGGAAAGGTCGCTCTCTGCGTTGAGACGATCATGGCATCGATGATTCTATCGCCGGAAATTCAGACCTGATAATTCACTTCCCCATAAAAGAATGATCCACGCTCCTTTTTCTTGATGGAATTCCCTGTCTGAAACAAAGCCTGATCGTTAATCTTAAAACTCAACACACATCTTTCCAGAATCAGATGAAGTTGTTCTTATTGATGAAATGAGCGGCGAGGAGAGGACAAGAAACAAATAATGCGTTATACTATTATAATCTGATATCAAAGTCCGGGCAGAAACAAGACAAGAGGCAGAAAGAATCGGAAAGTACATGATCCGGCCTCTTTTGTCCCTGGAACGCCTTTCCTTCGATGAGAAAGAGGGTCAAGTCTGCTACCGGTATGGGAAAGGCCCGGAAGAGGTGGAGATGATGGACTACCTGAAGTTCATCGCCCGGACGACTTCCCATATTCCAGACAAAGGTCAGGTCACAATCCGTTACTTCGGCCTCTATGCGAATGCCCATCGGGGCAAAATCCGTAAGTCAGAGCAAGGACGGCATAGGCTCCTGATCGTTGAGGAGGAGAGCCCGAGAATCCCCCGCCGGGGCTGGGCCGAGATGATCCGGAAAGTCTACGAGGTAGATCCTCTGGTTTGTGATCAGTACGGAGCACAGATGAAGGTCATCGCTTTTATTATGGATTATGCCGTGGTGGACAGGATCATCCATCACCTTAAGCTGACATTTGTGGCGGAGAGACCTCCGCCCTCTCATATGGTCTCGCAGGCATTCTTGATGGATTCCGAGGCTCCGGCTGAATATTTTTCGTGATTTTCTCCTTGAGCAGGGAGGAGAAGTCTGGCTGATTTTTGGAGTTTTCAGGGCGTCTCTGCGGCTCATGAATCGTTTTGGCCCACCAGGAGCGACTTCCTCTTGTCCTTGATATCTTTTTTTTCGTGACTTATATTTCTTAGCGATGGTTGAAGGGGAAAATGGCAATTATGATGCGCTCCCAGCTACCGAAGCTGAAAAGCAAATTCCTATATTTTTTTACATTTCCACTCAAAATAAAACGCATATAGTGTTGGGAGGTAAAAGATGATTAGACATCATAGGAGCCGCTCTGGCAGCATTTTTATATCTATCGTGCTTTTGATATGGACTGTACTGTTTCTTTGGTGCTGTAATCCCCGAAATACAAGGCTAGAATTGGAGTTTCTTGAAGGTACAGACATGGAGGGCGTGCCCTCGCCAGACGGAAGGCAGATAGCACTACAGCTCTGGTCACACATCTGGATTTTGGATATAGAGAATGGAGAAGCTCATCCTCTAACCAATCCCCTATCACCACCGGACGAGCATTGGTTTCCACGTTGGTCACCAGACGGCAAATTCATCGTATTTTATTCTCTCCGAGAAGATGCAGGGCTATTTGTAGTTCCTGCCTCCGGTGAAACACCGAATCTTCTCACCAAGGGAGAATTCGATTTCTGGCCAAGCTGGTCGCCAGATGGAAAAACAATTGTGTTTAACCGCATGGGAGGTCTTTATACAATCCCGGCTGAAGGAGGAACTCTAAATCGTATAACAGCCGATACGATCCAAGCGCGGCATCCTGCATGGTCTCCGGATGGAAAGAGGATTGCGTTTAGCTCGAGCGGTCATCTCTCAATAATTTCTCCAGATGGAAATTCTCTTCAAAAA
>JBKHJA010000040.1:0-21546 GCA_046538375.1 Candidatus Aminicenantota bacterium
AATTGGGATCGTGTCCCTAATTTCCCATAATTCATGAATAATCCAGGTAACCCTGGATTATTCACATAGGTTTTTGATTTCCATGAAAAAGGAAATCAGGGACACCATACCGAATTCAGGAGAATTCGATTCATGTCCCGATTTCCCCTGAAATTCATGACTGCATCTGGGAAAACCTTCAATTTATGAATAATGCAGGATAACTAATTTAAATCAATCTTTTATAACATATTGATAATTAATGAGATAGATGAACTAATAACTTCCAGGTGAAATAATTAGCTAGTCATAATAATAACTATGAACTTTAGGTAATTTTCTCTAATTCATTATTATAATTATATTTAGACGAATTTCTATTTTTTATAGTTATTAAAAATTGCGGATTTTAGGTTAAAAAGGGGGTGGGTTGCCCGTCCAAACATTGCCTGAAATGGTTAAAATTTTAATTTTTATGGCTTCCGGCCAGAATTTGCAATTCAAGACCAGACCCTAAAGCCATGTTTTATTGGTGTGGATAAGGTGAATTGCCTATTTAAACAAATTTGTCATGAAGGACAAGTGGTTATCTTTCCTGCTCCAATCGCACCCTCAGAAGGAAGACGGTGTCTTTTTTTAGATTGGCTTTGGCCCAGGTTTTTTCCTTTTCATTTAAAAGCTCGCCCATACCGGAAAGAATATTACGATCTCTGATGGATTCTACAAATTTAATGCATTTCTTTAAATAGTCTTTAAAACTCATCTTGGTCCGCTTCTCGATGATCTCTTTATTGATGGGCCAATGGTTTTTCAAAAAATACCAGCCATCGTAGACATCACGATGAGCGGTCTTGGTGCGCTCAAGCATAGCTACCAATTTGTGGGCAAACAAATATTCTTTAACCATTACCAGCATGGATATGCCAAGATAATTTTTAAGCTCATAACGAGTGTCAAAACTCCTCCGATTGATCTCCACTTTAATGTTCTGCGCTTTTTCATCATAGGAAAGAATAAAAAACAAGGTGTTCTTGTTTTTATACCTTTCCTTTATGGTTCCATATTCTCGAAGGATTTTTTCAATTTTCTCGAAAACAAGGTTTTCCTTATCATCGTTCAAAAGATCAAAATCAAGATCCACTGAAAAACGACCGAGATCGTAGAAAAAATGTGCTGCTGAACCGCCTTTGAATCCCAAAACAGGACCAAGGGAGTTATCAACATAGATGTCTTTCAGTATTTGAAGGAGGATTGTTTTATGAATGTTTCGATCAAGCATGTTTGGCAAGTTTATGATGCGAATCTAATTTTTTTGCCATTGCCTTGTTATCATAGATGGGGAACAGTTCAAAGCATTTATTCCAATTTATGGAAGTCAGATTATCAAAGTGGTAGTTCTTGTTCAAATAAATCGTGTCCAAAAAAGCCCTTTCTTTGGATGCAACAAAATAATTATCTTTTTTCTCTATGCCAAGAGAGTTCGTCAAAATTGTATCCTTAATCTTTCGAAAAACGTATTTTTGCCCGTCGCAGTTAATCTCTCGCGTCAAGTAACTGACAACGAATATTTGGTCATAATGCTGGAAAATGATGCCTTCTTTTGCCAGAACAGTTTCAAGGCTGATATAGGCGGGAGTGAATATTTTGTTTGCCAGTTCCAGCTTATCGTAGTCCTTATCTTTGGCATAGATGCCCTTGCGAATCGGGTACAGCAAACCCCTTTTTACATAGCGATACGCACGTTTTTTAGTAAGATTAACATCTGTTTCGTTCCAAAGCAAAGAAAGCTCTTTGAAAGTATAGACCGTGTTTTTGGAGCGTAGGAGGATTGAAATATAATCTTTTCTCATATCTATAAACCAAAGGTCCCCATAATTGGGCACTTTTAGTTTAAATTATTACATATAAATGTCAAGCCCTGGCTTCCCGTGAAATCTTTGCTCTCGGGCATCATTGGGATGGACCAGCCCAGAATAAGACGGCTCTCATCGGTCCCACAGCGCAGGACTGTGGAGCGAGGAGGGTAACACTCCTGGTCCTTTTCCATCATCCTGCACCAAAAAAACAGAGCAACTCCAGCCTATGTTTATTTTGAAATTTTCTGGTGGTTAGGGTTATAATTCCCAGGACATGATTATCATCAAACTAAGCTTAAATCCATGAAATCAATAAAAAATCTCCATGGAGGATATCATGCATGAAACACATCCTGTAGAAAAAGAACTTCGCCGGGAGGCAGAAAAAATCAGCAAAAAATACGGAGGAGCTCCGGTCATTATCGTTGTGGGGGGCACAGGAAAAGAAATTCAAGGGAAAGGCAGGTTGGATAGAACCATGACAGCGTCTTCTATTCCGGAGAAAAGCCGTGTTGGTGAATTATTTGGACTGCTCCAAACATCCATCCAGATTGAATCCATAAAACACTTTTGTCCGGGGGTTTTTCAGAAGAAAAAAGACGTGGATTCTATGGTCACCTGTTGAAATAGAGAGAAATTTTAAAAGGATACGGGCTAATCCGCAGTTCTCAAGAAATAAAAGAATCTGTCTATGCACTTTACTCAAGTAACTACATTATTTTGTGTAATAATTTTTATTCTTAACACTACATATTGTGATTACTTGAGCTATATGCATAAGCATATAAAAGAATTTAGTTGTGCAGTGTGTATGTAGACACAGGAAGGGATATAAAAAATAAAGGCACCTTAGTCAAGTTAGAACAACCGGGGACGGTTCTCTTTTCCTCTCTTTTTTATTTAATCTAGAAAACAAAACCACTTCTCAATCCTATCTTGAGAATTGAGAAAAAAGAACCGTCCCCGTTTATTATCAAAAAATTTATTAGCCTGGATTATTCATGAATTCGCTGGAAACAATGTATATGAGGCAGGAAATTGGGGACATGACCCAATTTTCTGAAATTGGGATCGTGTCCCTAATTTCCCATAATTCATGAATAATGCAGGTTAGGTAGATATTCTGGGAATATACCTCTTAATTTCACAGTCCTGATTCGAACTGCACTGCACACAATTCCTTGGATGGGTATGGCAGCCTTTGTAGAAGGCATATGAACCTGCAAGGCGGGCACCTTCTTTTGTGTAATTCTCCTTTAATTCACTTGCTGCATCGATAGAACGGCCTGGAATATCAGTATGTCCAGACCAGTAAGCATTCTCCAAACCAGAATCCTTAGCAATGGCCACACACTTGTCCATAAGGCTCCGATCTGCGCCCCAGTGGTTTTCTAGAATGAAGTTCGGTCTAAAGGCCAGAAAGCAAACCGGCAGTGCAGTGTCGATATCAGCTATGAATTCTGTGAGCGGCTTTATCTCGTCCTCATTCATTCTGGGGATTACAAGGATTCTGTATTCCCAAAGTTTCTCCTTTGCATATCGGCCTGTATATTCAGCATTCCTCAGGACGGGACCTGACGAGGCGCCTGTAAGGGCGCGGTGGACTTCATCATGGTAAGCCTTCAAATCATAGGTAATGGATGTTGTAAAACCTAATACCCTATTCAAGCTCTTCTCAGTCAAGTAGCCATTAGTGTCAAAATTGACCTTAATATCAGGTTTTATCTTCCTGGCTTCCTCAACAACCTTTTCAATGTACGGCAGGTGAACGGTTGCTTCTCCACCTGAAAAGAATATTCTGTCAGCAGCCATAGTTTTTGCTGACCAAGAATCAAGCTGGTTTATACATTCTTTTGCCAGTTCTTTTGGATCTTTGTATCCTCTTTGTTTGATCCCGTTATCCGGGTATTGCGAAATGGTCCAGTTTTGGCAATTCAAGCATCTATAATTACAGCCAGCCATAAAAACGGTGTAGCTTTCAGGAGGTGCAGGATGCAGAGTTGCAGAGGCAACAACTGGCATTGAGATCCTGCAGACGCCCAGTTCTCCCTCTAATCGGTTCACTCCGCATTTGTGCTCGCAGAGTTCACAATTCTTTAGATCCTTAAGGAAATCCGATTCGTTCATAGATTACCAACTCACACTAAAAAAGATACCACACAAACAGTAAAACTATCAGCTAAAAGTCAGAATTTTGTCACATATTGGATATATTTTAGGTTGTTTTTTATTTTCTCTAGAGAAAGATGTGAGTGGAGCGAAATAATTAATTTCGGGAGGTAAAAAAAGGCCCTAAAGCTAAGGGAGCAGGGAATCCCCATCCAGTCTCAAGCTGTCCAGATCCTGAGACTGGATACTCAATCACTTATTCGTGGATTAGGCGATTGAATATCCTGTCCCCCAATTAATAGTATCCAAAGGGGAGAAAGGGGAAAGTCCCCTTTTATTGCCTTTCAACCCCTAATTATTAATTATTTATTGTGTATGTAGACACAAGAAGGGATTAAAAAACAAAAGTCCCCACTCACAGACTTTTGAGATAATCGGTGAGTTTTTCTTTAAACTCCGGCCTTTTTAAGGCCAGCTCAATATTGGCTTTGATGAATTCCAGTTTGTCTCCCGCATCATACCGCGTTCCCTCAAACAGATAGCCGTAGACGGGCTGGGTGTCCATCAGAATTCTTATGGAATCGGTGATCTGGATCTCTCTCCTTTTGTCCGGCTTGGTCTGTCTAATGGCTTCAAAAATCTCAGGAGTGAACACATACCTGCCGATAATGGCCAGATCAGAAAAAGCCTTCTCTGGACCGGGTTTCTCCATCATATCTTCGATCTGAAACAACCTCTCAGACACCTGCTTGGGTTTGATTATTCCATACTTTTTGGTGCCTTCCTCATCTACCCGTCCCAGCACAATAACCGATCCTTTGACTTCCAGGAAGGCATCGATAAGCTGTCTGGTGCAAGGCTTGGTAGGGCAGTCAAAAATATCATCGGGAAGCAGGACAGCAAAAGGCTCCCGGCCGATGTAATCCTCTCCCACCTGGATCGCATGTCCAAGGCCCAGGGCCTCCTTCTGGCGGATATAACAGAATTCAGCCAGGTTGGATATTCTTTCAATCTCTTCTAAAAATTCGAGTTTCCCTTTTTTCCGGAGAAACTCTTCCAGCTCAGGACTCTTGTCAAAATAATCCGCTATGGACGATTTTCCTCTGCTGGTGATGATGACAATGTTCTCAATTCCCGACTGAACAGCCTCCTCCACCCCGTACTGGATGAGCGGCTTGTCCACCACCGCCAGCATCTCTTTGGGCTGGGATTTGGTGGCCGGGAGAAACCGGGTGCCAAATCCTGCCGATGGAATGAGTGCTTTTCGAATGTTCATTTTATCCTCTTAAATCGTTCATGATGATTATTTCAGGAGCCAATCGATCCCTACTCTGTGTATGAATTTGCGAAAATCAACTGTGAAAGGGATCGGTTTTGGCTCAATCCCTTCTGATTTTCTCTTTGGACTATGAATGAACGGTGATCTTCTTTTTCCTCTCCCCTCAGAATGAATAGCTGACAGAGACATTGGGAACAACGATATTCATATCGTAAATTCCGGGCATGGCTGACTGCCATTCTGGGTTCAAAACCCACTTCTCATAGGGGACTTCTCTTTCCTTTCCCATCAGGTATTCGAAGCCCACATCGATCTGGAGCCCATCCAGATTATAGCCAAAGCCCAGTGTTATCACGTTGTAGTCATAGCTGGGGATAAGCACGTTCATGGTCCTGTCCGGTGCAGGGGAAGGATCCATGTAAAAGCCTCCGCGGAAGGCCATGTTCTCTATCCTGTATTCGGCTCCGAATCTAATCTGCCAGGCATCCTCCCAATGCATCTGCATCTCATCATCACCGCTTTGGGCCATCATCTGCTGCCAGAAAGGATCTGTGAAATCTGATTCTATGACATCTATCTTCGACCACTGGGTCCACTGAATATCGCCGGTTATGGTCAAATCTTCCCTGGGCTTAACAGCCACTCCTCCGGCTATCCACATGGGCCAGGTTATCTCTCTTTCCACCTCGGAGGTGGCGCTGACTCCCAGAAGACTCAGGTTGGAAATACTGGCATCTCCTGAAAACTTGACGGTGTTGGCTGTCCGAAAGGTGGCGCCCACACTCACCATTTCACTAGGCTTCACCAGAAGACCTACCGCAGCGCCAAATCCCCACCCATCCATACTTTCCTCGTACTGGCCCAGGTCGAGCTGGTAGGGAGGTTCAGGGATAGCAGCAGAACCAGCATGCATGGCCACATTGAACCTTCCATAGTTGATGTTCAGAGCTGCCCCCACCATGAACTGTTCATTGATCTTATAAGCCACTGCCGGCGAAATGGTCACCAGCCCGATGCGGCTTTTCCACTCCAGGGAGGGATCATTGTTGGATATGGGCGCAAAATCCTCACCGTTCCATCTGTTTCCCAGTCCCGAAGGGACATAAATTCCCAATCCGGTCACCATATTTTCGTTAATGGGATAGTAATATCCAGCCAGGCCGGCGAGATAATGGGTGGTCTCTGTCTCTGCATTCACCAAAGTCACACTTCCGATATCAGGAACAAGAATATCCATCCGGTATGTTCCGGAAGGAATAATATCGGTCCCGTAAAAGCCAAAATACTGCCGGTCGAACTGGGCAATTCCTGCTGGATTCCAGTAAACGGCGCTAAAATCATCCGCCAGCCCCACAAAAGCTCCACCCATGGCCAGGGCCCGCGAACCCAGACTGTTCAGATTCAAGCCGTTAGCCAGAGCTAAGGAACTTGAAAAAACCAGAAACATGAGGATAGATAAAAATGATTTTTCTCTCTTCATCCCTGCCTCCTTCGATTTTGTGCTTTTTGGTTAAAGAGTTCAAACAGCCTGAACTTCTTTAACTTCAGGCACCTTTTTCTTGATAAACCGGGTTATGCCCTGAGTTAAAGTCAGCTCTCTCATGGGGCAGCCTTCGCACGCACCCAACAGGCGCACTTTAACCACCCCATCCTCGCTCACCTCCACAAGCTCCACGTCGCCGCCATCTGCCTTGAGATGAGGCCTGAGCTCGTCGATGGCCTTATTGACTTCTTCTTTCATATTTTTTTCTCCTTATCCGTTGATTCTATTTTTTTGATTTGTGGAAAACAAATTCTTTCTTCTCATCCACGTCCACCCTCACCCTGTCTCCCTCGCTGTATTCCCCTTCTAAAATCTTCAAGGCCAAAGGATTCTGAATATCCCGCTGTATGGTCCTTTTGAGCGGGCGGGCCCCGTAGACAGGATCATACCCTCTCTCGGCCAGCACTTTTCTCGCTTCAGGGCTGACCTCGATCTGGATCTTCTTCTCCTGAAGTCTTTTTCTCAACTGGGCCAGCTGCAAATCCACGATTTCAACAAGGACCTGCTCAGAGAGAGGCCTGAAAATGATTGTCTCGTCAATCCTGTTTAAGAATTCGGGCCGGAAGTTCTTCTCCAGGATGCCTTTCACCTCTTTTTCCATCTTATCATAATCTCCACTGAGCTCTTTGATCACCTGGCTTCCCATGTTGGAGGTCATGATGATGATGGTATTCCTGAAATCCACTGTCCTTCCCTTCCCATCTGTCAGCCGGCCGTCATCTAAAATCTGGAGAAGAATATTGAACACATCAGGATGGGCTTTTTCTATCTCATCCAGGAGAATGATGGAGTAGGGACGCCTCTTTATGGATTCTGTGAGCTGTCCTCCCTCCTCATAGCCCACATACCCGGGGGGAGCGCCTATCAACCGGGAGACAGTGTGTTTTTCCATGTATTCAGACATATCCAGCCTGACCATGGCCCGCTCGTCGTCGAAAAGAAACTCAGCCAGAGCGCGTGCCAATTCGGTCTTGCCCACCCCGGTCGGACCAAGAAAGATAAAAGAGCCCAGAGGACGGGAGGCGTCCTGGATTCCTGCCCGGGCACGCCTTATGGTATCAGAGACCGCTCTTATGGCCTGATCCTGCCCCTTGACCCTTTTGGCCAGGTTGACCTCCATGTTTACCAGTTTTTCCACCTCTCCTTCCAGCATCTTGGAGACAGGAATTCCTGTCCATTTGGAGACAATCTCGGCCACATCTTCCTCATCCACTTCCTCTTTCAGCATCTTGCCCTTCTTTTGTATCCCGGACAATTTCTTCCCTGCTTCCTCTATTTTTTTCTGAATCTCGGTCAATTTTCCGTACCTGATTTGAGCCACTCTCTCCAGATTACCCTCTCTTTCGGCATTCTGCTCTTCGATCTTGAGTGAATCTGTCTCTTCTTTCAATTTATTCATGGTATCGATCAGTTCTTTTTCTTTCTGCCAGCGGGCTCTGAGAGAATGGCTTTTTTCCTTCAGATCTTCAAGTTCCTTGTTCAGGTTCTGCAGTTTTTCTTTGGCACCCTTTTCTTTCTCTTTTTTCAAAGCCTGTCTTTCAATCTCCAGTTGGGTGATCCTTCTCTCCAGCTCATCGATCTCCTGGGGCATGCTGTCTATTTCAATCCGGATACGGGAAGCCGCCTCATCGATCAAATCAATGGCTTTGTCAGGAAGATAACGGTCGGTGATATAGCGGTTGGAAAGGGTGGTGGCTGCTATAAGGGCAGAATCCTTGATTTTAACTCCATGATGGACTTCGTATTTTTCTTTCAATCCCCTCAGGATGGAGATGGTCTCTTCCACAGAGGGCTCCCCCACATAGACCTGCTGGAATCTTCTCTCCAGAGCAGCGTCTTTTTCTATATGCTTTTTATACTCATTCAGGGTGGTGGCTCCCACACAGCGAAGCTCTCCTCTGGACAGGGGAGGTTTGAGCATGTTGGAGGCATCAACAGCTCCTTCGGCAGCTCCGGCACCGATTATGGTATGAAGCTCATCGATAAACAGGATGACTTCTCCCTCCGCTTCTTTTATTTCCCTAAGCACCGCCTTGAGCCTGTCCTCGAACTCACCTCTGTACTTTGAGCCAGCGATCAAGGCGCCGATATCCATAGCGATCAGCCTCTTGTTTTTCAACGGTTGAGGAACATCCCCGTTGGCAATCCTCTGGGCCAGTCCTTCCACGATGGCGGTTTTCCCCACTCCTGCCTCACCGATCAACACCGGATTGTTCTTTGTTCTCCGCGAAAGAACCTGGATCACCCTTCTGATCTCATCCTCCCGGCCTATCACCGGGTCCAGTTTCCCCTGCCTGGCCAGGGCTGTGATATCTCGGGCATAACGCTGAAGGACCTGGTACTTGCCTTCAGGCTGAGGGTCAGTGATCCTCTGGGTGCCCCGGATATCTCTCAGCGCTTTCAACACCGCATCCTGGTTTACGCCGTTCTCCCTCAAAATCCTGCTGGCCTCTGAAGATTCCTCTTTCAGAAGGGAGAGAAAAAGGTGTTCTGTGGATATGTACTCGTCTTTGAGCTGGTCAGCCTCCTGCTGAGCTCCGTTCATTATGCGCCTCAACGAAGAGGAGAGATAGACCTCTTCTCCACCTTTGACCTGGGGCAGTCTGCCCAAAGCTTCTTCCAGTGCTCTCCGAATCGGGGATGAATCGGCTCCTATTTTGGCCAGAATAGAGAGAACCACATTCTCTTCCTGACTCAAAAAGGCCCACAGCAGATGCTCCGGGGTCAGCTCCTGATGGCCCCATTCCTGGGCTTTAGACTGGGCCAGCTGGAACGCTTGTTGAGACATCACAGTCAGTTTGTCCCACTTCATTTTTACCTCTCATCTATTAAAATATTCATGCCTCGATATGTCAAGAAAAGAAAGCATGCGTTGAGCGTTTCCAAGCCCTCGGTGGAGTATTAAAAAAACTTTCCTGTCTCCCCCTTGACAAGTGGATATAAATTGTTATTTATTGAAGTGAGAATCCGATGGAAGAATTAGAAGTATCCAGTTGGCTGACCCTTGACGCCCTGAAAAAAGCAGGTGAAATCAAGGAAACAGTGGGGGACCTCCAATCCGGACACTCCGTATCCGTATTCTGCTTGATTGAGGACGATTACCTGGAACTCTTCTACAGTGATGCCGCTTCCAACTACATCAGACGTTATGAAGACAAAGAAGAGTTCCAGATGGCCATGGACAACCGCAAGAAAGAAGAAGGAGAATCCCCGTATGAAGAAAACCTTTCCCTTGAAGAATCCTTCGAGGAAGAAGAAAACGAAAACGAATTTGATTTAGATAAAGAATAAAAAGATTTTACTCTCAGTCAAGTTTTTCGGCTTTTTTTCATTTTTTATAACTAAAAGTAAAGTTACAGAAGGAAAGCGGGGTATAACAGCCGATCGTTATTTTTCTCTTTTTATCCTCTCTTTAATCTGGCTGAGAAGGTTCAAGGCTTCCAAAGGGGTCAGCGAAGAAACATCGCATTTCTCGATCTCCTGGATGATGCCGTCGAAAACATCTCTTTTTCTATCCTCCTTGAACAAAAGGAGCTGGTTCTTATCTCTTTTTTTGGAAGAGCGATAGGCGATCCTGGGAAGTCCTGTATCGTCCAGTTCTTTCTTTTCCAGGTTGAAAAGAATCTCCTTGGCTCTTTCTATCACCTCCCGGGGAATCCCGGCCAATTTGGCCACATGAATGCCATAGCTTTGATCTGATGGTCCAGGAGAAATCTTTCTCAAGAACACAACGTCCTCTTTCCATTCCTTGACCGCCACGTGATAGTTTTTGATTCTATTCAAAGTCAGGGCCAGTTCAGTCAGCTCATGATAATGGGTAGCAAACAGGGTTTTGGGTCTTTTCTCCTCCTTCTCATGGAGATATTCCGCCACCGCCCAGGCAATGCTGAGACCATCGAAAGTGGATGTTCCCCGTCCGATTTCATCGAGGAGAATCAAGCTGCGGGAGGTGGCATTGTTCAAAATATTGGCAGTCTCCAGCATCTCCACCATAAAAGTGGACTGGCCCATGCTCAAGAAATCCATGGCTCCAATCCGGGTAAAAATGCGGTCCACAACCCCAACGGCTGCCTTTTTGGCCGGGACGAAGCTTCCCATCTGGGCCATAATGCAGATCAGAGCCACCTGCCGCAGGTAGGTCGATTTTCCTCCCATGTTGGGCCCGGTGACCATCAAGATTTGGTCCTCTTCTCTGTCTGTGTAGGTATCATTGGGAACAAAGGGATCATCCTGGGTGACTTCTATGATAGGATGGCGGCCTTCTTCGATCTCTATCCTGTGGCCGGAGTTGACTTCAGGCCGGCTGTAATTCCGCTGGGATGCCAGTTCGGCCAGGCAGGATAACGCATCCAGGTCAGCCACATGGGAGGCGATCTTCTGGAGCCGGGCATTCTCCTCAGAAATCTGACTCCGGATCTTAACAAACAAATCATGCTCCAGCTCCGCTATCCGCTCCTCAGCATGGAGAACTTTCTCTTCATGTTCTTTAAGCTCAGGTGTAATGAATCTTTCAGAATTCACCAGGGTCTGTTTGCGGACATAATGATCAGGAACTGAAGACAAATTGGGCTTGGTCACTTCGATATAGTAGCCAAAAACCTTGTTGTATCGAACCTTAAGAGAGGATATTCCTGTTTTTTCCTTTTCCCTTTTCTCCAGTTGAGTGATGAAAGTCTTTCCTGAACGGCTCACTTTCCTCAGCTCATCCAGCTCTTTGTGGTAGCCCTGTTTGATAATCCCTCCCTCGGTGAGCAGGAAGGCCGGTTCTTCCATGATGGCTTTCTCTATGAGATCCGCTATGTCCTCGGCGTTATCCCATCCCTTCTGAATCCGTTTTATCATCGGCGAAGAGAAGGCGGCAATCACCGATTGGAGCTTGGGAAGCGGCCGCAGGGAATTCTTCAGCGAAAGAAGATCCCTGGGATGGGCCGCAGCCAAAGAGATTTTTCCGCTGATCCGTTCTAAATCAGATATTTCTCTCAGGTTTTCCCTTGTTTCATGGCGCTCTATGGTATGAGTGAGAAATTCTTCCACAGCCTCCAACCGCTGGTTTATCGAAGAACAATCCACCAGAGGCTGCAGCAGCCAGGACTTGATCCGTCTCCCCCCCATGGAGGTGACTGTGAAGTCCGCGATATCCAAAAGAGAATCCTTCACCCGTCCATCCCTGAGATTTCTGATAAGCTCCAGGTTTTTTATGGTGGTGGCATCCAGGATCATATGATCGCTGGAGTGAACATAAGAGAGGCTGTGAATCAGGGTCAGCGAATCCTTTCTCACTTTCTTGAGATAATACAGGAGAGCCCCTCCGGCGGCCACCGCCAAAGTCTTATCAGCAAGATCAAACCCGGCCAAAGACTTGACCCGGAAATGAGAGAGCAAAAAGTTTCGGGCATGAGATAGATCAAAAGCCCAATCTTCCACCGGGCTTTTCAGCATCGAAGACATGTTGTTTTTGTCAAGGATTTGATTCAACTGGCTTTCCTGTTCGGCTGGAAATATCACTTCCTTGGGGGCAATCCTGAAAATCTCATCGGACAGCAGCCGCCTCTGCTGAGAACCGCTTTGAAAGGTCCTCATCTGACCGGAGGCCAGATCAATAACCGCAAGCCCCCAGTCGTCTTCTCTCAAACAGAGGCTGGCGATAAAATTGTTCTCCTTGGCCTCTTCGATGTCCACCTCCACCGCTGTCCCTGGAGTCAAAACTTTGACCACATCCCTTTTGACCACTCCCCGGGCCTGTTTAGGGTCCTCCACCTGCTCACAGATCGCCACCTTGTGGCCGTGCCGGAGAAGCTTGGCCAAGTAAGAGTTGGCCGCATGGTAGGGAACACCGCACATGGGGACTTTCTGACGGGAAGTGAGGGCTATGTCCAGTACAGAAGAGGCAACTTTTGCATCCTGGTAGAACATCTCGTAAAAATCTCCCAGCCGGAAAAACAAAAGCGCATCCTCATGTTTCTTTTTGATCCGGAAGTACTGCTCCATCATCGGAGTCACAGAGTTATTCGAAGACATTTCCCTTTCATCACTATACTTATCCGCTGCGTTTTTTTCAACATCCAGGGGAAACTTCCACCAAAATCATTTCTCAAACCACAATGATCATAAATATCCTGATTGGAAAGGGTGAGGGATGGGGGTGAGGAAGCCCCTGTGAGGATTGAGCGGGCATGGTTCCTTTCCGAAGGAGAGGAGAGCGAAATCCGAACGGGAGCTAATTTTCCTCGCTGGGGAAAATTAGCGTGCTGACGACCCCCATCCCTCACCCCTTCACGGAAACGGAAATGAGCACTCTCATCCATTCCGTTGACAACAAAACCCGGCTATAGTATTCTGCCTAAAAATGAATGGGCCCAATCTGCTCACTGCGTTGAGAATACTCTCCATCCCTGCCCTGGTGGCCGTGCTTCTCTCTTCATTCCGGGGAAAAGAATGGGTGGCTTTTGTTATCTTTCTCTTGGCCGCTCTCACCGATATGCTGGATGGATTCTGGGCGAGGCGGCGAAGACAGACCACCGTCTACGGCAAACTCCTAGACCCTGTAGCCGATAAACTGCTGGTGGCTTCTGCCTTTATTTGCCTGGTGGAACTGGGAGCTGTTTCTGCCTGGATGGTGGTGATTATCATCGGCAGAGAGATAGCCGTTTCAGGATTCAGAGCCATCGCCTCTTCCCAAGGCGTCAACATTCCTGCCTCGGCCTTGGGTAAGATCAAAATGATTTCAGAGGCAGTGACCATCTGCCTCCTGATTTTAGGAGAAAAGCACCTGAAAAGCCTGTATTTTCTTTCTCAGGTAGGGCTGTGGATAGTGATAGCTGCAGCCCTTTTATCCGCCGGTGAATACTATGTCAGATACGGCCGGCAGATACTCTCAAAGCGCGGCTGAGAATGTTTGATTCACCTTCTCCAGTTCTTCACAATTTTGGATATTCAAAACACGGGGAGACTCTTTCCAGCTGCGGCTGATCCTTTTTATCAGGCTGGAAAGAACTTTACCAGATCCCAGTTCCAAAAATAATCCCACTCTTTCTTCTCTCATAACCTCCATGGTTTTATACCACAGAACTGGATGAGTCACCTGTTTCTTCAAGGCATCTCTGGCTTCATGCCCTTTATGAATGATCTTTGCCTCCACATTGGTGACCACAGGAAATTTAAGGTCCTTAAATTCTGACTGATCCAGGTCACAAGAGAGCTTCTTCTGAGCGCTGTCCATCAACTGACAGTGAAAAGGGGCACTCACCGGCAGGATGACAGATCGAGGAGGATTTATCTTCTCCAGAGCTTTTTTGACCGCCTGTCGGTGTCCCGCAATAACAATCTGTTCCTGGCTGTTCCAGTTGGCTATCTCCACCACTCCCCCTTGGACCTGGGCCAACACTTTTTCCACCCTGGAGTAATCAACACCCAAGACCGCAGCCATGGCTCCCACTCCCACCGGAACAGCTTCCTGCATGTATTTCCCTCTTTTGTGAACCAGAATCAGGGCTTCCTCAAATTCCAGACACCCAGCAGCCACCAGGGCCGAATACTCTCCCAGGCTGTGTCCGGCTGCGATGTTCGGTTCTTTTCCCAGAAGGGTGTAGGCGATGTAGCTGACTGTGAGCAGGGCGGGCTGAGTATTTTGAGTGAGCTTCAACTTCTCTTCCGGCCCCTCAAAACAGAGACCGGAAACGGAAAAGCCAAGCGCCTTATCCGCCCTGGTAAAAATCTCCCGGGCCATTGAGAACCGCTGGTAAAAATCCCTGCCCATACCCACAACTTGAGAGCCCTGGCCGGGAAACAGAAAAGCCGTTTTGTCCATGTTCACTTCCTTTTTTGAAATAGTCATCCAAATTCTCCACTTTAATCTGGATCTCAGCCTGGTTTTTCAAATTGTCAATCCATTCCTCCACCTGTCTCTCCACCTTCTTTTCCTGGATTCTTGACTCGATTTCCTGAAGGATTTCTATCATGGGCTGGGGCTGGAGTCCTTTCTCCTTTTGAGATGGAATATAAATTTCCCTATAATAATCCTCAATTTCATCCAGGTTCACCACCACTGAACGCCCGAATTTTTCAGATATGAGTTTTTGGAAAAGAATTTTTTCACGGATATATTCCTTCAGATCATCCAAGGTGAACCCGAACTCTTCGAGTTTTTTCTTAACCTGCTCTTCGCCCATTTGATTCCTGACTCTTTTCAGGAATGTATTGACCTCTTCTTTTTCCGCTTTTACTTCGCCGCCAGAAAGCTGGATGACCAGTTTCTGATCAATCAACTGCTTAAGAACAGAGGAAGGAGACACTTCCTGTTGTCCTCTGGTCTGAGGCTGGTGCAGTCCAAAGGCCCTCACCACCCTGATATCGGTTAGAGTTATCACCCGCTCGTTGACCACAGCCACCACTCGATCCACTGTTTCCGGCTGGCCTAAAAGCGAAGAAGATACGCATCCAGCCAGGAAGAACAAAGTCAAAACACGCCCCCCAAAAAAACGCCTCATGGGCTTTCCGGGTGAACGAGACCTAAAAGACATTGCCGATGGTGATAAAAGCCAAAACCTTCTTTTCTCCTTCAGGGGCATCCATATTCCAACCGAGTTCAAGCCGGATGGGCCCCAGCGGAGTCCGGTAACGAAGACCAACTCCCAGTGCATCCTGGAGTGAAGCCACGCTGAGCTGCTTTCTGTTGGCGAAAACATTCCCCTTATCATAGAATACAGCGCCGGACAAATCAGGGAAGGTGGAAAGAAGAGGAAAGGTCAGCTCGAAATTCAACAACAGCAGGGCTTTGCCTCCAATCGGATTTTGAGAATCTGGGTCCTTGGGTCCCAGCTCGTCGAATTCCTCTCCGCGGAAGGAATTGCTTCCTCCGCCAAAAAACCTCTCATGAATGGGCATTTTCCCTTCCCCCAGCCCCAAACGGAAGGTGGAGCTGAAGGTGACACCGGGCAGCACAGGGAGAAAATTTTGGTACTTTATGAAATTTTTTAAAAAATCAGATTCGGACGTAAAAAAAGGATAAGCCCATTCCAGCACAAAGCTGAAAAAGAATCCTTTCTCCGGATTAAAAGGATCATCCCTCCCTTCCCAGATAAAACTTCCTGAAACAGAAGAGGCAGAAAAGGGGAAATACTTGCGGTCTATTTCTGACTCAGCGATCTGGAGGTTGAAGAGAGTGGTCCTTGCCCATCGGAGAGTGCCCAAAAAAGTCTTGTCTTCAGAAATGGATTTAATGGCGGTCAAGCTGATCCCTCTTCGGTCGAAGCTAAAGCTTTTCCTCTCTTCCCTCTCCAGCCAAGCATTCAGGTAAGTCTGCCAGGGAAGCCCGAAAAAGTAGGGCTGTTCCCAGGAAATCACGCCTCTTTTCTCTTTGAGGCTGAACTGCCCCACCACGCTGAGCTGGATGGCCTGGCCGAACATATTGCCTCTAATAAACTCAGCGGTCGCTCTGGGTCTTATCACGTTATTCCAGACAGCAAATGTCTGGGGCTCATTTTTTGTCTCCACACCAACTCCTAACCCTATGTAATTCTGAGCTCCCTCTCTGACATTTACGATCAAGTTCTCCCTTCCCGGTGACATCTGGATCTCTTCGATATCCACCTCGGTAAAAATGCCCAATTTTTCCAATCTTGTTTTGGTCTCCCGGATGGATTCATAGCGGGCATAATCACCCTCTTTTATGCGCAGTTCTCGAAGAATAATTCCTCTTTTGGTAACAATATTTCCAGTGATGATGATTTCCTCAATCCTGACTCTCTCTCCTTCCTGGATGTTAAAAACTACCGAATAAAGGTTTTCTCCCCTTTCTTTCACTTCTGCCTCGATCTCGGTCCCTCTCACTCCTTGATCCAGATAAAAGCCTTCCAGCCTCTCCACGTCTTTCTGAATGTTGGGCCTGAAAAAAGGGCCCTTTGAAAAGCTTTGAATCTGTCCCCGAAGCTTCTCCGGCTTGAACAGACGGAGGCCTTGAAAGGAGATGCTCTCGATTTTCTTTTGGGGTCCTTCCTGGATATAAAAAAGAGCCTGGACCTTTTTATCTTCACGGATAAAATTCAAGTCCACCCTGGCCTCAGAAAATCCGTGCCTCTCATAAAGGGCTTCTATATCCCGGGGCAGCTCAAACAGCCTTCGACCGCTGATCCAACCCACCAAAGGAATCTTTTCTTTTATCCCCAGCTCTCTCTTCATCCGGGAAGGTGTAAAATATTTCATTCCCTGAAAAGAAAGATCTTCGATGGTGTATTTCTTTCCTGGACTGACCATGTACACCACCCGGATCGCATTTTCTCTTCTCTCCATATGGGCACGGACATTTGTAAAAAGGAAGCCTTTCTCCCGCAAATAATTTATAATTTTGGCTTTTCCTTCAGCCAGCCCCCATTCTTCAAAAATTCGCTCCTCCCAGATGGGCCCAAGGAGGCCGGAAGGCACATCAGCCCCTCTGACCACAATCTCTGTCCGCTGATGGGGAGCGACCTCCAACACCACAGAGACGCGCTCTTCCTTCTGGTCAAAATCCAAGGACTTGATGTTGACCTCTGCCCTGGGATACTCCAAGGACCGGTACATATCCTTGATTCTGACCACATCTTTCTCCAGAACAGAGGGCACAAAGAGGTTTCCCTCCTTTGTTTTGATGGCCTTTTTCAATTCAGACTCAGGCAGGATAGATGGTCCCGAAATTTCAATTTTTTTGACTTCAAACCTTTTCAGGCGATCAATTTCAAAAAAGACATTCACCGAAGATGTTTTGAAATCTTTTTCCGCATAGCTGCGGACTCGAGGATTAAAATAACCTTCCTCCTCCAAAATGTCTTCAAGTTCCTCCACAGCACGACTCAATTTCTTTTCGGAAAAGGGAATGCCTTCTCGGACAGAATCCAGTTCTTGTTTAAGCTTGTTTTGAGAAATACGCTCCTTGCTCAAAAAGTAAATTTTTCGTGTAAAAAATCTCTTGGTCAGGCGGAAAATCAGGTGAACTTCTCTTTTTCCTTCCTTGGCCACCTGTATATCTGAGAAAAGTCCTGTCTTGTAGAGCTTTTTGATGCTTTCTGTTATCCTGTTCAAAGAGAATGATTCTCCCTCCTTCAATGGAATCAACCGAGCCATCTCTTCTCCATCCGGCTGACCCTCAACCTCCACAGTGACTTTTTTGATCACAGGAGGAGACAATGGAGTCTGGGAAAAAGACAATCCCACACATAAGAGAAGAGTGCTGCCCACCAGAAGCATGCAGTCTGCTTTTAGCCCTCTCACCTGAAGTTTAAAATCTTTTATGAATTTTAACATCAATGCTCAATCTGCCTCTCTCATCCCGAATTCCCACCACCGAAAAATCATCGATGAGTTCCCATTCTAATCTCGCCAGTTCTTCTCTCTGGGTGGTCAAGTTTGTGGAGTAAAGGATGAAAAAGTCTCTAGATATCTTCTTTCCCAAGGTCAGACGGGCTGTCATCTCGGCCGAAGAGCCCAGGATAAAAGGATCAATCCTGAACCTGTCCAGACGGAACAGACTCTGGGCTCTTTTTTTAGCTTCCTCTGAGATCTGAAAAGAGAGGAGTGAGGCGGTGCTCAATTGCGTGCTTTTCTCATAAGAATACGTTCTCTTGAAAGCTTCACCCATGGTCAGAAGGGCCAGAACATCTTCTGGAGGAAGAGGAGGCGAGGAATTGAATTCTGGATTGAGATGATCGATGAATCCGGTCAGAGAAAAGGTGACCCGGTAGTTCTTGATGTAGGTTTCTCCTTTAAAATTCAAATAGGGTTCCATCACAGAAGGATTAAAAAAACTCACCACCCCCCTTAACACCTTGAATTTTCTGTCTTGAAAATAAACGTTCCCCTCCACAGCCTCAATGTCTCCCAGCAGCACAGGAGCATTCACACTGCCCACCACAGTCAGATCAAACCGCGTTCTTATCCTCCCCAAAGAGTTTTCCATCCAGGCATTCTGGTCGGCTTTAAAGCGGAGGTTCAAAGACAAATCCTCAAAAAAACCAGGCTCTTTGCTGCTCCGGTAGTAAGGGCTGGAATAAAAAACAATTTCCTCTCCCAGTTCGCGCCTCCAGGAAAGTTTCTGGATGGAGAATTCTCCGTCTAGAAGAAAGCGCTGGGGGTCTTTGATCAGGTTAAGGGTTCCGCCGGCCAGGACTCTGGTTCTCTCCAGCGGTGAAAGAAGAAGGTTCTTTCCCTCCACTTTGATGTTGACCTTCTCCACTCCCCCTTTTCCCAGCTTTATTTCTCCAGATCCCTGAATATCCCCTCCTCCCAACTTGGCCTTAAGCGAACGGAGAGTGACCTCGCTGTTCTCCACAAAAAGCAGCCCCGAATAATCATGAAGAGCATGGGCAAACCGAGGAAGGGGGAGAAGATTGCCGCTGAAGTCCACCACTCCTTTAAGCTGGAGTGAATTGGGGGGACCTTTTATCTCTGTCAGATAATTGATGTTCCCTTCAGCTCCCCTCCAGGGAAGGATGAGATCGAGGTTGTGGAAAGCCCCTTTTATCTCAGCAGAAAGATATTCTTCTGTGAAAGGATAGTTAAAGGACACTTTGACCTGATTTTCTCCAGGCAGGACATTCCCATCCAATTCCAAAGAAATTTCTTCTGACGAATATCCCGCTCTGGCTTTGCCTTTGATGGCTGTTCCTTTTAGAGGATTTAACTCCATATCCTTGATTTCAAACGGACCGGAAGCCCAATCCTGGCCGAATATGCCCTTTCCCTGCAGCTTGAATCCGAGTGACCCTTTGATGGCGGGATGAACAGAACCAAGGTCAATCCCCTCTGCGGAAATATGGACGGCAAATTCATGACCTGAAAAACTGGTGGAAAGATTCCCCTTTATTCTTCCCTGGTAGAGCTGAAATTCAAGGTCAGAAAAAGCCAGGCTGTGCTGGTCCCAGAAGATTTCTCCACTCAAGTCTTTGAGCTTCTGGTCTGCGTATCTTAGCTGCGGGCTCGAAAATTTTCCCTTGACCTGACTCTCTTCTCCTTTTTGTTGAAACCCAAAATCGCCTGAGGCTTCTCCCCGCAAGGGAAGCCTGATATTTAGGGCGGGAAAAATTTTCTCCGCTCTTCCCCGCTCCACCTGGATAGCTGCGGTGAGCATTTCTGGGCCAGAATGAAGATCGATCTTTCCTTTGAGAAAAGGATCATCAACATCGAACCACCCAAAAAAATGCCCATCCATGATCTTGGCTCTGCCCTTGACGGAGTGAGCTTCAAATTCATCGAATCCTCCGGGGGATAAAGCGAAGTCCGACTCCACCTGTGGATTTTGATAATCACCAAAAACTCGAAGCCCAGCCTGTCCCTTTCCCCTTGTCTCCGGGAAGTTAAAATCCCGGGAAAGGATTATGGAGGTGAACCGCCGGGCTCTGCTGAGATCTTTGACCTCTCCATTTATGCGGATATCCAGGGTCTTCTTGGTGTTTACCCTACCCTGGATGCTTATACGGGCAAAATCTGAGGTGAGGTCCTTTGAGGAGAAGGAAAATTCTCCATCACTTTTCAAATGGAAATTTGCTGGCCCTTCCAGGAAAAATTTTTCTGCCGGCCTCTCCTTTTTTCCATCCCTGAATTCTCCATCCACCCTCAGATTTCCTTCTTCAATCACAAAATTACCCCATACCGGAGAGGACACAGGCCAGGGGAATGAGACATGATTCATGATGGGTTCAAGATGAAACCTGCGCACATCTCCCCAGACTCTCCCTTTTTTAAAATGAATTCTGGCCCACTGTGGAGATGAGGCTTTCTTCTGGATGCCCACCTCCACTGTGCCCCCTGTTTTTTCTCCATACACGATTTTTCCCGTGGCTTTCCCCATGGTGACCTGGTTCCAGATAAGCTCCGGGGATGAAAAACCGCCTCTGAACGCTATGCTCCCTTTATCCCTGACCATTCTTCCCCTTGCTTCTGCTTTGCCCTCCCAGTCAAACGGAAGGTCGATCAGCCTGGCCAAAAGTGGAGTCTGTATGTTGAGATAGGTCTTGAGCCGCAGCTCAGGGTCAAACGGATCAACCAGGCTGCCTTCGGCTTTGAGGATAAGATCAGGGCCGGTGAAGGACAGCTTCTCTACATCCATCTCTCTTCCCTGGCCGTTCAAAAAAAGATCCAGTTTCCCTTTGATCTGCTCTCCCGCTGAAGCCAAATACAGAAGGCTCTCTTCTGCTCGGGCTTTAAGAGAAAATTTATCTCTTTTCTGTCTGAGCAGGGCATTCACGCCTTTGGCTTGAAACCAACGGTCCTTCCCCCAAAAATAAAATTCCCCTTCCTTTATCAAGCCTTTTTCTACGTCGAAAGGCAGAGAATACGAAAATCTTCCTTTCTCCTGTGTTGCAGAGGAAGGATAAATTCTGATCACCGGATGATGGATGACCACGTTCAAGGGCTTTTCTTCACTTAAAAGAGCTCTGTAAGATATCCTCACCACGATTTTATCAGCCGACAGAAAAGGAGTAGGAGAGCGGAAGCGGGCTTCCTCTAAAACCAGAGAAGGGGGGAAGAAAGAGAGGTGAAGGTGGGTATAACCTATACTGGATTGAATTTTTTTCTTTATCTGGTGGAGCAGAATATTCTTGAGGGCTATTCCACCCACCACCAGCACAACGATGACAGCAAGGATGATCAGCGACTTTTCTCTTCTGGTGATTTTCATAGTTTTTTCTAAAATACGGGCTATTTATGATAGCACGTTTCATCAAAAATACAAATTTCACCCCCGAAGGTAAGCATCTTTTTTTCCGGGGTAAAAAGTTGTTTGGGGATGGCTGAAGCGACCATTGAAG
>JBKHJA010000041.1:0-21510 GCA_046538375.1 Candidatus Aminicenantota bacterium
CCAATTTCGAAAATTGGGTCATGTCCCCAATTTCCTGCCTCATATACATTGTTTCTAGCGAATTCATGAATAATGCAGGTTAGTTATAAAAAAACCGAAAAATTGAAAAAACTTTACTCACAATTATAAAAGAAAGTTTTTTCTGAGGAAAAGGCGTATTAAAAAACAGTCAGCAAGGAAGCTTTGATCATGGAAAAAGAGAAAAGAAAAAAACTGGCTATGATTGTTTTCAGCGGGGATATGGACAAGCTGTTCGCAGCCTTCACCGTTGCTACCGGTGCGGCTGCATCCAACATGGACGTCACCATGTTCTTTACTTTTTGGGGACTGCGGGCTCTGAAGAGAAAAGTGAGGACTGGAAAGAGCTTTTTTGGAAAGATCCTGGGGTTCTTTTACGGAGGCGATATCAACCGGGCCTCTCCCAGCAAAATGAGTTTTGGGGGGATTGGCCGCTGGATGTTCAAGAAGATGATGAAAGCCAAGCGTGTTCCTTCCCTGGTTGAACTCAGACAGACCGCCCTAGAACTGGGAGTCAAACTTTATGGCTGTCAGATGAGCATGGAGGTCATGGAGATTCCCCGGGAAAAATTGATCTCTGATGTGGCTCAATGTGTGGGAGTGGCCGCTTTCATCGAACAGGCCCAGAAGGCTGATGTCACCCTCTTTGTATGAAAAACAGGCACAGCTCCGAAGACACCTTGTAAGGCCTTACTCGCCGATGATTTTCACCAGGACTCTTTTTCGCCTCCGTCCATCAAACTCACCGTAAAAAATTTGCTCCCAGGGGCCAAAATCCAATGTACCGCTGGTTACAGCCACCACCACTTCTCTTCCCATGATGGTTCTCTTCAGATGAGCATCAGCATTGTCTTCGCCAGTCCGGTTGTGTCTGTATTTTGACACTGGCTGATAAGGAGCAAATCCTTCCAGCCATTCTGAAAAATCCTGATGCAGCCCTGATTCATCATCATTGATGAAAACACTGGCGGTGATGTGCATGGCGTTGACCAGGCAAAGTCCTTCCTTAACTCCGCTTTTTTGCACCAGAGATTCAATTTGAGAAGTGATGTTGATAAAGGCCTGCCTTTTTTCTGTGTTGAAGACCAAATATTCAGTGAGAGACTTCATGGGTTCCTCCTGAAACTTATTAAAATCCCTCCTCCCCCCAGACCGAGCAAGATCAAAGACTGGACAAATGTCTTCCATTGAATCTGAGGAGCAAGAAAAACAGATACCACAAAGAAATAAACGCCGCCTGCCAGAAGAGCAATATAGATACCCAGCATGATTTTCCAGGCCCGCCTGTTGGCTTCAGGTGTATCCTCGGAGAAGAAGCGGTTATAGAGCATCAATCCTCCTAAACAGACCACTCCCAGGACAGCAAAGATCAGCCAAAAAATCTTTATCTGACCGATAACTTCAGGGGCAAGAGGAAGACCGGCAGCCACAGCCTGGGAAGGAGGGACCACCGGTTTTAGAATTTTCTCATAAAGGACTGCTCCCACATTGCTTCCGAACAAGCTGCCGATAACACCGTAGAGAAAAGCATATCCCATGTAGACAGCAACCCTGTCCTTAGGAGCAACCAGGCCGATATAACTGTAGTATTTAGGATGGGCCGTCATCTCCCCTATAGAGAAAACAGCCACTCCCAACACCAGCATCCAGGCACTATGAGTAAAAGCAAGGATAAGGAAACCCACTGTTCCGAACAGAATCCCGGCGGCCATAACAGGCAGAGGCCTGATGTTTTTCACCAGCCGGCTGACCAAGACCACCAGGAGAATGATGGTTCCAGCATTGATGACAGTGACATGTTCCACATCAAAATGAAAAGGGATTCCCAACTTGGCCATGAACTCATCCACCGGGGAACGGGTTATGAAATCCCGAAGATACCAGAGAACAGATCCGAACATTTGAAAATAAAGAATCCAGAAACAGGAATAAACCACAACCATCAGCATGAAGCGAGAATCCTGCAGGACCAGCAGGGCTTCACTCAGCACTTTCCTTATTTTCTTGGTGCTTCTGGCCAGTTCTGGATCTCTGTACAGAAAAACTGCGGGCAGAAGCATTAAAAAGCACCAAGCGGATGAGGAAAAGAAAACATATCTCCAGCTAAATCCTTTAACCCAACTGACATAAAGAGGGGCAAGAAAGGCCCCCAGGTTTATACTCCAGTAATAGACACCGAACCCAAAGCCGCTGTTTTCTTCTGTTGTGGTTCTGGCCACAGTTCCGGTGATGATGGGCTTGAAAAGACCGCTGCCGGTGGCCATTACCAACAGAAAAAGAAATATCAATCCATATACAGAGAAATTCCCGGAAGCAAAATAGCCTAAAGAAAGCAGAGAAAAAGCAACCAGCAGCATTTTGCGGTACCCTAAGCGCTCAGCCAAAGCCCCACCCACTATAGGCATGATATAGGTCAGCGCATAGACAAATCCTTGAAGAAGTCCCACCGACCGTTCACTGAAATGGAGAATTTTTACCAAATAAACCGCCAGAACAGAATTCAAGCCGTAGTAGGCACCCCGTTCAAAAAGTTCCATCAGATTGGCTATCCAAAAAGTCCTGGGGAAGCTGGTCAACATGTTTCTTTTCTTAGGGACTTTCATCTTGTCATTCTCCTTTTTTAATAACCACAGGGTTTTCCCTTAAAATAAACCGGCATCTTTTCCCGTTTATGTATGTTAAGCAGCAGAGAGAAAAGATTGAGATGCGTATGTTTCAGCCTTTAAAAATTTTCAATGCCTTGTCTATATCTGAAACATCGATAATAACAGAAGCCATATCCCCTTTTTTACTGAGAGTGCCGTAGCAGTATTCAATATTGACTCCTTTGTTTCCCAGCTTGCTTGCCAATTCAGCCAGAGCCCCGGGTCTGTTCTCAAGGTCCACCTTGAGCACATCCCTTACCTCCGTGGTGTAGTTCAATCTGTCCAAGATTTTCATGGCTTTGCTGAAGTTTTTAACATACAGTTTGGCTGTATCCTGGAAAACGCCGATGGCTTCGATGTTTATTTTGTTTTCCGCCAAATGGCTGCACAATTCTCCCAGAGTGGAGGGACGATTTTCCAGGACTACGAAAATTTCAGTGATTTTTTCCATTTTTCCTCCCCATTTATTTAGCCTGGATTATTCATGAATAATCCAGGCGTACCTGCATTATACAGAAATCATGGGACACGTTACTGGAAATTCGGGACATGTACCGATTTTTTTCAAAATCGGTAACGTGTCCCTTGAATTTCCAGTACATGTCCCTGATTTCTCCTCTTATCCATGACAAATTGAACATGTTTATGAATAATGCAGGTTAGAAATTTTATCTTAATAGAGAATGTTTTTCGAGGATTTTATTCCCCTGCAAGCTGATAGGCTTTTTTTCTATTCAAACCTTTTGTACGCTTTTAAGTACTGAGCCCGGAAATAGGCATGGGCCTCTCCCATATCCTTGAAGCTCAACTGCTGCTTTCTGAAAGAAAGCTCGCCTCTAAAATCTTCGATGGAGGAAAAGTGACGTTTTTCCATCCAATCCCTGAGGCCACACTCAATATCTTTTATGACCTGGATGCCTTTCTGGTAGAAGAGAGTGCAGGCCTGGACAGCTTTAGCTCCGGCCAGAATCTGTTTGACCGCATCATCAGCATTCTTAAGCCCCCCTGATGAAGCCAGGTCGCAGTCGATCCTTCCCGCCAGAAGAGCGATCCATCTCAAGCAATGGTGGAAATTTCCCTTCCCGATCAGGTTTCTTGTTTTCAGTTTTTCTATATTTATATCCGGCTCCAGGAACCAGTTGAAGAGCACAAGCGCATCGCATCCTTCGTCTGCCAGTCTTGCGGCTAAGTGGGGCACTGATGTGAGCTGAGCAGTGAGTTTTACTGATACTGGAATGGTCACTGTCCTCTTTATTTCGCTTAGAATGTGAAGGTGGTATTCTTCGTACTCTGAACCGGCAGTGGTGAGGTCCAGAGGAAGAAAATATATATTGAGTTCCAGTCCGTCAGCCCCTGCATCCTGGAGCTGTTTTGCAAATCTGGGCCATAACTTTGGAGACTGACAGTTGATACTGGCAATGATGGGTATCTCTGTTTCTTTTTTCGCTTCCTCTATCACATCCACCATTTTCTGCGGAGCATACTCCAGAAGTCCTCCTGCCCGCAGGTAGTCGAGTGCTTCAGGATGGATACTGTATTCTTCATCCAGGTTATTCTTTTCTAATAGGAACTGCTCCTCGAATATGGACTTTAAAATCACTGCTCCTGCTCCGGCTTCCTCACAGCGAAGGATATCTGAAGTGCTGCTGGTTAAATCGCTGCTTCCCACCATGATGGGGTTTCGGAGTTCCAATCCCATGTAAGATGTGGTTAAATCTGTCATTTTGCTCTCCCTTATGATGACTTTTTAAATGATGGAAGCCACCGCCTTCTGATATCTGCCCGCAAACTCCTGCTCTTTTTCCCTGAGCTGGTAGTTCTCAGGCGGATCACCCTTGTATTCTTCCACAAACCAATGGACGGTCTTTGCCATCCAGTGTGAGTAAGGTGTGGAGGAAAAGCCCAGATCGCCCTTGGCTTTCTGAACATCAAGAACAAAAGGCCTGCGCATGGAAAAAGGCGAGAAAGAAAGGCCTAACCCGCTCCTCTCCAGAATTCCTGATGGAATATCCACCAGCTCCACCTTCTTGTTAAGAATCTCTGCCGCTTTGAGGACAAAGAGCCTGAGTGTCAAATATTCTTCTTGAGCCAGGTTATAGGAATTTCCCCATGAGGTGGGATTTTGAAGGTTAGAACAGATGGTGCGCACGATATCTCCCTGATAAAGGTGAGTGAAAATATTCAATCCCCCATCAGGAAGGATCAAAGGACGGCCATCAAGAATGCGCAGGAAATAGGAATAGGCTCTCAGGGTGTAGTCCCTCTCCCCTATAATGATGGGGAAACGGAACATGGTCACCGGAAATTGATGCTTCTGCCAGGCCTTTCTTAGAACCTCCTCGCACTGCCTCTTATGATATCCGTAGCTCCACAAGCCATCACCGCCTCTGGGTTGAGGATAGAGTTCTCCTTCAAAATCTTCTTCCTTAAGAGGACAGGGATAATTTTTAATGACCACATAAACAGCGGCTGTGCTGATATGTAAATAATGTCCCACATTCCCCAGGAATGTACGGACTGCAGATTGGCTGTCCTGGGCCTTAAAAGAGATGGTGTCCACCACCGCATCAAACTTCTCTTCCTTTAAGGTTTTATAGAAATTTTCATAGTCATACCTGTTCCCTCTTATTCGCTGGACTCTATCCCCGAAATCATCCGGGGTCTTCCCCCGGTTGAACAGAGTTATTTCATGCCCTCTTTCCATTAATCCTTTGGTGATATGGTAGCCGAGGAACCGGGTCCCGCCGATGATGAGTATTTTCATGGTGTTTTCCTCATTTTTTTATATTTTCAGCTGGCAAATATCTTTCCCGGATTCAGTATGCCATGAGGATCGAAAAGTTTCTTTATACCTCTCATCAGATCAAGTTCCTGTCTGGACAAAACCAGAGAAAGAAATGGTTTTTTGACCATCCCGATCCCGTGTTCTCCTGAAATCACTCCTCCTCTTTTTTGACAATCCTGGAATAGCTCTTGGCGGACTCCGTCCACTTTTCTTTTCCATTCTTCCTCAGGAAGAGGAATGATTTGCCCCTCATCAAATCTTGCTTTCATGATATGGGTATGGACATTGCCGTCAGCCGCATGACCAAAAGTGGGAAGCCAGATGTCAAATTTTTGGGAGACTCTCTGGACTTCTTGGACATGGGAAGCCACTTCTGAAGGAGGAACAGTGATATCAAGGATTTCGAAGGTATGCGCTTTTATGGCTTCATAAATCTGGCTTCTTATCTCCAAAACCAGTTTCTGTTTTTGAGGATTATCAGCCACAAAAACATCCCGGGCTCCTTTTTCCATACAGATTTCAGCCACCTTTTCTGACAGCCTGTCTATTTCTTCCTCACCGCCACTGTCGATAATGATCAAGAGATAAGTCTCTCCCTGCTGGCAGGGCCATTTTTTTTTCAAGAACTCCTCAGTGATCTTGATAACATCCCGGGGCACAAATTCCACGGCCATGGGCATGATTTTCTGTTTAAGAAGAAGAGGCACGCTCTCGATGGCATCCTTTAAGTTTGAATAGGGAATGATCAAAGACCTCATGACCTGAGGAGAAGGCATGATCTGGATGGTGGCTTCAGTGATGATCCCCAGAGTTCCTTCTGAACCGATGATCAAGTTCATCAGGTTATATCCTGTACTCGATTTCATGAGCTTACCGCCCAGATGGACCACAGAACCGGACGCAAGGACCACTTCCAATCCCCGCACATAATTCCTGATCACCCCATACTTTACCGCCCGGGCTCCTCCGGCGTTGGTGGCAATCACTCCCCCTATCATGGCGCTTTCATCCCCGGGATGGGGCGGAAAGAAAAGTCCCTTTTCCTCTATTGTGCCGTAAAAATCCATCAAAGTCACCCCTGCCTGGACAGTGGCCATCAAGTTATGGGTGTCAACCTCTATGACCTTGTTCATCTTTTCCAAGGAAAGGACTATGCCCCCGTGCACAGGAACACATCCTCCGCAGAGTCCGGTGGCTCCTCCCCTGGGAGTGACAGGTATCATTTCTCTTTGGGCCAACCGCATGATTTCTGCGACCTGATCAGCGGCCTCGGGTTTGACCACCACTTCTGGGGACCGGGCTATTTCAAGAAGAGAGAATTCATCGTGGCTGTAATCCACCATGTTCTCTTTTTCTGAAACAATATTCCTCGGACCGGTGATTCTTTTCAATTCCTCTATAATTCTTTGGTCAACTTTCTTGTACATCTTGAAAATGCCTGTATGTATTATCCCCTCACTCTACACAAAATAGGCCTCATTTTATGATAACCGCGGGAATGCCTGCTTCTTTCACCATGGCGTTGAAAGCAGGGAGGTCTTTCTGGAAGAGGGATTTCAGCTCTTCCAACTGTCCATGAGCTTTTGACCACAGTTCTTCGAACACAGCATAAGATTGGTCTGTGGGCGGGGTGTCAGACGCGGCCACCACGGATGCCAGGGATGCGAGTTTATTGTCCAGCTTTATGGGATAATTGAGAGGATCCTGCCTGCTTTCAGATTTTGATTGAATCAACACATCCTCTATCTGATGGAGTCTCTTCTTGAGCTTTTGGCCGGCCTGGACGATCTCGTTTTCTTTGGGTTGACTTTTTACTTTTTCGAAGAGAGTATCCATCTGTTTCTCCACAGACCTTATCCGGTTTACGGCTCTGTTGACCTCGGTCAATTTATCCCTGATTTTAATCAAAATATCAAACTGTTCCTGGAACTCCTTTTGGGTGGTGGAAAGCCGGGGGTCCTTTTTCCACTTCCAGTTTCGGGATACAGATTTTTCGCCTACAGACAATCTCACCTCATAAACACCGGGCACAGCCACCGGCCCGCTCAGGGTTCCTGCCCACAGCACAGCTCCGGGTATACGCTGGGCATCAGGATAGCGCATATCCCAGATGAAACGATTCATGCCCTGATCAGTCTTGATTTTCTGATCGCCGCCTCTCCGGGACCATTCATCCGCCTGATCAGAAGGTGTTGTTTTTTCCTTCGATTTGCTGGTGAATTTTTTGATAAGATTACCCTGACCATCTAAAAACTCCAGCATGACCTCTTCTTCAGGTTTCTTTTTGAAATAATAATAAATGACTGATCCACCGGGAGGATTCTGGCCCACATGGGGGGCAGGAAAGCTTCTTCCTCTCATCCTGTAGGCATCACGCGGCTTGAAAAGAAAGAAATCAGATTGAGCTACCTGAGGATTTAGCTGATGAAGAGGGGTTAAATCATCCAGTACCCAAAATGCCCGTCCATGGGTAGCCGCCACCAGATCATCCTCTTTAACCACCAGGTCATGAACAGGAACCACCGGAAGATTGAGCTGCAGGGACTGCCAGTGTGAGCCGTCATCAAAAGACACAAAAACTCCTGTTTCGGTTCCGGCATAAAGAAGTCCCTCCCTTTTGGGATCTTCCCGAACCACCCGCACAAAGGTGTTTTCAGGAAGACCGTCCGTGATCTTGTTCCATGATTTCCCATAATCTTCTGTTTTATAAATGTAAGTACCGAAATCATCCAGTTCATGCCGGTCCACCGCTATGTAAGCTGTCCCTTCATCAAATGTGGAGGGTTCAATCATACTGATCAGACTCCATTCCGGCATTTGCCGGGGAGTGATGTTTTCCCAGGTCTCTCCTCCATCTTTGGTGATATGGACCAGTCCATCATCTGATCCTGCCCACAGGATATCGGGGTCGTGGAAAGACTCGGCCAAGGCGAATATGGTGCAGTAATACTCCACGCTGGTGTTGTCTTTGGTAATGGGTCCACCTGAGGACTGCTGTTTCTGTTTGTCGTTTCTGGTCAGGTCAGGGCTGATGATTTCCCAGCTCTGACCCTCGTTGGTTGTCTTGAACAGGACTTGGGCAGCGTGGTAAAGGACATCAGAATCGAAACGGGAAACAAGAATAGGGGCAGTCCACTGAAAACGATATTTGAGCTCAGCTGCACCCCACCCCATGGGATTTTCAGGCCAAGCGGAGATAATTCGTGTCTGGCGTGTTTCATAATCCCAGCGGGTGATCAGTCCTCCATAACTTCCTGCATACACCATATCAGGATTGTCATGCCGGGGAGCGATATGACCGCTTTCTCCTCCCCCTACCGAATGCCAATCGGATCTGTCTATTCCCCAGCCTGTGGTGCGGCTGGCGATGCGGACGGTGCTGTTATCCTGCTGAGCTCCGTAAACCCGATAAGGGAAATGGTTGTCGGTGATCACGTGGTAAAACTGGGCAGTGGGTTGGTTATCCTGGGCTGTCCAGGAGACTCCTCCGTTTTCCGTCACATTGGCCCCTCCGTCATTGGAATTGATCATCCGTTGAGAATTATTGGGGTCTATCCACAAATCATGATTATCACCATGGGGGACGCGAATGGATTCATAAGAACGGCCGCCGTCAACAGAGCGGTAGAAAGCTGTGTTGAGCACATAAACCGTTTCTGCATCCTGAGGATCAGCGTAGATGCGGGTGTAGTAGAAAGCACGCTGTCTGAGACGGCGTTCCTTGTTAACTCTTGTCCAGGTTTCACCTCCGTCATCAGAACGAAAAACACCGCCTTCATCAGCCTCGATGATAGCCCACACCCTTTCAGGCTTGGCCGGCGAGACAGTGATACCGATTTTTCCCAGCAATCCATGGGGCAGTCCTTTGTTTCTGGAAATTTCAGTCCAGTTCTGTCCTCCGTCTGTGGACTTAAAGATACCGCTTCCCGGACCTCCGCTGGACAGGCTGTGAGGTGTACGGAAAAACTCCCACATGGCCGCATACAGGATGCGGGGATTGGAAGGATCCAGAATCAGATCAACGGCTCCGGTTTTATTATCTCTGTAAAGGATTTTCTCCCACGTGCTTCCTCCGTCTTTGCTCCTAAAAACCCCTCTCTGTTCATTCGGACCATAGACATGACCGAGCGCAGCCACATAGACAAGATCGGAATTCCGGGGGTGGATCCTCACTCTGGAGATATGCCGGGTATCCTTCAAGCCCATATTCTTCCAGGTTTTCCCTCCGTCAGTGGATTTGTACAGGCCGTCCCCGTGGGAAACGTTGCCCCTCATGGGCACTTCTCCCATTCCCACATAGACCACATTGGGATCCCATTCAGAAACAGCGATAGCTCCTACTGACCCGGTGGTGAAATAACCATCGGATACACATTTCCAGTGAAGTCCTCCGTCTTGTGTCTTCCACACACCACCTCCAGTGGCTCCCATATAGTAAGTTCTAGATTGATTGGGAATGCCATCCACTGCGGTCACCCGGCCTCCCCGGTAAGGCCCGATACACCGCCACTTCATGGCCTTGTAGAGACTTTCATCATAGCCATTGACCTTTTGTTGAGCTTTAAGGGAATTTTCTCCAGGAAAGGAGAAAGATGCTTGAATTACGAAAAGCACAAAAAAGGTCATGGCCGAGAATTTAAGCCTGTTCATTTTGAAACCTCCTCTTTTTGGATTTCCCCTCCTCTTTTTCTCTGATTATATCACAGCGTGACCCCTGCCGATCAAAGCTTTCTCATTCATGAAAACATTTCCAAAACTGCCATTAGTATAAATATATACGGATTGAAAAGGGTGAGGGATTGGGGGTGAGGAAGCCCCTGTGAGGACTGAGCGGGCATGGTTCCTCTCCACAGGAGAGGAGAGCGAAGTCCGAACGGGAGCTGATTTTCCTCGCTGGGGAAAACTAGCGTGCTGACGACCCCCCCATCCCTCACCCCTTATCATGAAAATGGAGATGCTTACTTCATTCATGAATTCATCTCAACAATCTGCTGGGGAAAATAAACCATGATTTGAGGCTGCCCTCTGTATTTCTCCAGAAATCCGGTCACAGACAGGGTTTTTCCTTGATAAAATTGAACATCCGGGAAAAGAGAAACATTCTCCTCATGAATAAGAGCACAAAAATCTGACCGGGCCGGCCGAAGGAATAAAAATCTTCTTTCTTTATCCATTTCACTGCACAGGAAAACAACAGAAACTATCTCCCCGAGATGGTCTTTGACTTCTCTCACCGAGAGGGAAGGATACGGCTCCCCCCTCCAAATTCCACGATTGTTCTGGTGCGCCTCTCTTTCTGCCTGGATAAACTCCTTTCTGTAGTCTTTTCTGAAGGGGAAACGAAGAAAGGCAGAAGCAAAGCCTTCCCTCAACATGAATTTGTTGAAAAGCTCCTCTTTTCCACTCCATACGTAGGCGAGGAGACGCCCGTAGTCATCATGGAGTTCCCAATCATAAGTCAGTGTTACTTTTTTATTGTAAAGATGGAAGAAAGTGAATCTTTTTGCCATATAAGCGAGAAACTTTTTCTCAGGATCAGGAGACTCCATCTCTGGAGCATCTATACCGATGAGCCTGACCCTCTTTTCAAGTCCAGTGTCAAATTTGACTTTGATGGTATCACCATCATACACGGTGGTGACCACCGCTTTATCCGGGAAAGAAGATTTCCCGCTGTGCTCAAGCCGGAAAACTCTTTTTCCCAGAAATCCTGCGATAAGGAGCAGAAACAGAACTCCCAGGAAGAGTCTGGGAAAATTTTTTCTCAACCAGCTCATTTTGACACAGATGAGGATTGTTTTCCTAGGACAAGATTTTTGACTGCGTTCTTTATGTGTTTAGCATTAATCCCGTATTTTTCCAACAGCTCCTCAGGCTTTCCTGAGCGGGGCAGTTCCTTTACGGCCAGGTGGATGAACGCAATTTGCTTTCCCAAAGCTGCAGCCACTGCCTCTCCCAGGCCGCCGCCCTGGTAATGGTCTTCAACCACCACCACCTTTTTCCCTGCCTCTTCCACTTCCCGCCTTATGTTTTTATCCAGGGGCTGGACGGAATAAGCATCGATGATTCTGGTCATAACTCCCTGCTGTTTCAGCTCCTCATAAGCTTTCAAAGCTTCATGGACGATAATTCCGGCTGCGATCACCGCTGCTTGGTCCTTGCTGCTTCTTTTTAAAACCTTTGAGCCTCCTACAGGGAATTTATCCTTAACAGAATAAATAAGAGGAGTGGCCGGCCTTGTGGTCCTCAGGTAGCCGAGTCCTCTGTGCCGGGCCAATGATTCCACACAACCTTCCGCTGAATAAGCATCGGCTGGATACAGCACCACACATCCTGGAATGGGCCTGAAAATAGCCAGATCTTCAAGTCCCATCTGAGAAGGACCATCGGCTCCGATGCTGACTCCGGAATGGGATCCCACAAATTTGATATTGGCAAAAGAATAAGATGCCATCCGGATCTGGTCATGAGCCCTGCTCAGGAAGGCAGAAAAAGTGGCTGCAAAAGGGATAAATCCTTTGGCAGACAGGCCAAGACTCATGCCCACCATATTCTGTTCAGCAATGTAAGTTTGAAAAGATCTTCGAGGAAACTCCTCAAAAAAATCTTCCGCATGGGTGGAATTCTTGACATCTCCATCCAAAGCGATCACAGCCTGGTTTATGCGGCCCAGGCTCACCAGGGCATTGCCGTAAGCCCGCCTGGTAGCTGTTTTTTCCTGGTAAGAGTTTCTTTTAAAACCATATCTTTTTTTCAGATTAAATTTCTGTCTGCTGGCCGCTTTCCTTATGTATTTCTTTGAATTAACCTCTGGCATGGGTCCTATTTCCTGGAGCGCTTTCCGGACAGCATCTTCCTTTAAAGGTTTGCCGTGCCAGCCGTTTTTATTTTCCAGAAAAGAGACCCCTTTTCCTTTTATTGTCCTGGCCAGGATCGCTTTTGGGTTTGAGGACTGCTTGGCTTTTTTAAAAGCAGCCAAAATTTGATCGATGCGGTGACCGTTGATCTTAAATACCTCCCAGCCAAAGGCTTGGAATTTTTTTTGATACGCTTTGAGATCATGTCCATGCATGGTGGCTTCTGATTGGCCCAGCCTGTTGACATCCACCACCGCATAAAGATTATCCAGTCCAAAAAAGGAAGCGGAGTTGGCCGCTTCCCATACCGCCCCTTCTGCACATTCCCCGTCTCCCATCATCACAAACACTCTGGCCCTGGACTTGGCCAATTTCATGGCTAAAGCCATGCCTACTCCTACAGATAGTCCTTGACCAAGAGAACCGGTGGCTGCTTTGACCCATTTCATCCGGGGAGTGGGATGTCCTTCAAGAACACTGTTCACTTCACGCAGACTCATCAACCTCCTCTCAGAAATGATCCCTGCCTCAGCCAGGGCAGCCCATAGAATAGGAGCGGCATGACCTTTAGAGAGAACAAATTCATCATTGGCCCAATCCTGGGGATCACCGGGATTATATCTCATCTCATCGAAAAACAGGCAGGCCACTAAATCGGCCATGGATAAGCAGGTGGTAGGATGCCCTGACCCGGCTTTGGTGGTCATTTTCAAAGAATGGATCCGTAATCTCTTGGCTATTTCAGCTAACACTTGCCCTTTATCCATATGATCAAAACCTCCTTTTAAGATTTATCATGCTGACCGGAAACATACTTCTCCATGAACCTTGATTCAACGGAAAATCATTCCTTTGTTTTGATGAGAAGAAATTTTGGACATGAATGAAGCTATTATGATATCCACTTCCCAGCAAAAAAAAAAGAAAAAAAACGAAGAAACCTTGATTATCTTTTCTGGTACCAAATACGTGATGCCGCCTGCTTAAATCCCATTGAACTGTAAATGGATCGGGCAGGTTTGTTTTTTTCATCTACGGTGAGCTGGGCAGACTGAGCACCTCTGTTTTTGAGATAAGAAAGCCCGGCGAGAAAAAGAAATCTTCCTATACCATGCCTCCGGTGGTCAGGGTGGACTCCGTACATGTGGATGCGGCCTTGTCCGTTCTTTTTGATCTGAGTCCAGCAGTAGCCGATGATTTTTTTATCCTTTTTTGATCTTGCCGTAATAACATCCCGGGGACGGGTTTCAGTCAAACGGAGGTAGTATTTTATTTCCTGTTCTGTATTGGGACAAAAACCCCAGCTTCCTTCAAAACATTTATTCTGTATGGATGCCAGTTGGCTTTCTTCTTCAGGTTTTAAATGATCGATGTTCACCTGAACCGGAGGGGACTCTCTGTTCAACTTGTTAAGAGGTTTAATCCTGAGCTCAACAAAACGACGAACCGGGGAGAAATCTAATTTTTCCAACAAAACTTTGGCCCTTTCATTTTCCTCAAAAACACACACATGTACCTTTTCAGCCCTGATTTCCTTGATTCTCTTCCTGGATTGCTTCCACATTACCGAGGCTATCCCCTTCCTCTGATACTGAGGGAGAATGAAGCAGCTCACAACAGCCCTGTTTATCCTTGATTCTGGCAGAATATTCATAAATCCCAATAGATTCCTGTTCTCCAAGGCCAAAAACAAATCCTTCTGGGGGAAATAATGCGGCCTGAGAAGCCTCTTCATGACAAAAGCAAAAACCGCCTCATCGGCTTCCTGTTCAAATACACTCACTTTTGTGCAGAAATCCACCAGCTTGTCAAAATCATCTGGTCTGTAATTTCTTATGGCGTCTGGAATGCGCTCTTTTATCACAGTTTTGGAAATGATTATTGAATTTGAGGACGAATTGTATCAGAGAGACAGATGTTATACAATGGCTTGAAAAAAAAAGCGAGGCTCAGCCATGAGAGAGAAAAAGGCGGATGTTCTGGTTATCACCCCTCATCCTGATGATGCGGAATTCGGAGCTGCAGGGAGTGTGGTTAACCTGGTCAGACAGGGAAAGACGGTGGTCTATATTGTCTGTACAAACGGCAACAAAGGCACCGATGATCCCCATCTCAAACCAGAAAAACTGGCAGAGATTCGGGAGAAAGAGCAGCGGGAAGCCGCCAATATCCTGGGGGTCCGGGAGGTCTGTTTTCTTGGTTATCCAGATCAAAGCCTTGAAGATACTCCTGAATTCAGGAAAGAAATAGTAAGATGCATAAGACTGTTCAGACCGGAGCTGGTTATCACCTCTGATCCTTACAGACGCTATGTCTGGCACAGGGATCACCGGGTGGTGGGACAGGTTGTCCTGGATGCTGTTTTTCCCTACGCCCGCGATGTGTGGGCCTACCCTGACCTGGTGGAAGAAGGCCTGAATCCCCACAAGGTCAAGGAAGTCTGGCTCTGGGCCTGTGAGGAGAAAGACATCAATTTCCGCTCAGATATCACCTCAAGTTTTGATTTAAAAGTCAAAGCTCTGTATTGTCACCAAAGCCAGATAAAGAAGACTTTTGCCGCAGAAATGGAAAGATGGCTTTGTCAGCGGGCCAAAGATATGGCAGGGGGAGAAAAATTCAAGCTAGCTGAAGGTTTCCACCGCGTTGAAATCTGGTGGTAGCCAAAGAAATTCCTTTTGAACATCATGGAAAAAATCAAAGGTCTGTTTGGCTGTCCGCTCCCAGGAAAATCTCTGAATCACATTCTGACTTATCTTCTCTCTATCCCAAAGCCTTTTTTCTGATGAGAAAAAACGCTCCAGGGCGCGGGCCAAAGATATCGGATCTTGAGGGCGAAAAGAGAATCCGTTTTTTCCCTGCTTGACGATAGTTTTCATTTCTCCGATCTGAGATACAATCACCGGCGTTCCACAGGCCAGAGCTTCGATAACCACCAGGCCAAAAGATTCATAAACAGAAGGAACCACCAGCACATCAGCCGTAGAGTAATAATTCTTCAGCTCTCGCTGTTCCTTAGATCCCAGAAATATGACTTTCCCCTCAAGCCTGTTATTCTGCATAGTTTCGTTGATGCGCATGAACTCTTTATTTCGGGGGAGATCGACTTCTTTTCTTCCTCCTCCCACCACCACCAGTTTTAGCTGCTCATAAAGCGAGGGATTCCTCTCTTTTAATCCAGAAAAGGCTTCGATCACGGTCATCAGCCCCTTGACTGGCTCGATCCTTCCCACATAAAGGAGTATTTTATTTCTTCTTGTACAGCCTATTTCCTTTAACACCTCAAGGCTCGAATCAGGGTAAAAAAGCTTTCTGTTCACACCGGGATAAATAACCTTGGTCTTGGATTCTGGAATTCTATAGAAATCGACCAGATTTTTCTTTTCTCGCCCGGATGAAGAAATGATGGCATCGGCAATAAAAGACAAATTCTCTTCTTTCTTTAATCTTTGGGGATGTTCTTCTCCCACCTCCAGCATCCTCCTCTTTAAAAAGGCGAGAGTATGATACACATGGACAAGGGGAACATTATACTTGTGTTTCAGCAGCCATCCCACCAGCCCAGAAAGCCAGTAATGCGAGTAGAGAACATCATATCTCCTTTTTTCTCGGCTGATAAAACCAGCCAGATTCTCGGCAAATTCCGGGATAAAATCATAAAGAGAGCGGCGGTCTACAACTCGCTCTGGTCCTCCCTTGACATGGATAATCCTGACATGGGGAGAAATATTCTTTATTCCCCTTAATTTGGGTGTTTGGATCCGGGTAAAAATATCTATTTTTACCTCAGGAAAGTTGGCGATGGAAGAGCTCAGCTCTCTTAGATAAACGCTCATTCCTCCTGTCCCATCTCCTCCTAAAAGAGAGTAAGGACAGCAGTGGAAACTGATTCCGCAAATATTCATTATCTCTTCACTCCCGTCTCAATATTAAAGTGCATATTTTACTATCTTTAGCACCTAAATAGTATTTATATTTTTCTCTTCCTCTCAGAAAGTCTGCTGTCTTTCTTCCCTGGAGGATAGCATTTTTTATGTTCCAATCAAAAAGATATATACCCGGGCTGTATTGGGCATACTCAGTGTTGTAAGCAATATTGTAAAACAAAATACGGTCTTGATATAAAAAAGTGATCAAAGAAGCCATGATGTCTTCCTTATACATCAGCGAATTCATTTCTACCCATCCCTTCGAGGAAAACTGGAATAAAAGTTCACGGAAAAAACAAGCTACGCCTTTCTTTTCCCAAAAAGCCTGTTTGGAGGATGAGCTTTTCCGGTGGAGACGGATAAAGGATTCCACGGCCTCGGTTAAATTCTTCTGGCCTGTGATTCTTAACATTTTCACTCCATCCAGTTCATTTATTCTTCTTATTTTCCGCCGTAATTCATGTCGGTTCTTTCTGGCCAGAAGCTTCAAGAATTCCTCATAGGAAGAGGGAAGCTCGAGCAGAGGTGCCACCTCTGAGGCATAAGAGGAGCAGGAAAAATTGTATTTGGATGCCAGTCGGGGAAGAAAATCCAGGGTGGAAGAACGGGACTTTATATTCAGAAGTACTATTTTTTCTGTATGTCTGTATCGATCTTCCAGAAAATCCATAAGATGACCATAAAGTTCCCTGGCCATTCCTTTACAGACGATAAAATCGCAGTAATCTGTGACCTCCCTGCTGGCCATAAAACGCAAGGTATTTTTTTCCTTCATCAAGGGAGCGGTGGCCACCAGCTTCCCTGCACCATCCTTGAAAAGAAGAACCTGTAAACTCTTTCCTTCTGAGAAGCACTTCCACCAGGTGCAAAACCATTGATGAGTCAGGAACACGGAATTCTCCTCGGACGAAGCCAGCAGTCCGTTCCACTCTCTTCCAATTTTCTGGAAATTTCTAAAATCATGGACGGCTTCCACTTCCATTTTTTTGTCCGTTTTCATAATGACTGGATAAGATATCAAAATTCCTGTTCTTTTTCCAAATCAACTCAGTGAGAAAGAATAAAACCAAGCAAAACATGGATTGTGGGAGGCAGGGGCCCGGACAAAGTTCGGGCGACCGTTGGAAGGGGAAACGCGGAGTGGTTCCCCCTCCAAGTTGACTTTAGGTCAGCTTTTTTACTGATAAGTGAATGTCACGCAGCCGGGTGCTGTGGTCATTCCCTTGATATCGTCTGTAAATTTGCTGATGCATATATCGCTTGTTTGTCCGCTGCTGCAGCCGCTGCAGGTCACCTTGAGTTTTATCTCAATCAGACTTCCGGAGCTTCCCTTGGGAATGGAAGCTGTACCACCCCATCCTCCGACTTTGACTTTGCCGGCGCTGACTTCATTGGCATCCACTCCACTCCAGCTTCCAGTGAGGCTTCCGTTGTTGAAGCTTTGATATTTAAACATGTTCGAATCATAGGTCAGGTCTAATCCAAAAGCCTTTATCTCACTGGTATTGCCTTTGATGCTTATGGTAACAGTGACTATGGTATCAGTCCCACCGGATTTCGGACTGCAGGAAACGGATATCTCATTCTGGGTGGGTGGGGCGCTCAGTTGTAAGGTCACGCTGACTGTCTGGGGGCTGTTAGAAGCATTGCCGTCGGTTATGGTGATGGTGGCGTTATGAGTTCCCGCACTCAAACCCGAAATATCCACAGAAACGGTGTGAGTGTTCTCCTCGCCCTGGGAACTTCCGCTGGTGGGACTCACATCCAGCCAGTTGGCATCATCCGAGATGCTGTAGTTTAGAGTCTGCTCTCCACTGTTGCTGATCCTTATGTTTTGAGAGGAAGGATTCGCCCCTCCTTCCTGAGCGCTGAAGGAAAGGGAGGTGGGAGTCACCGAGATCTGAGGCGGCTGTGGAGCTTGTATATCCAGATCCACGCTGACTGTCTGGGGGCTGTTAGAAGCATTGCCGTCGGTTATGGTGATGGTGGCGTTATGAGTTCCCGCACTCAAACCCGAAATATCCACAGAAACGGTGTGAGTGTTCTCCTCGCCCTGGGAACTTCCGCTGGTGGGACTCACATCCAGCCAGTTGGCATCATCCGAGATGCTGTAGTTTAGAGTCTGCTCTCCACTGTTGCTGATCCTTATGTTTTGAGAGGAAGGATTCGCCCCTCCTTCCTGAGCGCTGAAGGAAAGGGAGGTGGGAGTCACCGAGATCTGAGGCGGCTGCTGTTTGGTTATATTCAGCGTCACGCTGACTGTCTGAGGGCTGTTGGAGGCATTGCCATCGCTTATGGTGATAGTCCCTGTGTAATTCCCTTCACTTAAGCCTTTGATATCCACAGTGACCGTATGGCTGTTCTCCTCGCCCTGGGAGCTTCCGCTGGTGGGGTTCACATCCAGCCAATCCGCATCGTCCGATATAGTGTAGCTCAGAGTTTGTTCTCCGCTGTTGCTGATCCCTATATTTTGATCAGAGGGATTTGAACCACCTTCCTGAGCACTGAAGGAAAGGGATGTGGGTGTGACCGAAATCTCTGGAGGCGGCTGCTCTGATATAGCAAGAGTGACATTCACTGTCTGGGGGCTGTTTTCAGCATTGGAATCAGTGATGGTTATGGCTGCAGTGTGGGTGCCAGGGCTGAGTCCACCGATATTCACCGAGACGGTATGGGTGTTTTCTTCCCCCTGAGAACTTCCGCTGGTGGGATTGACATCCAGCCAGTCGGCATCATCCGATATAGAGTAGTTTAGAGTCTGTTCCCCGTCATTTCTAATCCATATGTTCTGGGACGGAGGATTTGTCCCTCCTTCTTTGGCACTGAAGGACAGCGAAGCGGGATTCACCCAAATCTCAGGGGGTGGTTTCTTGGTAATGGTCAGAGTCACCTCCACTGTCTGCGGGCTGTTGGAGGCTTTGGAATCGGTGATGGTAATGGTCCCTGTGTAAGTGCCGTCACTGAGCTCCAGGATATCCACCAATACAGTATGGGTATTCTCTGCTCCCTGCGAGCTGCCGCTTTTAGGAGTGACATCCAGCCAATCCGCATCGTCTGAGATCTGATAGTTTAAGATTTGTTCTCCCGTATTTTTTATTTTTAAGCTCTTGGAACTAGGGTTTGAAACGGATCCTTCCTTTCCGCTGAAGGAAAGCGCGGCAGGGGTGACTTCTATTTCTGGAGGAAGTTCCTTGGTTATTTTCAAGCTCACATCCACGGTTTGAGGGCTGTTGTAAGCTTCAGGGCTGGAAACAGTGATCTTGGCTGTATAGGCCTCTTCTCTGCCGCTCATCCCCGTCTTATTGACTCTAACCTCATGCTCTTTCACTTCCCCTGAAGAAGTTCCGCTGTCGGGAATGATCTCCAGCCAATCCACATCATAAAAATCAGCATCATCCTTGATGGTGTATTCTAGGGTATCGGGCCCCGTGTTTTTTACCTTCATCAGTTGAGAACTGGGATTGGGCCCGAACTCAGAGCACGAGAATGATATATCAAACACATTTATCCAGATAACCGGCAGCGTCTCAGACGGGGTAAAAGGGCTCTTGCAGCTTCCATGGAAAATCAAAATTATAAAGACGAGTATTGCGGTTATTCTGAAAATTGTGGAACGCATGGCTCTATGCTCCCTTGTTCATTTTTATCTATTTAACATAAACTTTTTTTCTCTGGATAAGATAATTTTGGATATCATCATATAAATCAACCATCCTGATCCAGGCTCCTTCTTCCCTTACAGAAAAGATGAGCTCAACCAACGCGCCGCTTCTTTTTTTCTGGATTTCGTCAAGACTAAATCCTCCTATTCTCACCTTTCCAAGTTCTATCTCATTTTCCTCTAAGGCCGTAAAATCTTCTGTCAATTCCGTCCTCTGGGTGCCCACGAATATCATTTTGTCCTGGGAATACTCTATATCCATTCCCCATGATTTTATGTTGAAGGCACTGCTCACCTGGACAGGGACTTTTATTGTTCCGTCAGGCATGGCCGCCGCCTCTCCAAAGCTGAGAAACCGAGGTCTGTCTTTATAGTATTTCAATCTCAAAAAGGAGCCTTCACCTGGTTTCACCCCGAAAAGGTCTCTGTTGAGATTAAAAAGCATGATGGGCATACTGGCATCCAATCCTTCCCTGACCCTGAACACCGCCACCACCAGAGAACCCATGGTATTGTATGCGATGGGGATTTCGCCCTCACCCTCAATTTTTATGGACCCTTCCACTTCTTCTGTGCCTCTTATGTAATCAAATTTTTCTGTCAGTGAACTCCTTTCTAATCCCAAGAACTCCAAAAGATCGGACGGATAATTCATTTCAAAGCTGAAAGAGCTTACTCCCTGGGGACGAGTCATGATCACAGGTATTTTCACTATTTCTCCTGATTCCCCTATGGTATTCAGAGGGAAAAGTCTACGTTTCTGTGGAAGCTGCGGAAGTCCAGTTTTTTCATCTCTAAACGGATCAAGGGCAACAAGAGCTGTGGACCCGGTGTAATCAGCACAGCACTGGGGAAGGGTTATTCTTCCTAAGAAGTGCTCAAAGATATCTTGAGCATCTCCTGGAGTGGTGTTTTCATTGCAGTCGGCGTCTGATGTGGACTGCTGACAGAAATCAGGAGTCAATCTTCCCAGAAATATCTCGAACGCGCTCTGGGCATCTCCAGGAGTGACACTCCCGTCATCGTTAACATCCCCTAGTACCGAACAGGGCTTAAAAGTAAACTCTTCTGTGCAGGGCTCAGGAGAAAATTCATCTTCTAAGTCATCTGTGTAATTTTCGATTTTTATCTGACTCTTGGTGTCTGAAGTGAAGGACAAGCACTTCACCTGGAGCATTATTTTTACAATACTGCCACTGCTGGAGGATGAGATTGTTGTGCCTCCAAATCCTGTTAGATCAATTGTGCCTGAATTTGGATTACTGCTGTTGATCTGCCAATCCGGCGTTAAGGACCCTGCATCTATTCCATTAAAATTAAAAAATGAATCATCATAAATGAACTCAAACCCAAAAGTGCTTATTTGATTATTATTATTGGATATTTCTACCAAAACATCGATATTATTCCCGGATGTTCCTGCTGTTGCACTGAGATTCAGTAATATACTGCCGTTTAATGCATCATCATCCTGCTCAGTGGCTGTAATATCTTTGTCAGACACACCAGATGCACTGATACGGATTGTGGCCTGGCCGTTATCCGCATCACTATCTTCTGACGCAGCTAAAGTGACTGTCTGATATGTATCCCAGTTATCAGGCGTAAAGGTCAGACT